>NZ_FKLB01000061.1:100967-164713 GCF_900067035.1 Pseudomonas sp. 1 R 17
CCGCCCTTCGCTTCGGCCTCGCCGCCGCCGCCGGAGAGTTGGCTACCGCCTTTGGTGTTACCGGCTGGCCGGATGGCACAGCCACGACCGCCGCTCGGGTGTGTCTGCATGCGTGGCTGGCCGAACGCGGCGGCGCCGGAAACTTCGAGGGCGATGCGATCTTGGCGCGGCTGCGCCAGGTCATCGAGCGGTTTGGAGAAAGCCGCTTTACCCGCTGGGAATCCGCCGCCGCCAAACTCGATGAGCACGGGCCGCGCACGATTGATCGGTTGGGCTTTCGCAAGACGCTGGAACACGGCATGGGCGACGCCCTGCACACCACCAACACCTATTACGTACTGCCTGAAGCCTGGAGGACCGAGATCTTCAAAGGCATGAACATCAGTGCGGTGAACAAGGAGTTGCTGCAACGCGGCGTGCTTGAGCCGGGTAGTGACGGCAAGGCCTACAGCTTGATCCGTCTGCCCGGGTTAGGGCCCCAGCGCTGCTACGTGGTGAAGACCGTTCCAGGAACGGACGAAGGCGAGGCCAAGGCCGCCTGACGGCGAGCCTGCTGATCGAGGTAGCGCCGGCTCATTACCGGCCTTGCCAGCCATTCGACAACCATCCCTATTAACCGCAGTACCCAGAGACAATACAGATGAACACTATCCAAGAATTGAAAGACCGCCGCGACCAACTGACCCTCGAAGTGGAGAGCATTCAGCGCGATTTAATGCCCCTCGAAGAGGCGCTGGAAAGTCCCGAGATTATCCAACAGGGCCGTCAACGGGCAGTGCAAGACGAAATCAACGATCACAAAAGATGCATCGACTCACGAGATCATGAGATCTATCTCCTGAATCAAAAAATTGATCGCCTCGAGGCTCTGGCGAACCGTGAGAGCTTGGCTGCGGGCTACCTCAGTGGCATTGCGAACTGGAAAGCCGACGAGATGGAGCTTAACGAAAAGCGCAGCAGCATCGAGACCAGGTTGCAGCAAGTTCGCCAGAGCGATCAGGAAGACATGGCAAAGGCTCGCCAAGCTGAAACGGACGCAGCGACCGCTTATGCGCAGGCTGTCGCCTGGGGCGACGTGGAGGGCGAGAAAGCCGCTAACGCGGAAGCTCAAAAGGCAGCAAAAAACCTCACGGCTGCGGCTGAACATCACCGTCGCCAACAACTGATCATCACAGCGCTGGAGCAAGAGCTGGTAACGATTGATCTGCACATCACAGAGGCACAAAAAGAACGCGCCAAGATCGAGAACAAAGCGGCTCACCTGGCGAACACTGTGCTGGAAGAACAATGGAATGAGGCGGCGAAAGCACTGCTGGAGACCGGCGGCAAGCTGTGGGCTGCGCGAAGACTGATTAGTCAAGATCCGGTTTCTCTGCTGAAGCTGCAAATCCCTGAGCAAGGTGAAAACTTCGGAAGCTGGACCTTCCGCGAGCTTGCAGAACGCTCACACCAACACAGCCTGCTTGACCTGTTGGCGGCCTAATCTAAACCCTCCCCGAAACAACCGGCGAGGGCCGGTTGCTTCGGGCCTACCATCGGTCTAACCATGAACCAAACACTACAGAACAGCACTCAGATGCCTGATGACCTAAGGGCCCGAAAGCTGCATTTAAAAGGGATAATTGTCGGCATCGCTGGCATGAAAAAGCTCAACGCAAGAGCAAACAAAATCACCAAGGTTGAGACGCTCACGATTGATGCAATCAAGGCAGAGCTTGATTTCATTGATGTCCAACTCAAAAGAAAGCGCAGGTGATTAAGAGGCGGAAGCCTCAACAGCTTCCGCGTCGCTAGATCCTATCCTTGCAAACAAGGGGTCAGACCTCTTTGGCTTCTGGTCTGTGGCGACCCTGGGCTTATGGTTGCTTTCGGCTCAGCGCATGTAAAAACGCTTCGTCAAGATTGAAGTGCGCGCGTCTACGTTGAATCTGACATTTAGCGGCACGTCAGCAGATGTGGATTTCGCGCAGATGCGCGATTTCCAGTCCGGTGGTGAGTACCTGTCGCGCTCGAAAACGTTTTTACACCGCCTCGGCCAAGAGCAGACGTCGCATACATTTACGTCACCCGGCGCTGGAGGACTTTTGAAATGAACTCTATAGACACTTATTCAAAGGTGCCGTGGCAGCGCTCGACACTCCCTACCAGACTCCAGGCTCTGTGTAATACGAAAAAAATCAGGTATCGTCATGATCTGGTCAGGCAGAGCAATTTTCTAACAGGACGATAGTTATAAAATGAAAAACTTTGACACGCGCGCCTACAACATTTCAGATTTTGTCGAGTGGCATCAAACGGGCCTGCTCGAGTTATCTCCTAAATTTCAACGCCGCTCCGTCTGGACTGAAAAAGCAAAATCCTATCTAGTTGACACTGTAATACGCGGAAAGCCAATCCCTAAAATCTTGATTACGCAAACTTTAAACGTTGGAAGGAATGTAAGAACAGTTGTTGATGGACAGCAACGTCTCAGAGCGATCCTAGGATACATTAACGGTGACTTCAAGGTATCTCGAGCGCACAACAAAGATTACGCAGCACTGCTATTCAACGATCTACCAGAAGACGTGCAGTCTGAGTTTCTGAAATATGAAATCGGCGTCGACATGCTTTTCGACTTGACGTTCGAAGATATTTTGGATGTATTTGCCAGACTTAACACCTACTCAGTAAAATTAAATCCACAAGAACTACTGAATGCCCAGTACCTTGGATATTACAAACAAGCTGCCTACAGTTTAGGTTTTAAGTACGTAAGCTACTGGATCGAGGCTAGCGTTCTTTCAGAGAAAGAAGTAACCAGGATGGCTGAAGCCGAATTATCATCAGACCTTTTAGGATCATTAATCGAAGGAATACAACCTAAAAAATCCATTCCAACCTATTATAAAAAATACGACGATAACGAACAAGAAAGTGGGGATGCCGCAGCAAAATTTGATGAGATAATGTCAGTCATTGGCGCCATCTACCCTGCGAACGAACTAAGTCAAACGAATTTTCATCGTGTGCACTTTTTCTATACTCTCTTTACTTCAATCGCTCATTGCCTGTTCGGACTTCGAGACCTAAACACAACTCCTCGAGCTGTCATAAACACAGCCAACATCGGTCAAATTAGAAATGCCCTGGATGAAGTAAGTGCTCGTTATGATGAAGTTACTGCCAAGGATGCTCTTCCACCGAATGACGAATACCGCGATTTCATTGACGCATCTCGTCGAGCGACAACAGACTTATCTACTCGAAAATCGCGCACAACCTTCATTTGCCAAAAGCTCTTTGAGGCGGTATAGCAAACATGCCAATCACGGATGAGTTCAATGATTTTTTGTTGGCTGTCAGTGTAGCTACTACTCTTAGACAGAAAGCCAATACAGCAGCTACAGGCATGCTTGATTCTGAACGACACTTGCTATATGAAGCAATTTTCCTGAGACTTTATCGCGCTTATGAGAATCTTCTTGAAAATGTCTTCATATCCTATCTTACAGGGGAGCAAACTATAGGGGGCGTTCAAGTTAACTCACATGTAAGACCGGTAAATCGAGATCATGCACGCGCACTAGTTACTTCATCGCAGCCTTTTTTAGACTGGACTAGTCCGCAGATTGTCATCAAACGCGCTGACACTTACATAATAGGCGGAGACCCAATTAGATCGGCAATTGCTGGTTCGCAATCTCACCTACAACAAGCCAAAAAAATCAGAAATCACATTGCTCATAACTCTACCGAGAGCGCAAAAGACTTCCAGACCATAGTAGTTCATTTTTTACTTACGGCACCTCTCGCCACCATCTCCGCAGGTGAGTTCCTGGCCCTGACTCCCACGTCGGGTCCATGTGCCCGCAGAGAAATCCTAAGCTTCTTTCTAGAAAAGCTCGAGAGCACAGCTCGCGCCATGGTGGCATAGGACAGAGGTCTTCGCTTGCAAATCATTCACCTCATTCTTGCGCCGCGTTACCGGCAACTTTGGGTAATCGACCCTTAATCACGAGCGACGATCGGCTAGACGGTATTCTATTTTTATTCTAGCAACGCTCAAGAAATTACTAACTTGATGATAGTTCGTAAGTTGCTCGTCAACTTAAAGGCCATGTCCGCATGCTAACTGACATTCCCGATTCAAACGATTTTCACACATCCGCCGAGAACTTAATTAATGGCGCATGGAATAGCCTAACAAAACTTCTTCAGAATCATGAAGTTTTCGAGGACTTAGGCTCGGAACAAAAAGCCATAAGTCAATATTGGTTATACGCAAAGCCAGAACTTACATCAGCCTTAGCGATGGTGCAACATGCGGTGGAGTTTTACTTAAAAGCTAAAATATTATCTATATCTCCTTATCTACTAATCTCATTAGATCCACGATCGCTACCACGCAAAAGCGACATAAGTGACATAAGCTTTAGTGAGTTCAGAACATTAGACGCCCAAGACTTATTAAAAATACACAACACCTTCTCAGCTGAACGGCTGACGGATGACTTCAAGCAATGGTTTAATGAAATGCGCTCCATGAGAAACAAAATCATGCATACCGTTGATAAGACGCTATCTGTAGAGCCCGCCAGTCTCGCCCGCTCCATACTGGAGTGCCATGAGTATCTCGTAGGCAAGAACTGCTGGATACAGTCTAGAGTCAGTTACTTAAATCGTTCGCCCGAGCATGGTGTGGGAATAGGAGTTGAACCAGAAAATGAAAACGACTCATATATCCATATGGCAATTCATCGGGAGCTTTCTCTAGTCATAAATAGACTAAACCCCACTGACACCAAGCGTTTTTTTAAATATGACAAACGATTATCAGCTGCACAGTGCCCAAATTGCTACAAAATACTCTCTAGCTGTGAGTTTTTTGACAGCAAATGGACCGATGCCTTTGTGCAAACCCTGCAAGAAAAAAGAAACTTCAACGGCCAGATGGAATGTTTTGTATGTGGTTATATATCGTAAGCGCCTTAAACTCAATACAAGATGTGTGGTGACTTGAATTCTCCAAAAACTCATTAGATCACCTTAGATTTAGTTAAAAAATACTAGCCTCATTTGCACTCTATAAATTTCAAGATAGCGGAGTTGGAGATATCTTAGGAGCCAACTTGAAACTGCCTAACAGTGCGGGACTAAAACGAACAACATGAAAGCGGCGATTTTACAAACTTCGAATTACCGCATTTCCCGACTGCACTTATTTTCTTTGATGTTTTCAAGACAAGCTTTGGTCAACGTCTCATGCTCCACTATCATCAATCCCAGCGCGTTACCAATAGTTTGGAATTTTTTAGACGCCTCTTCATTCTCAGCCCTGTCGGCTATATGAGATGCAGCAACGCAATAAAAGAGAACCGAGTTCGTAGCAAGATAGTACGCGAAAGAAATTTTCTCCGCCAATTGCCCTTCTAAGTACTCTGTTCTTTCCTCCTCACTAATAGGTAGCTTCTCACCCAAGAAACGATTAAATATATCATTGCTGAAGCCATGTATAGAATCCGAAGCAGGAGCAAATAATATGTGGTAGAAATGCTCGAATCCAGCATCTCTAAATCTACTGCATGCGTCAGGCCAACCTTTGACCGCCTTAGGATCTAGGTCACTGAATAGACTTTCCATGACCTCCAACGACTGCTCAAAATCACTTGACCTTTCGATAGATTCAATGTTGTTACTTTCTTTTGCATAACGATGCCATTTTCGCGCCCGAATCTTGGAAGATTTTAGATAATTTAGCAGTATGGACTTTGCTCTACCTGATGTAGGATCTTGGCTAAATAGAATCAGATTTATTGAGTTTTCAAGTGAAGACCTCGAAAGCGCTTCGGCAGCAGAATAACTTCCAATCTTTAAACTCTGAATTATTGCAACATTTAGATCAGAAATTATATCTGCAGTGGTGTAGCAACATATTTTTGATACAAACTTAAAGGACCCAGCACCATCTAAACTTATGTTATGAAGTTCCTCATCGATTTGATATTGTAGCTTTTCAAGATCGGGTAAGTGGCGCCTATGGTCAAGGTGCGGTCTTGTGAAAAAATCTTTGCGATTGTAATTATCCACAACTACCCCCTAGTCGAATTTTCATATAATCGTAAATTAATATCGATGCACAAGTATATTCAGGCATCTTAGTAAACTGAAGCGCCTAATTCACTCATCAACCTCATGATGCGATTTTTAAACGAACAGAAGTGCTATTTGACTCTCGGTACCGTACGAGCGAACAAATCCCTGCATTGCTTCGGATAATGGAGGCTCGATGAAGAAATTACCGTATAGCTCCACGAACCAAGGCCAATGCGCGGTAAGCAGCCCTTCACCACGGTATTTTGGTGCAATCCATACCCATGCAAGCGTCCACTCTACGCCGCCCGGTCCCGGATGCTCATTCGAGAAAGCACATGCACCCGCGATGGTGCCGTCTGGTCCGGCCGGGAACAGGTAACCGTGCCAGCCACTCTTCACCGGATTTACATCGTCACCTGCCCATTGTACGAAATCGTACCGAAATTCACGCTTGAATTTGACTGCACGCCTATACACCTCTTTCTGCATCCACATCGGAGCCTTGGAGTCGACAGTTATGGGTTGGTCAGTTAAAGACAGGCGTTTGGCAAATCTGGAGTTCGGAATTGGATCGAGCAATTGCGCGGCTCGGCGATGGACTTGTCGATGCATTCTAGTATCCGCCCGCGTGTTGGACAGATACGACAAGCCGCAGTAGTCACATTCAATACTTTCGTGCTTAAGCTCGCGATGCTTGGGGCCCCTGACCTCTAAGTATAGTGCGAGACCATCCTGTCTAACCATCTTGTAGCGATAACCCGTAGGGCTCCGGAATGTCTCCACAGAATTAGCGCCCGGCACACGTTTAACAGTTGACCGGACGCTTATAAGACGCCTGCCAGTCCAAAACTTATAGGTCAGAATCGAATGCTCGGTTTCTGTGAGCAGCGTGCGCTTCTCAAGTCCAGGAAGAAGCTCTTCCACCAAAAGCGCAGCGGAGACCATGATTCCGAGCTGTTCCATGTAAACGAGCAGTCCAACTGCGTCAGCCACCTGAAAGCCGAAGAAGCCAAACGTGTCATCACCAATGTGCTTCGGCCTGTACAGCAAGGTGCGTGCAGGGATATCCGCCTGTTCGGCCAGCCATTCGATGTAATGCTCGACTCGGCCGTAATTACGGCCTTCAGTCAGCAGCGCATAGTCACCAAGATCAGTGATAGTTACACCCTGGTCTCGGAGCATTTTAGTCTCGTAAGGTGAAAGCCGAGTTCTGGGTGAGGCCACCGGCCGGATCTCCTTGACCAGTTTAAACAGGCCTTCCAGCATCTCGCTGGATTCTTCTGCGGTCATGGAAGCTCCCATGGTGCCGCTGGCCTTCCGTTGCGGCAAATAGGTCGCTTGCGTGTCGCTGATGACATCTCAGAGCCTTGCATCATTGAGATTCTCCTTACTGAAGCCTAATGTCCTGTTCCTAACCGGATATCTTGAAATCGTAGGCATTTGGGAGAGGTACTAAAAATTAATTGTAGGATTGGGTGAGTGGGATGGGCGTACTATGAGTTCACTCCACTCACCGCCCCTTCCAAAGTCGCGCTCTCGCCTGATTTGGCTTTGGGACTAAAAGCTTCCTTCGATGAATGGCTGCTTTTGGCCGAGGCTTTATAAAAACGTTCTCGAAAGGTACTCAAACCGGACTGGGAATCGCCTATCGAGGCACGCACTTTTGTAACGAAGCGTTTTTAAACACTCTGAGCCGGAAGCTGGCGCTCATTTGTGTCCTCCTTACCAAAGACGACTCATTGGTTTATCTGCGCTCAATGAAAGTCTGGATCGCTCTCGTAGCTATCAGCGTTAGCTTGGTCTATAGCTGATTGAGACATCCTCACACCTACCTCAACATTAGCCCAGTCCCGTACGCTCTTCGCTACCCCGTGATAACCGGGGAAGAGAGTTGATCCATCAACCCCAAGTTTTGAACAGAGCAGTAGCAAAGTGGGAGCTTCGAATAACGGTAATGTGATTTTGAAAATTGAACTTGCCGTTTTGCCTTCCCCGTAAATCTCCGGAACGGCTTCTAGTGCTTCTGGCTGATGGTAGTCTGTGAAGCTTGGCGCTCTGACGTTGTGCGTAGTGAACAATCCAGACTGAGCGGCTTGGTTTCTGCTTGTGCCGCCTGGAGTTCTAATGATTGACACCGTTTCCCAGTCATTCGAATGTGTAGTGTCCAATGCCCAGATGGCTATTCTTGGTATCTTGCCACTGTCTACTTCAAAACTGGCGGAAGAAGCTGCGAAGTAACAGGCGACAAAGCTTCTTTCGGTCCAGTCGAGCAGCCGAGTGGGTACATCGTAATGCTGGGCGACAGCCATTATTTCGTGCATCTCCGGTTGGGGCCACAACCGGTGCGCACTCAGGAAGGATTCTCGCTCATTGGCCAGCCGTCGTTTGATTTCCTTCGTGTATCCCGGCACAACAAGACCCGACCGATCACAGCCGTTTAGAAATCTGCTGATAACTTCTAGTTCGTAGTGAATCTGCCTAGAAACGGTGTCTGCGAATGCTTTTCGAGGCGAGCCATGCCCAAACGAGCCCTCACCGCGACGGAATATCGACGGTGTGAGCTTATAACCATCGCTTGGCTGTCCCCTGAAGATATATTGCCCAGAATCCCAAATAGGGTTTAGGGGGGAAACGAAATTCAGCAGCTCTTCTGCCGTTTCGAAGGGTATCTCAGTTGGGCTTGCCATCGTTCCTTGTCCCCAGCTCCGTTAGACTCGTCTCAGTGTACTGATCACCGATCAAAAGCAGCAACGGTCTATGTGGTGTTTTGAGAGGCGGGGTGATCCTGATATTCCATGCGCAGTGAACAACCGCCGACTTTTTCGACAGTCAATAGCCGCTTTGGTCCAATAGCGACCTATCTGAGCGAAAGGCTCTAGGTCCATGACTTTCGCCTTAATCATCACAAACCGCTCCTCACAGAGCATTCATTTGGTGTAACACCTAATTGCCATGTAACACGACTATGGGCAAACGCAGGGCAGCTGTGTAACGCTACATAAATCAATTAAAATCATATAGTTAAGATGATATGTAACGTGCGTAACACGCGTAACACGGTTTTAGTAGGGTATCCCCCGAACCCCATTATTATCGCTCCTCCAGCGAAGTGACATCGATCATGCTCTGGCTTTGGTTAGATAGCTGGGGTCCCTGCGCATGTCTGTTTTGGCACGGGGTAGGAAACCCGTCGGATCGTGTTAGCGGCAGTCTTTCCTACGTCGGTTGACAGGTTGACGTGGTTGACACCCATGACCATAGTTGACGCCATGCAGGTGTTCACTATCAGCAACAGATACAGCCACCTTTACCGAAGCTGTAACGATGGCCCTTTTTCTTCAAGGTCCTTTCAATTTCAACGATTGAAATTTCAGTAACTTCCAATGCCTTCCACTAACTCAATCCCGCGGGTTTCATGCCCCGTGTACTCAAGAAAACCTCAGGGTCCCCAGCGGTAATCTGGGATTCCCCCCGTGAGTGAGGCTTCGTAATGTCAAAGCAGCTAAGCTAGCTGCTTCTTATGGACAGAAGACAAGGAGCTTGACGATGTCATCCACAATTCCCCCTAATTTTGGTGGGCTGCCGGACGCATCAACTGAAGGAGACAGAAATTTCCTCGACCATTACTTCGCCAGCGTATATAGCAAGCTGGAAGCTGACGCGCTCTTGTTCAATCGAGAGCTACCGCACAGCGGGTTGAAGGGGTCCGAAAATGAAAACGCATTGGCAGCTGTAATCCGAGAATTTCTACCCAGCAAGTACGGAGTAGAAGTAAATGCGTTAGTAATTGACCGCTCTGGGAAAGTCAGCAAGCAAGCTGACATCGTCATCTACGACTCTGAAAACCAGGCGAATTTCCTCCGGAAGGCGTTCCCGGTAGAGATCGTTTACGCAGTCATCGAAGTCAAAACGTCCATGTCATCGACTGAAGCTCAATCAGCGATGGATAACCTAGCGTCGATTTCCGATCTTGAGTTTCGCCCTGCGCTATCACCTTATTGGGCAACGCGCGTGCAGAACGAAGATATTCACCATAACCCGCCAGGGTTGTACGCATTTTCGTACCGCTCTGACTGCCGAAGCTTTGAAACATTTGCACGCTGGTTTGACTGGGAGGTTCTCTCCCGTGGTGTTCAGCTTTTAGATAAGGCCCCCACATATCCAGAGATACGTATATTGCGCGTCTGCTCTCTCGATCAAGGGGTCATACAGATGGAAAGCACCAATGGCACTGTCCAGAGATGGATAGCAGAAGCCACAGACGGTGGAGTTAATCGGTCCTTCAAAACGACATTGCTAGGTCAAGAAATTTTGGTTGACCCAGCCAAAGCTCTTTTTATTTTTCTACAGCGGTTGTGGGATGACCTACGGACTCACCGTCTTCATCCCGGGTTTGATATACGCAGCTACCTTAGCCCCATCCTTGGATCCGTCATTCCTGTTCCCGAGCATATGATTTCAAAGTCAGGAGAAAGCTAATGGAAGATGTCTCGCTGCTCGCAACATTACTCAAGCGCATGAATGAAAACCAACTGGCGCTGGGCGCAGCTGTCGAGGAGCTGTCAAACTGGGTTGAGCAAAGAGGATCTACAGAAGTGGCACAGAACATCCGAGGGGCACTGGAAACCTTGGATGGGAATGCAGGATTCATCACCCTTGCCCTCGCCTCACTGTTGGCAGAAGGTCGGACCAAGGAGTGACTACCCGGCCGAATGGCTACACATTACCTCCCACTGGTGGTGCTTTACCTAGCAGGAATACCACAACATCAGCAGGCAGAAGAATGCAGCGTGTATGCCCACATGTATGCCTAACTCAGTAAAGTTTTATAAACCCGTTTAAATACAGTGCCTTAAGCAACCAGTTCAAATGACTGTGTACCACCAAGTACCGATCCATAGATGTCTACAGCAGTCTATGAATCACCTCAAGAAGCCCGCCTCGTGCGGGCTTTCTTGTATGTGGCCGTTTATCCCTGTCTATCCCTCCCCACCCCGCACCATCGCTGCCCACTGGCATGCCGGACATCTATACCTGTCCTTTTTAACCAAACGGTTGTCCATTCGAGCCAAGCACACTTCATCTCCCCTAGATAATGTTCACTCCACGCCGTGTCCCTAAAAACACAAATGACGAGGTGTCTCATGCATCTACGAGAACAGCAGCGACTATCCGATTCATCCTGGTTTTTACAGAGATGGGACATGGCACCCGAAGAGTTTGCCACTTACCTGCTGCAACTCGGGACCTTGGTGCTGCAACGCCGATGGAATGGGACCAATCGTAAAACACCAACGTCCACGGCGATCTAGAACAGCGAACCGTCCGGTCAAGGCAGAAATAGAGGAACCCCAGTCACGGACCATATCTACCCCCATGGCCGCAGGACAGTTCCGATGTCAGCATTTTGCGTCTGCTGCAAGCACGGTTTTCCTAAGCCGTTGTCCGTCTAGACCAAACGATTGTCCTTGCCAGCAAAGCGTGCGCTCGACAGCAGCTCTAATTTGGATTCGTCGCAAGTTCTCGCACCCTTTATCAACCATGCGGAACGCAACATTGAGCGAATGAGATCGTCCCCAGCCGAAACGGAGAAACCGCATCATGACCGACCAGCAACCATCCGTGGAACAACAGCCCTCCCTCTATGCGCGTCTTGGGGGCTACGACGTCATTTATCAGTTCGCAGGGGCAGTTTTGAGGAAGACCATGGGACATCCCGCTATCGGCCATATCTGGGCCCACATGTCCGAATCAACATTCCAGAAGGAACACATCAACTTTGTCGATTTCCTTTCTGAACATTGGGGTGGCAGCGCCAAATACCGAGGTAGGGACATGGTCACCGCGCATCGCGGAATGGGTCTTACCGAGGTGCACTGGCAAGCCGTGCTCGATTGTCTTGAGGAATGCTACAACGACTACGATCTGGCACCGGATCTGCGCAAAGAGGTCAATGACTTTCTGATCAAGTTTAAACCCGCCGTGATTGGTAGCCCCTCCTACCGCGACGTAGTACTCGCACACCCCGAAATGGACCCCGCCAAAGGAATGAAAAGCGTTGGGGTAATTTGGCCGAAACGAGGGAAGTAACCTGTGAAAAAGCTGGCGCCGGATATTGGTATTGCTGCATTCGTCGAGTAATGCAGGGAGCGATTTCACCAACTTCAGAGGGGGCAAAGACATGAGTCATACGCACGAACATCATCACGATCACGACCACACTGAGCCACCGGAGGCCATAGCGCTACGCGTCAAAGCGCTCGAGTCCCTGCTGACGGAAAAGGGCCTGGTCGATCCCGTAGCCATGGATGCTTTGGTGGACACCTACCAACACAAGGTCGGCCCGAGAAACGGCGCCCAGGTCATAGCGAAAGCCTGGTTCGACCCTCTGTACAAACACAGGCTGCTGGAAGATGGCACCGCAGCCATCGCCGAGTTGGGCTTTTCTGGTGTTCAGGGTGAAGACATGGTGGTCGTGGAGAACAGCCAGACCGTGCACAACGTGACGGTATGCACACTGTGCTCCTGCTACCCATGGCCGACCCTGGGCCTGCCACCGGTCTGGTACAAGTCCGCACCTTATCGCTCGAGGATAGTCATTGACCCGCGCGGCGTGCTGGCGGAGTTCGGTCTGACGATTCCTGATGACAAGGAAGTTCGCGTCTGGGACAGCAGCGCTGAGCTGCGCTATCTGGTATTGCCGGAACGTCCGGCGGGTACTGATGGCTGGAACGAGGAACAACTGGTCGAACTCGTGACTCGCGACGCCATGATCGGCACCGGACTGCCTAAGAATCCGGATCAAGTAGCCTGAACCTGAGAAGGAGAAAACCCATGAATGGTATACACGACCTGGGCGGCATGCATGGCTTCGGCCCAGTGCTCATGGAAGAGCACGAACCCATCTTCCATCATGATTGGGAGCGCAGGGTTTTTCCGCTCTTCGCCTCGCTCTTCGTCGGCGGGTACTTCAACGTGGACGAATTCCGCCACGCCATCGAACGCATGAAGCCCGCCGAATACCTGCAGTCGAGCTACTACGAGCACTGGCTGCACGCCTTCGAGACCCTGCTGACAGAAAAGGGCGTCATCAGCGCCGCCGAACTGCAGGGTACGGCCAAACCAACCCCACCGACACAGCCCGTCACGGTGTTAACACCGGACATCGTCGACGCCGTAGTGCTCGGCGGCGCCTCGTCGCGGGCAAAAGAAGATGTCCCCGGCCAATTCCGAGTCGGTGACCGGGTGCGAACGAAGTGCCTCAACCCAACCAATCACACCCGGCTGCCACGCTACGCCCGCGGTAAGGTCGGCACAATCGTGATTGCACATGGCGCGTTCGCTACCCCGGACACGATGGCCCATGGTTTGGGCGAACAGCCGCAGCAGGTCTATGCCGTACGCTTCAGTGCCGAAGAATTGTGGGGAGTACGGCGACCGGACAGTGTGTGCATCGACCTATGGGACAACTACCTGGAGGCCGTATGAACACGAGCATGCGCCACGACTACAAGGCCGTCGGCCTCCCTCTCGACGATGAAGGCCCGGTGTTCGACAAGCCTTGGCAGGCTCAGGCTTTTTCCCTGCTGGTGCACTTGCACCAAGCCGGCGTGTTCCCCTGGAAGGACTGGGTGCAGGTATTCAGCGAAGAGATCAAGGCCGCCCCGGCGCAACCCGGAGAAGGCGTCAATGACGCCTATTACCGGCAATGGATCACGGCCATGGAAAGAATGGTCACCACCCTTGGCCTGACCGGGATGGAGGACATCGTCCAGCGGGGCGAGGAATGGAGGCAGGCCTACCTGAATACTCCCCATGGACAACCGGTGGTTTTGCTCAATGCAAGTTGTCCACCGGCCCACGGGCACACCGGTGAGCATCTGCCGCATCGCGAGCCCGTGGCGATCAGCCGAGCCTCTAACTGAGGGCGGAGCAGTTTTTTGTTGTCCTTTTTTACCTAGCAAGCCGCAGAGGCGGCCAAGGAGTCATCGTCATGCATATCGAACCTGGCCTCGTGGAAGCCGGAAAACTCTGGCTGAGCTATGTTACCGCCGCAAGCGTCGGCACCTACACCGTCAAACTCGTTGCGGACGCCATTGGCGAACGAGGTGCCGTCTCGCTGGTAGTTCGCGCCGCCGCCGCCACGGCGCTGGTGTTTGGCTTCTTTGAACTGCTACCGCATCATCCGGTTGGCGTCTCGGAGGTGCATCTCATCCTCGGCTCGACGCTGTTCCTGTTGTTCGGTGCAGCACCTGCAGCAGTAGGTCTCGCTTTGGGGCTGTTAATCCAGGGTCTGTTCTTCGCCCCATTCGACCTGCCGCAGTACGGCATGAACGTCACCACCCTTTTGGTACCGCTGTTGGCAGTTGCTGCCCTGGCGCGGCGTATCATCGCGCCAAACACGCCCTATGTTGATCTGGGCTATCGCCAGGCACTGGGCCTGTCGACGGCCTTCCAGTCAGGCATCGTCGCCTGGGTTGCCTTCTGGGCCTTCTACGGGAAGGGCTTCACGGCAGAGAACGCACTGTCAGTCCTGACCTTCGGCAGTGCCTACATGACCGTCGTCATCCTCGAACCGCTGTTGGACCTGGCCGTGCTGGCCGGTGCCAAGGCAACGCATCGCCTGCGTAACAGCAGGCTGGTCGAGCGCCGTCTGTACCAGACCGCCTGAGTCGACAGACGCCAGTCCAATCCAGACTGTCCCCGGGCATCGAAGACCGCAATGCTCGGGGCATCAAGAGCGAGAACGACCTCAACACCTCGTGAGCAAAACTGGAGGTAGTTGATGCGTTTCAGAAATAGCCCCCGCAAGTCAGTCCGGGGAGTACCGCTGGCTCCATATTCATGGCGAAAGGCGCCGTGATGAACGGGGACTACCAACAGATGACCGCAGGTCACCCTGCGCCGCGTCGCATCCCCGCACCTCGCACCTTGATCGCCTTTGTAGTTCCTGAACCTTGTCTTCACCTGATCAGAAGATCCTGGACCGATCCACAACTGTTCGTTCCTGGTTTGGCTTCACCTTCGACGCTGGCTGCGAGTCCGCGTGGGGAGATCCCGAACCGTTGCTTGAACAACCGGGAGAAATGCGAGGCATCGTTAAATCCCCAGCGCAGCGCTACGGCGAGCACGCCAGGATGGCCGGAACTGCAGAGATCGCGCGCGCTGTGCCGCAAGCGCAGCTCCCGGATCAGGCCACTGACGCAGCGCGCTGTCGCCTGGCGCGGTGCCGCGAGCCTGGACACCAGTTGCTCCCTGGGTATACGGAATGACAGCACGCGCCAATCTTCCCTGAAATCGAGAAAGTAGGGACGCGTGGAGTCCACGACGGAGAAGTCACCGGGCATCACCAGTGTCTCCTGCCCATCCTGACGTACCACGCATGCCCCTTCCAACTGGAAGTTCGCGAAGCAGAACTCGACCGGGTTGCGGCGGATTTCATCCCAACGTCGTTGGACGAACTGCGCACGGGAAAACACGCGGGTCTGCGCGCTCATGGAAAGGGGCCGAGAGCTCACCTCGCCCGTGAAGTCCGATCCTGCAGGCTCTTGCTTGAGGATGGGATTGAGCGAGACGAAGGCTTCGCAGAGGACCTCACGCCAGTAGCTGAATCTTTCGCGCTGCACGCACGCTTCGGTAGTCCAGATTTGCATCCTGCGGTCACCCCTCAGTGGCGCAAAAGACAATCATCGCGAGCGCAAGCCAGCGACTGATTTCTGAGCCAATGTCACGGTAGGGCGGGCCGCTCAGACGTGTCATGTGTGCCTCCTGTTGCACAGATCGTCAATTGGGCTTGCACGCTCCAGCGAGACCGAGGCAGTCCGGCTGCCTACGATGGGTTGTCCGTTACCTAACCCACCGCAAGAAAGGTCGCTTCCCATGGCTATCGATTTCCAGCTCACCGAATCACAGAAAGCTTTACAGGCAAGCGCGCGAACCTTCGCCGCCGAAGTCCTCAGCAAGGTCGCCCCCACCATCGCCCCAATCGCGCGACCGGAAGACCGGTTCTACGCCACGCGGCCGTTCTACGATGCCATGGTCGACGCCGGCTTCATCAAGGCGTTGCTGCCCGCCTCGTTCGGCGGCAGCGCCCTGACCACGCTGGATTTTGCCTTGGCTGCCGAAGAACTCGCCGCCGCCGACGTCAACTTGCCTTCGGCCTTGCTGGGCACCGGCCTGGGTTTGCACGCGGTGCTGCACCACGGCACCGAGGAGCAGAAGCGCCGCTTCCTGCCGGACTTCGTCGAAGATGGCTCGCGCCTGGCCGCCCTGGCCTTCACTGAGGTCACCGGCGGCGCTAACTACGACAGCTCCGCCCCCTCCGCCGGCGTGCAGACATTCGCCCGCCTCGAAGGCGACGAATGGGTCATCAACGGCGCAAAGCACTACACCACCAACAGCACCGGTTGGGACGGCAAGGGCGCGCACCTGTACAGCGTCATATGCCGCACCGATGCGGCCCTGCCGCCGCAGCAATCGCTGGCGGTCATCATGGTGCCCGGCAGCGCCCAGGGCATCGAGATCGCGGGCTTTCTCGATACCGTCGGCCATCGCGCGACGATCTCGCCGCGCATCCATTTCAACAATGTGCGCGTGCCGGCGGCCAATATTGTGGGCAAGCCGGGCGATGGCATTGCCATGGTGGAAGATGCCTTCTCCTGGACTGCGGCGCTCATCGGCGCGGCCTGCGTAGGTGTGATGCGCGCGGCCTTCGACGTCGCCTTGAAGTTTGCCCGCACCGACAAGCGCTCCGGCACGGTGCCTGTGATTGAGCACCAGAACGTTGGCTTCATGCTGGCCGATATCAAGATGCGCATCGAGGCCGCGCGCTACCTGACCTGGAAAGCCTGTCACCAGCTCGATATCACCCAGGGACGCAGCCGCGAACTGGCCATCATCACCAAGGTTCACTGTTCGGAACTGTGCGTTCAGGCTGTCTACGATGCCATGCGCGTTGTCGGTGTCGATGCCTATACCGACCTCTACCCGTTGGCCGGCCTGATGCAGGACGCGCTGTGTTTTCCCCTGTACGACGGCGGCAACGTGGGGGTCCGCCGCCGGCAACTCCATGCGCTGCTGCGCTCGCCGGCCTACGACGCCATGGCCGGCGCAGAGGCACGCAATTGAAACGGCCCCCAGGCCACGAGGCGTAAGCGCCGAGCAACTGTCCTTCCCAGCACAACGAATGACCGCCCCAACAAAGCGACTTGGGGCACGTCCCCCCTATCTTTGTCATGCGCACTGCCGCGTTGTCCTGTGTCGCCGCACTTCGCCGACCGATCAATGACAGATGACTACTCGAGAGAGGACTTCCGTAATGACCCAAGCATTCTCCAGCGTCGCCCGCAGGACCGGCCACGTGTCAAAGGCCGGTACCCACTCGCCCCTGAGCTGCATGAACAAGGTATTGGCCTTGGCCTGTCTACCGATGGTCACGATGGTGCCGATGACCGCGCGCGCCATCGATGTGGACATCGGTGATTTCGTCCCGGCGCCGGAGGGTACGACGGCGGGGTTGCTGTACCTGCAGCATGCCGAGCGCAACAAACTCTATGCCCAGGGACGGCAGACGGCGCGGGATCCTCGGCTGGTCTCGGATGTCGGTATCGGGAGGCTGGTGCACTACACCACGATTGGCGGGCTGACGGTAGGCCCCCAGATCCTGGTACCGTTTGGCCGGCTGGATGCCGGGCGCGACACGAGTGCACTGGGCAAGACCAGCGGGGTAGGTGACATTATCCTGGCCGCACCAATCTGGTTGATCAACGACTCAGCGTCTCGCACCTATCTAGCCATAGCGCCCTATCTGTACCTTCCAACGGGTAGCTATAGCCACGACCGCCCGCTCAATCTGGGTGAGAACCGCTGGAAATTTGATTTACAGGTAGGTTTCGTCAAAGGGCTGACCGACAATTGGTATGTCGATTTGACCGGCGACGTCATGTTCCACGGCAAGAACGACAACTACGGCGCTGCCGGCGACACGCTCAAACAGAAACAGCTCTACCAGGGGCAGGGATATTTGCGTTACCAGTTCACGCCCGGAGCCAACGCTTTCGTCGGCCTGTCGCAGACCTGGGGCGGTGAGACCCGAGTCAATGGCGTTGACAGCGACGACGAGGCTCGGCAACGAAAAATCAGCGTGGGTGGCAGTTACTTCATCCGCCCGAAGACGCAGGTGCTGGTGGCGCTCGGGCGCGACCTTGAGGTGGAAAATGGCTTCAAGGAAAGCGCCCGCATCAACGTTCGACTGTTGCAGGTGTTCTGAGCAAAAATCTCATTCAGGGCTACTCGATAACGCCTGGCGTTGAAACATATCCGGGCATGGGGCGACCAGGCGTAATCGAACAGCATTTGCCCTCAATTGACGCGTAACCCGCTACTGATAACGGCTTACCGAAAGGTAGAGCGTTTTTTATGCCTTGAAAAAAGTGCCTGGGGCATACTCGCAGCCCCCTCCTGGATACAGAACTGAGCCAATAGGATGTCCCTTCATGAGCCTTGATGTGTTCGCAATCATCATGCTGGGCGCGGCGTTGCACGCGACTTGGAATGCCGTGGTCAAGGGCGGTGACAACAAGCTGCTGACCACCTGCATGATCGCGTCCATTGCATCGCTGATCGCATCGACGGTCATTCCGTTTCTAGAGCTGCCGGCCAAGGAAAGTTGGCCCTTCATCGGCGCGTCGGTGATTTTGCAGGTGGTGTATTTCGTGCTGGTCGCCTCGACTTACCGCATTGCCGACATGAGCCAGACCTACCCGATCATGCGCGGTACCGCGCCGTTGCTGGTGGCGACAGCGAGCGTGGGACTGTTGTCCGAATCCTTGTCCTCATTTGCCTGGCTCGGCATTGCCATCATCTGCATCGGCATTTTGAGCATGGCTGCCGCCCCCAGCATCGGTCAGCGAAAAGGGATGCTCCTGGCGCTGGTCAACGCGGCGGTCATCGCCGGCTACACCCTTATCGACGGTGTGGGTGTGCGCAAATCCGGCGCCCCGGCGGCCTATACGCTGTGGATATTCCTGCTCACCGGCATCGCGCTTGCCGTATGGGCATTTGCCGTCAGGCGGCGCGAATTCTGCCGCTATCTGGCGCGCCACTGGCGCCCAGGTGTTATCGGTGGCTTCGGCACCGTCGTGTCCTACGGCCTGGCGCTTTGGGCAATGACGGCGGCACCGATCGCCACGGTTTCGGCGCTCAGGGAGACGTCGATCCTGTTTGGCGTGGTGATCTCGGCACTGGTGCTCAAAGAGCAACTGACCCGCCGCCGCATCATGGCTGCGTGCATCATTGCCAGTGGAGCTATGGTGTTGCGGCTGGGCTGACGCGCCGGTCGAACCCATGACACGCCCGGGAGGACTGCTCTCCAAACAAATCACCCGCCGCCCTATCAAATGAGACCGCTTCTCATTAATATGCCTGCTATTCGCGCAACGCCGCATCAGGGTATCGGGGCCATGGAGACAGGGACGCCAGGGGATCAGGAAAAACTCAGCGCCGTTTTTATCGGGCAGCGCAGTGCGTTAATCCGTATGCTGTCGCGCGTCGTCGGCTGTTCGAGCCAGGCGGAGGACCTGGCCCAGGAAACCTACCTGAAGGTGGCGAAAGCGCTGTACGCTCGCCCTATCGAACACTTGAAGCCGTTTCTTTATCAAACTGCGCAGTACCTGGCTTTTGATCATCTGCGCAGTGTGCGCAGTAAAAGGCGCTATGAGTGCCATCTGGCCGAAAGCCTGGTTGTCGAGGTGCCCACCACGGCACCCGGTCCGGAGAGCCAGGCCCAGGGCCAACAACAACTGCTGCAGTTTCAACAGGTGCTCGCTACCTTGCCCAAACGCCAGCAACAAATCCTGGTATTGCATCGATTGCATGACCTGTCCCAAAGCGAAATCGCCCAACGCCTGCAGGTGTCGTTGAGCACGGTGGAAAAAGATCTGCGCCAAGCCCTCACTGCCTGCGTCAAGCAAACGACCGACCATGATTGATCGCGCCGACACCCCCGATGCCATACGTAAGCAGGCGACCGACTGGTTCACCCTGCGCGATGAGACGGTGCGCAACCCCATCACCCGCCAGCGCTTTGAGCAGTGGCGTGATGCGGATCCCCGGCACGCCACGGCGTATGCGGAACTGGCCGCGATGTGGGAAAGCCGCGCCTTCGAGCAAGCCTTGAAAAACCTCGCCAGCGACCTGGAATTGCCCCCTGCCCCGCAAGCCGCCACGCACCGCAAGACACGCTTCATGGCTGCCGCCGCTGCCGTGTTGATCACGCTGGGCATCGGCTGGATGACCGATGTGCCGATGCGCCTGCAGGCTGACCACATGACCGACGTTGCGCAGTTGGAACGCTTTGACCTGGAGGACGGCTCGCACATCGTGCTGGGCAGCCGCAGCGCAATCAGCATCGCTTTCGACGGCGCTCATCGCCGCATCAAGCTGCTGCGTGGCGAGCTCTACGTCGAAGCCGCACACGACTCAGAGCGCCCTCTTAGCATCGAAACCGCCGAGGCCAGCGTGACCGTAGTCGGCACGCAATTCAGCGTCAGCCAGCGCGACGGGGGCGTCACCGTCGCCGTGCGACAAGGCCAGGTGCGCTTCGCCAACCGCAAGGGCGAACAGAGCCTGTTGCAGGCGGGCAACTGGCAACGGTTGCTGGGTGGGCATCTGCAACCGCTGTCCCTGGAAGGTGGCGAACAGCAGATGGCCTGGATCAACGGACGGCTGTCGTTCCAGAACGCGCCGCTGGCACAGGTGTTGTCAGAGATCCGTCGCTATTACCCCTCACCGATCCTGCTATTGAACGATACCGCTGCCGGTGAGCGGGTCAGCGGCAATTACCAATTGGATGACCCCCAGGCGATCGTGCAGGCGTTGAGTAGAGTCACTTCCACCCACATCCAGCGCCTGCCGGGTGGCATCCTGATTATTCGCTGATACAGAGCCCCTGACACCGTCGCAAAAAGTTTTACGGCTTTCGAAGCTTCAACCCGTCAAGAACTTTGCCTTTGCAAATCATTCCTATTTCTAACGGGGCTCACATGTACTTTCCAGCACTCAATCCGACCCACGCCCGTAGCATCCTTGCGCTTGCCGTCTGCCTGGCGTGCAACACTGCGGTTGCCGTGGAACCGGCGGGCAAGCCGGCCATTCGTGAAGCAGCAGATACCCGCAGCTTTGCCATAGCGCGTCAGTCGCTGGTCAATGCCCTGGATCAATTGAGTGTGCAGAGCGGGCTGCAAATTGCCTATGCGGCGGACTTGGCCCAAGGCGTCGAGTCGCCTGGCGTCAGCGGCCGCATGACCGCCCTGGAGGCGCTGGCCCAGTTACTCAAAGGCACGCCCCTGAGCTTCGAGCTCAATGGTCCCAACGCGGTCATACTGACCCGCACCGCACAACCCGGCGCAGCCCTGCAACTGGGCACCACCACCGTGATCAGCAACCAACTGGGCACCGTCACCGAAGGCACCGGCTCCTACACCCCGGGCACCATCGCCACGGCCACGCGCCTGGTGCTGACCCCGCGTGAAACGCCGCAGTCCATCAGTGTCGTTACCCGCCAGCACATGGATGACTTCGCCCTTGACAGTGTCGACGACGTGATGCGCCATACCCCTGGCATTACCGTGTCGGCCTACGACACCGACCGCAGCAATTACTACTCGCGCGGTTTTTCGATCAACAATTTCCAGTACGACGGTATTCCCTCAGCCGTACGCAACGTGGCCTATTCGGCGGGCAACACCCTGAGCGACATGGCGATCTATGACCGGGTCGAAGTGCTCAAGGGTGCCTCCGGCCTGCTCAGCGGCGCCGGTTCCCTGGGCGGCACCATCAACCTGGTGCGCAAGAAACCTACGGCGGAATTTCTCGGCCACATCACCACGGCGGCGGGCACCTGGGATCACTACCGCACGGAAGTGGACGTCAGCGGCCCGCTGACCGAAACCGGCAATGTGCGTGGGCGTGCGGTGGCGGCCTATCAGGACAACAAGTCGTGGATCGACCGCTACTCGAACAAAAGCTCGGTGTTCTACGGCATTCTCGAATTCGACCTGTCACCCGACACCTTGCTCACCGTGGGCGCCGATTATCAGGACAGCAAACCCAAAGGCTCCACTTGGTCCGGCAGCTTCCCGCTGTTCAACTATGCCGGCGAGTTGAACAATGCCAAGCGCTCCTTCAGCAATGCCACTGATTGGAGCAGTTGGCAGCAATACACCCGCACGGTGTTCGCGAACCTGGAGCACGACCTCGGCGACGGCTGGGTGACCAAACTGCAACTGGACCACAAGCTCAACGGCTACGACGCCCAGATGGGTGCGATCCAGTTCTACCAGCCGGCGGCGGACGGCACTGCCAATATCAACGCCCAGCGCTACAAGGGCGAAACCACCAGCGACTCGGCCGACCTGTATATCAGCGGTCCGTTCAATTTCCTCGGGCGTGAACATGACCTGGTGGTCGGTGGATCCATCAGCACCGCCCACTGGAAGGGCAAGGGCTATTGGGACGAAACCTTCCCCACCGCCAACCTGGTCGACTACGTCAACTGGCATGGCAACCTGGCCAAGCCCGACTGGGGCGTGGCCTCCCAAGTCACCGACGACACCATTCGCCAGACCGGCATGTACCTCACCACCCGCTGGAACCTCACCG
Organism: Pseudomonas sp. 1 R 17; assembly: GCF_900067035.1. Lineage (NCBI taxonomy): Bacteria > Pseudomonadati > Pseudomonadota > Gammaproteobacteria > Pseudomonadales > Pseudomonadaceae > Pseudomonas > Pseudomonas sp. 1 R 17. The sequence goes on from NZ_FKLB01000061.1 coordinate 123,702, forward strand.
ACGACCTGAAACTGTTGCTCGGCGGGCGCGTGGTCGACTACACCCTGACCGGCAGCACCGATACCTACCGTGAAACCGGACGCTTCATTCCCTATGCCGGGGCCATCTATGACCTCACGGACAACCTGTCGGCCTATGTCAGCTACACCGATGTCTTCATGCCCCAGGAAAGCTACAACCTCGACCGTAACCGCAAGTTGATTGACCCGGACGAAGGCGAGAACTATGAAGTGGGCCTCAAGGGTGAGTTCCTCGACGGTCGCCTGAACGCCAGCTTGGCGTACTTCGAGGTGAAGGAAAGCAACCGCTCCCTGCCCGACGATGCGTACAACAACCAAACCCCGACGCCGCCCAACTTTGCCTTCAAGGGCACCGACGCGACGACCAAGGGCTACGAACTGGAACTGTCCGGCGAAATCGCTCCAGGCTGGCAGTTGCAGGGTGGCTACACCCACAAGGTGGTACGCGACGACGCCGGCAAAAAAATCTCGACCTTCGAGCCCGAGGATCAAGTGAGCATGTTCACGATCTACAAGCTCAAGGGCGAGCTGGACAAAGTCAGCGTCGGCGGTGGCCTGCGTTGGCAGAATACGGTGTGGCAGGACATCTACAACAGCCCCAAAAACACCACCGAGAAATTTTCCCAGGAGTCCTACTGGGTGGTGGACCTGATGACGCGCTACCAATTCACGAAAAACCTGTCGACCACGCTGAACCTCAATAACGTGTTCGATAAGCCGTATTACACCAACGTAGGCTTCTACAACTCCGCCATCTACGGCGCACCGCGTCACTTCATGCTGACCACGCGCTGGGACTTCTGATTGCCTGAGCCACACGGCCTATCCCGGGGTAGGCCGCTTTTGACGCCCTCCCTTACCACTGTTAGTGTCCAGCCTCCCCCCACGCACGGAGTGCTTCACGGTGAAACTGGACATCTACCAAGTCGACGCCTTCAGCCAACATGCCTTCGGCGGCAACCCTGCCGCGGTGTGCCCGCTCACCGAGTGGCTGCCCGATGAGCAACTGCAGCATATCGCCGCCGAAAACAACCTATCCGAAACCGCCTACTTCGTGCCCCGCGATGGGTTCTACGAGTTGCGCTGGTTTACCCCGCAAGTCGAAGTCGACCTGTGCGGCCATGCCACGCTGGCGACGGCGTGGGTGTTGATTCACGCGCTGGCGGATGCACCCCAGGTGCTGCGCTTTGCCACCCGCAGCGGCGAGCTACGGGTGACGCGCAACGGCGATGAACTGGCGATGGATTTCCCCGCCCGGCAACCACAGCGTTGCGAACCGCCCGCTGGAATGTTGAGTGCCCTGGGGATCGAGAGCGCCGACGTGTTCGGCACCGATGACTACATCGTGCTGGTGGATGACGAAGCCCAGGTCGCCGCGCTGACGCCTGACTTTGCGCGGCTCAAGGGCCTGCCCAAGCGCGGGATTGCAGTCACCGCCAAGAGCACCCGGTTTGATTTCATTTCGCGCTGGTTCGGGCCGAATGTGGGGATCGATGAAGACCCGGTCACCGGCTCGGCACACACCTCGCTGGCACCGTTCTGGGCCGAGCGCCTGGGCAAATCGCACTTGACGGCCGAGCAAGGGGGCCAGCGCAAGGGCCAATTGCACTGCGAGCTGCAGGGCGACCGCGTGATTATTTCCGGCAAGGCAGTGTTGTACATGCAAGGCACGATTTACCTGTAAACCGCAGCGCCCCATGGACAACAGATCATTCGCACAATGAACGGAGTTCAGCACGTGTTTTCGATTTCCCGCCGCCAACTGTCGCTCATGGCGGCAGCCCTTGCCCTGGCTGCCTGCCACACCCCGGTCAACGAACAGCCACCGGCACCGGAGTTGGGCTCGGGCTATCGCACCGACCTCAGCACCCGCCATGCCGAGCGCCATATGGCCGCCGCTGCCAACCCGCTGGCGGCCGAGGCCGGACGCGAGATGTTGCGCCAGGGCGGGTCGGCCATTGACGCTGCCATTGCGATGCAGGCGGTGTTGACCCTGGTGGAACCACAATCCTCCGGCATTGGCGGCGGTGCGTTCATCATGCTGTGGGATGGGAAAAACGTGCACGCCTATGACGGGCGGGAAACGGCCCCGGCCGGGGCGACCGAGCGGTTGTTCCTGAACGCCGACGGCACGCCGATGGCCTTCACCGACGCGCAGATCGGCGGGCGTTCGGTGGGCACGCCAGGGGTGCTGCGGGCCCTGGAAATGGCCCATAGGAAGACCGGCCGCCTGCAATGGGCCCAGCTGTTCGAGCCGGCGATTCGCTTATCGGAGCAGGGCTTCGCGATTTCACCGCGCTTGCACAGCCTGATCGCCGCTGACCGCTTTATCCCGCAATCGCCGGAGATGGCGGCCTACTTCCTGAATGCCGATGGCACGCCTAAAGCCACCGGTACACGACTGAAAAACCCGGCGCTGGCCGCTGTGTTCAAGCGCATCGCCAAGGAAGGACCGGACGCCTTGTACCACGGGCCGATTGCCGATGAGATTGCGCGCAAGGTGCAGGGCAACCGTAATGCGGGCAGCCTGACTCAAGCCGACCTCAAGGGCTACGTCGCCAAGGAACGCGTGCCGCTGTGCACCGATTACAAGCGCTGGAAAGTCTGCGGCATGCCGCCGCCGTCCTCAGGCGGGATTGCGGTGGCGCAGATGCTCGGCACATTGCAGGCCCTGGAAGCCCGCGACCCGCACCTGGCCATCGCGCCGATGACACCGATAAAAAGCGCCTCGCCTGCCGGGCTTGAGCCCACGCCCGAGGCCGTGCACCTGATCGCCGAAGCCGGTCGCCTGGCCTTTGCCGACCGCGCGCTGTACGTGGCCGATGCGGACTTCACACCGGTGCCGGTGGCCGGCCTCGTGGCTCCGAATTACCTCGCACAGCGTGCCACGCTGATCGGCGAGCGCAGCATGGGCATCGCCAAGCCGGGCCGACCGGCGGGTATTCAAGTCGCCTACGCACCAGACCGTTCGCCACTGCGCATCTCCACGTCACAAGTCGTCGCCGTCGATGACCTGGGCGGCGCCGTGTCGATGACCACCACGGTGGAAGCCGCGTTTGGCTCCCATGTAATGGTCCAAGGCTTTTTGCTCAATAACCAGATGACCGACTTCTCCTTCATCCCCGAAGAAAACGGCCAGCCGGTCGCCAACCGCGTGCAACCCGGCAAACGCCCGCGCTCGGCCATGGCGCCGACCCTGGTGTTCGACCGCGAGAGCGGTGAGTTGCTGGCCACGCTCGGTTCGCCGGGCGGCTCGCAAATCATCGAGTACGTGAGCAAATCCCTGGTGGCGATGCTCGACTGGAACCTCGACCCGCAAACCGCCATCGGCCTGCCCAATTTCGGCAGCCGCAATGGGGCTACCGAGCTGGAGGCGGGCTTGTTCAGCCCAGGCCTGAAGCAGGTGTTGAAGGACAAGGGCCATGAGCTGAGCGAGATAGACATGACCAGCGGCATCCAGGCCATCGTGCTCAAGCGGGACGCCCAGGGTAAGGTGTCGCTCAGCGGCGGCGCCGACCCTCGGCGCGAAGGCGAAGCGCTCGGCGACTGACTTTATTGAACGGAGGTGATCCCTTGCATCAGGCTGAAAATCTCGCTGCCATCCCTGGCATCGACCACAGTTTCTGTTCGATCGATGACCCACGGCGCCCGGATGAAGTGTTCATCTGCAAGCAAGTGCACAGCGCCTCGGTGATTGAATGGCAGGCGGGACAGGTGACCAATACGATCGAGGCCGATGCAGTGTCGACGCATCGCGCTCACCCGATTGCGGTGATCACGGCAGATTGCCTGCCCATTCTGTTCGCGTCGAAAACCGGCGAACGGGTAGCCGCAGTCCATGGCGGCTGGAAGGGGCTGCAACGCGGGATTATCGCCAACGTCATGCAGCACTTTGCCGCCGAGGGGATTGCAGCCGACCAACTGCAAGTGGCTATCGGCCCATCGATCAAGCCGTGCTGTTATGAAGTGAGCGAAGGGTTTATCGCCGAGTTCCAGAGTGACCAAGGGCACCTGTGGCAACACGCCCAGGCACCGTGGTGCTTCGTGCAACCGGCACCGCTGCTGTCCCCGGAAATTACCCCGCCCCATGCACGGCAAGCAGGCAGTGCGTGGTTTGACTTGAGCGGGTATGGGTTGTTGCTGCTGCAAGCGGCGGGTGTCAAGCGGGAGCAGATCGAAGTGAGCGAAGTGTGCACCTACTGCACGTCGCCGACGTTTGCCAGCTACCGCAGAAGGACGCATCAGCCGGAGGAAGCGAAGACGTTGATTTATTCGTGGATTGCTCGTAGACCCTGACGAACCTACGCGCCCTTGTGGCGAGCGGGCTTGCCCCGCGTTGGGCTGCGAAGCAGCCCCAAAATATAGCCCCGGACCTGCTTGGCACACTGCAGCGCTCTTATTGGGGCTGCTACGCAGCCCAACGCGGGGCAAGCCCGCTCGCCACAGGTATTTATCCCATCCGTTAACGGCTGATCTTCAACCCCTTCCGCCCCGCATGCCGCTCCAACGCCAGCTCGATCAACCGGCTCACCAGCTCGCTGTAACTCATGCCCGCTGCCTGCCACAGCTTGGGGTACATGCTGATGCGAGTGAAGCCGGGCAGTGAGTTGATTTCGTTGATCAGCACTTCACCATCGTCGGTCAGGAACACATCGACCCGCGCCAACCCTGCGCACCCCAACACTTCAAACGCCTCAAGGGCCAAGCGGCGGATCCGCTCACTGGCTGCATGGCTGATGTCGGCCGGCACCACCACCTGGGCCGCCTGGCCGTCGATGTATTTGCTGTCGTAGGAGTAAAAGCCGCTGTTCACCACGATCTCGCCACAGCCGCTGGCGACAGGGTTTTCGTTGCCCAGCACGGCGCATTCAATTTCGCGGCCCTCGACCGCCGACTCCACCAGCACCTTTTGATCAAAACCCAGGGCCAGTTCAACCGCGGCGTGGTACTCAGCCTCGTTGCCAACCTTGCTCACACCCACCGAAGACCCCTGGTTGGCCGGTTTGACGAACATTGGCAGGCCGAGTTTATTCACCGCTGTGTCAAAGGAAGTACGCGCGGCGTTGCTGCGGGTCAGGGTGATGAACGGGGTCACGGCAATGCCGGCATCGCGCAGCAGGCGTTTGCTGATGTCCTTGTCCATGCACACTGCCGAGCCGAGCACGTCGGAGCCGACGAAAGGCAGGTCAGCCATGCGCAACAGGCCTTGCAGGCAACCATCTTCGCCGAGGGTGCCGTGGACGATGGGGAAGATCACATCGATGTGTGCCAGCAGCCCGTTGCCGGAGGTTTCCACCACCTGCTGGCTGGCCTTGCCGGGTACCACCGCCAATTCGCGATTGGATTGGTTAAGGGCGATGAGTGCCGGGTTTTCCTGGTTGATCAGGAAGTTCGAGGTGTCGTTGAGGTGCCAGTGGCCGGCCTTGTCGATGCCGATCAAAACCGGCTCGAAGCGTGTGCGGTCGAGTGCATCGACAATATTGCGCGCCGACTGCAACGAGACTTCGTGCTCGGCCGAACGGCCACCAAAAATAATCCCTACCCGCACCTTGCTCATGACCCGGCCTCACTGTTGAAAGTAAGGCTTCTTACCACGGACGGTCAGCGATTCGCTACCAGGTGTGCGCCGAACAACACGTAGCAACCGCCGGCAAAACGGTCGAGCCATTTGCGCGAGCGGCTGTAGAGGTTGGCCATGTGCGCACTGGAAAACACCAGGGCCACGCAGGCATACCAGCTGAACGACAAGCTGGCCATGGTGATCACCGCCAGGGTCAGCAGCATCGGCGACGGCGACGGCGGCATGGTGGAGGCGAAGATGGTGGCGACGAACAACGCGGCCTTGGGGTTGGACAGGTTGCCCAGTAACCCCAGGCGCCAGGCGGAAAACAACGAGCGGCGCGCTTCGTCCGGCAACAAGCTCTGGCCCATCGCCGGTGCCGAGCGCTTGAACAGTTTCAGCCCCAGGTAAATCAGGTAGCAGCCGCCGATGATCTTGAACGCCAGGTACAACATGGGCGCGGCGGTAAACAGCGACTTGATGCCCAGCCCACCCGCCAGCCCCCACATGATCGTGCCGGTAGCCACGCCCGCCGACGCCACCACGCCATGACGGCGCGAACAACTGGCGGCCAACTGCGCGGTATTGAAGAAGTTGGGACCCGGCGTCACCACCGCCACCGTCCACAGCAGGGCCAGCGAGACCAGAGGCGCCACATAGGTGGGGTTGATAAATTCCATTGGGCGGTTCCATCAGCGCAGGGCACGAGCAGGGAGCATAGACCTCGCCCGCCGCCTGCACAAACGTACAAGACCCCGGCAGACAAGGGATGCAGACTGGGTTAACGTGTTTCCACCTCTTTTTGTGACAAGCCACCATGGGCAAACCGACCCGCAACTTCGACTGGCTGCACCGTGCCCCCCATGCCAGCGGCCTGGACCGTATCGAGGCGTACTTCGCCGGTTTCGCCTTCGACCCCCATCGCCACGACACCTATGCCATCGGGCGTACCTTGTCTGGCGTGCAGAGTTTTCACTACCGCGGCGACATGATCCATAGCCTGCCCGGCACCACCATGGTGCTTCACCCCGATGAGACCCATGACGGTCACGCCGGCAGTGACGAGGGTTTCAAGTACCGAATGATTTACGTGGAGCCGTCGCTGATCCAGCAGATCCTTGGCGGCAAGCCGTTGCCGTTTATCCCCAGTGGTTTATCCACTGACCCAAGGCTGTTCCGCGCCAGCGAAGTGCTGCTGCAGAACCTTGATCATCCGATTGACCCGTTGCAGGAACAGGACGCGATGTTCGACCTGGCCCACGCGTTGAGCAACGCCGCTGGCGCCATCGTCAGCCGCAAGACCTTCGATTACGTCGCCGCCGAGCGCGCCCGCGAGTTTATCCACAGCGCCCTGGGCCGCAGCATCACCCTGGACGAAATGGCCGACCACGCCGGCCGCGACCGCTGGGCATTGTCACGGGACTTTCGCGTGCTGTTCGGCACCAGCCCCTATCGCTACCTGACGATGCGCCGGCTGGACCTGGTGCGCAGTCTGCTGGCGCAGGGGCAGTCGCTGGTGGACGCGGCGCTGACCGCCGGCTTCACCGACCAGAGCCACATGACCCGGCAATTTCGCAGCACCTACGGTATGCCGCCGTCGCGATGGGTGAAGATGCTCGGGCGCTGAGTGCGCTTATAGCGAATGCCCATCGATGGGCTCGCCGATGCTCAGGAAATGCCCACCCGCTACATGGTGCAAGGTGCGTAACTGATCATGCCCTTCAAAGTGCCAGCGGCCTTCGCTGAACACGCGCTCGTCGGCATAGGCCGCAACTACTTCGCCGAGGAACAGGTCATAGGTCTGCTGGTTGTGGGGCTCGGGGAGCAAGCGGCATTCCAGCCAGGCTACACAGCCTTCCAGCAACGGCGCCTCCGTGTGTTCACCGCTGAAGGTTTGCAGGCCATAAGCGGCGAACTTATCACTCTCAGTGCCGGTGGTATTGCCGACCGTCTGCACGAGGTCGACCTGGGCCACACAGGGCACCTGCAGCACGAAGGTGCCGGAGCCTTCCAGCAATTGGCGAGTCCAGGTGGCCTTGTCCAACACCACCGCGACTTTCGGCGGTTCGAAATCCAGCGGCATAGCCCAGGCAGCCGCCATGATATTGCGCTGGCCGTTGTGGGCCGCACTCACCAGTACGGTTGGCCCGTGATTGAGCAAACGGTAGGACTTGGACAACGGAACGGGGCGGCAGTGAGTAGGGCTCATGGAGGATCGGCTCTTCAAACGAAAAAGCCTACGATACCCCAAGCGTCAGCCCTATGGATCAGCTCGACAGTTGGCTAGTGAATCGTCCTACGCGTTGAGCGCCAGCATATTTAACTGCCGTTATTTCGACACACGCCCATGACTTGGTACTCCAACGTAGTGAGCTTGCCGCTGGAGTCTTCATAGGTCATGCGCGAAGGCACGGTACTGCACGCGCGGATCGGCGGCGTCACGTTGACCACCTTGGCAATGTCCAGCTTCATCCCATAGCGATACGCCTGCACTTGGGGCACTGGCTTGCCGTTTCTCACGGCGTAATCGGCCATGGCCTTTTCATTGCGCTCCATCATCAGGGCAAAGGTGCGATCACCGCCGCCTTCGGCCAATGCACCGAAAGACAGGACGGCCGTTAATACACCCAGAGCGGTTTTATAAAAGTTCATCACCTATTCCTCGACTGAAAGTTCAGTGCCGAGACTAACGAACGAACCCTGACGCGATGTTCACCAGAACATTACTTATTTGTTAGGTGGCGACGAGCTTCCAGAATTGTAATGTTCACGCCACCCAATCGTTATCCACGGTTTGCAACTATCAGCCCGGGCCAGATCAATAAGAACGCCCGCCTCCATAAGAAGCTGATAACTGCCAACACCGAGGAGCGAAACATGCGGATCCGTTACTACACCCTTCCCCTTTCACTGATCGCCACATTGCCCCTGGCAGCCGCGGCCGCGGAAGACAAACCTGAAGGGTTTATCGAAGGCAGCAGCGTGAACGTGCTGGCGCGCAATTTTTACTTCAATCGCGATGACCGCAAGGGCCAATCCAGCCCCACCGGTAATGGCTATTCCGAAGCCTGGGCCCAGGGACTGATCGGTAAATTCGAATCCGGCTTTACCCAGGGCACCGTGGGTTTTGGCCTGGACGCCTTCGCCATGGTCGGCGTGAAACTCGACTCGGGCACCGGCCGCAGCGGCGGCAAGGGCTCGTTCGGCATGCTGCCGGTGGACAGCAACAACCATCCCGAAGACAACTACAGCAAGGTCGGCGGCGCGGCGAAACTGCGGGTATTGGACACGGTGATCAAGGCCGGCGACGTGTTCCCGCTGACTCCCGTGGTGGCCTACGGCGATTCGCGGGTGTTGCCGGAAAGCTTCCGTGGCGTGACCCTGCAAAACACCAGCCTGGAAGGCCTGACCTTGCAGGGCGGGCGTTTGAGCGGCATGAGCCAACCCAACGAAAGCGGCATGAACAAAGGGTTCGCAACGTTTTACGCCGGCCCGGTCGATTCACCTTGGATCGGCTACTTCGGCGGCGACTACACCGTGAACAAACACCTCGGCCTGAGCCTGTACAGCAGCCGCCTGAAGGACGCCTGGGACCAGTACTACGTCGGCAGCGCCGCCAGTTACCCGCTGAACGAAGACGTTTCGCTGTTCGGCGACATCAACTACTACAAGGCCGTGGATGAAGGCAAAAAGCTGCTGGGTGAATTCGATAATAGCATCTGGAGCGCCCGGCTCGGCGTGAAGGTGGGCGCCCACAGCCTGGCCGTGTCGCACCAGCGCAACAACGGCGATGACGACTTCGATTACCTGCGCCAGTCGGACTCGATCTTCCTCAACAACTCGATCCAGTACAGCGACTTCAACTCGCCCAAGGAGCGCTCGTGGATGCTGCGCTACGACCTGGACATGCAGCCATTCGGCATTCCCGGCCTGTCGTTCATGACCCGCTACGGCAAGGGCACCGGCGCCGACTACAGCAACGCCAACGCGGTGTATATGCGCCGCGATGCCGCCGGCGATCCGCTCACCGACCAGCGCCGCTGGGAGCGGGATATCGAAGCCAAGTACGTGGTGCAAAGCGGCAACTTGAAGGATTTATCACTGCGTCTGCGCCAGGCCACCGTGCGCTCAAGTTCATTCGAGTCCGACCTTGAAGAAGTCCGCGTCATTATCGAATACCCACTGGCGGTGCTTTAAGACGCGCTTACATTCACTTGCCGATGCCCTACATCTGTTCACAGGTTGAAGTCTGTCAGAACTGTAATATCGGCCTCACCTTCTCGTTAAGTTGCACTTTTTATATTGCGCATCGAACACTTCTCATCTCTGCGGCTTTTGTGTAGCTCCTTTGGAACAGAGATGAATTTTATACGCCCCAGCCGGGGCGTTTTTTTTGCGTGCCCGGTCAGTGACGAATCGTCGCACCGGCCTGACGCGGCTTGACCCTAAAGCTACTTCAGGCTTCAGAGTTTTCCTACAGCCTATTCAAGCCTCTATGAGGCCATCTCCTTTCGTTTTCCTTGAAGGTAAATCCCCATGCGTATCCTTGTGGTTGAGGACGAGCAGAAAACCGCCGATTACTTGCAGCAAGGCCTGACCGAAAGTGGCTACGTCGTCGATTGCGCCGCCAGCGGCATCGACGGCCTGCACCTGGCCCGGCAGCACACCTACGAACTGGTGATCCTCGACGTGAACCTGCCCAACACCGACGGCTGGGAGGTACTGGAACAACTGCGCCGGGACGGCAACCAGCGCGTGATGATGCTGACCGCGCGCGGCCGCCTGGCCGACAAGATCAAGGGCCTGGACATGGGCGCCGACGATTACCTGGTCAAACCCTTCGAGTTCCCCGAACTGCTGGCCCGTGTGCGCACCTTGCTGCGCCGTAGCGAACATATCCCGCTGCCGGATGTGCTGCGCGTCGCGGACCTGGAGCTGGACCCGCGCCGCCATCGCGCCTATCGCGGCAGCCGGCGTATCGACCTGACCACCAAGGAATTCGCCCTGCTGCATGTGTTGATGCGCCAGGCCGGCGAGGTAATGACCCGCACGCAGATCATCTCGCTGGTGTGGGACATGAACTTCGACTGCGACACCAACGTGGTCGAGGTCTCCATCAGCCGACTGCGGGGCAAGGTCGATGACCAGAGCGAGGTCAAGCTGATCCACACCATTCGCGGCGTGGGTTATGTGCTGGAGGCGCGCCAATGAGGACCAGCAGCCTGTCGATGCGCCTGGGACTGACGGTCAGCCTCATGGGCGCCGGGCTGGTGGTGCTGCTGGCGACCCTGGCCTACCTGGCCTTGACCCATGAGCTGGAAAAGCTCGCGCGCAAGGGCCTGGAAAGCAAGATGGAACAGCTCCAGCACAGCCTCGCGCTGGGCCTGGACACCCACGCAATCAAAGCCCGTCCCCACTCGTTGCTGGACCTGGTGATGGGCCACGACAATTTCTACCTGACCATCGTCGGCACCGCACCCGATAACGCGGTGCTGCTCAGTGTCGGTGCCAAACCCCAGGAACCGTTGCTGACCGACTTCTCCCCCCGGGAAACCCTCGGTTACCTCAACTGGCAAGACCAGGACGGCAACCAGGTACTCAGTGCCTCCAGCCTGATGCGCCTGGCCAGCGGCGAGCGCGTACGGGTGTTGCTGTCGCTGGACCGCAGGGATGACCAGGCCCTGCTCAGTGCCTACCTGCGCGCCACCCTCATCGCCCTGCCGATGCTGCTGATCCTTATCGGCATGGGCGCCTGGTGGCTGGTGCAGCGTGGGTTGGCACCTTTGAAGCAGTTCAGCCATGTCGCGGCCCAGGTAACGACCCAGGACCTGACCCACCGCTTATCCATCGACAACCTGCCCCAGGAGCTGGGCGAGTTGGCGCAAAGCATCAACGTAATGCTGCGTCGCCTGGACGCCGGTGTGCAGCAGCTGTCGCAGTTCTCCGACGACCTCGCCCACGAGCTGCGCGCGCCGCTGACCAACCTGATGGGCAAGGCCCAGGTGACCCTGTCCCGCGAACGGCCCTCGGAGGAGTACAAGGCGGGGCTGGAATCCTGCACCGAGGAAATGGAACGCCTGTCGCGCATCGTCTCCGACATGCTGTTCCTGGCCCAGGTCAGCCATCCGGCGGCGCGTGCCGGATTTGGCCCGGTGTCACTGGGCGAAGAAGCACAACGGGTGATGGCGCTGTTCGCCCTCAGCGCCGAAGACAAACACGTGACCCTCAGCCTGCGCGGCGACGCCTGGGTAACGGGCGATCGCCTGATGATCCAGCGAGCCATTTCCAACCTGCTGTCCAATGCCATCCGCCACACGCCCGAAGGCTCCAGCGTGCTGCTGCTGGTGGAGACCTACGACCAGAGCGTGGCGTTGTCGGTGGGCAACCCCGGGCGTGGCATCGAAGCCCACCACCTGCCGCATCTGTTCGAACGTTTCTACCGCGCCGACAGCAGCCGCACCCGCGCCGAAGGTGGCACGGGGCTTGGGCTGGCCATTGTGCAGTCGATCATGCAGCTGCATCAGGGGCACGCCCACGTCAGCAGCCAGCCCGGACGGTTCACACGGTTCAACCTGGTGTTTCCTCTTCCCGGCGATGAGCCCACTGGTACAACGCCGGCAGCACCAGCAAGGTCAGCAAGGTAGAAGAAATGATCCCGCCGATCACCACCGTCGCCAACGGACGCTGCACTTCGGCGCCGGTGCCGGTGGCCAGGGCCATGGGGATAAACCCCAGGGAGGCCACCAGCGCGGTCATCAATACCGGGCGCAGGCGGGTCAGCGCACCCTCGTGGATAGCCACCGACAGCGAGCGTCCTTCCTCGCGCAGGTTGCGGATGAAGGCAATCATCACCAGGCCGTTGAGCACCGCCACGCCGGACAAGGCGATAAAGCCCACGCCTGCCGAGATCGACAGCGGAATATCGCGCAACCACAGCGCCATGATCCCGCCGGTCAACGCGAACGGAATCCCGGTAAACACGAGCAGTCCGTCCTTGAGGTTGTTGAACATCATGAACAACAACCCGAACACCAGCAGCAACGCCACCGGCACCACGATCTGCAAACGCTCGGCGGCTTCCTTCAACTGTTCGAACTGGCCGCCCCAGGTGGTCCAGTAACCTGCCGGGACTTTCACCTGCGCCGTGATCGCCGCCTCGGCCTCGTCCACGAACGACCCCATATCCCGCCCGCGCACGTTGGCACTGACGATCACCAGACGCTTGCCGTTCTCGCGGCTGATCTGGTTCGGGCCGAGCACCAGGTCCAGGCTGGCGACCTGGGACAACGCAATGAACCCCAACTGCCCCGCCGCATTCCCGGCCAGTGCCGGCACTGGAATCAACAGCCGCGACAAGCCGTCGATATCAGTACGCAGCGCGTCGGACAAGCGCACGACCATGTCGAAACGCCGGTCACCTTCATACAGGGTACCGGCCTGGCGCCCACCGACGGCGACGGCAATGGTGTCCTGCACATCGCCGACATTCAGGCCAAAGCGCGCGGCCTTGTCACGGTCGATATTGATGGTCAGCACCGGCAGGCCGGACGTCTGTTCGACCTTCACTTCCGAAGCGCCATCGAGGCCTTGCAAGGTCTCGACAATGTCTGCGGCGGTAGTGTTGAGCACCGCCATGTCGTCGCCGAATACCTTCACCGCCACATCACTGCGCACCCCGGAGATCAGCTCGTTGAAACGCAGCTGGATCGGTTGCGACAGCTCGTACGCACTGCCCGGCACAATCGCACTGGCGCGCTGGATATCGGCGATCAGGGTTTCGCGGAATTTATTCGGGTTCGGCCATTGCGCCTTCGGTTTAAGCATCACGTAGCTGTCGGAAATATTCGGCGGCATCGGGTCGGAGGCGATTTCCGCCGTGCCGGTACGGGCGAATACCCGTTCGATTTCCGGCACCTGGGCCATCAAGGTTTTTTCCAGTTGCTGCTGCATCTGCACCGATTGCGTCAGGCTGGTGCCGGGCACGCGCAGGGCCTGTTGGGCGAAGTCGCCCTCACTGAGGCTGGGGATAAACTCACTGCCCATGCGGCTGGCCACCATGCCCGACGCAACAATGGCCAGCACGGCCAAGCCGAACACCAGTGGCCGGCGCGCCATCACCCAATCCAACACCGGCCCATAGGCCCGGCGTGCGGTACGCATCACCAGGTTTTCTTCTTCCTTGACCTTGCCGGTGACGAACAGCGCAATCGCCGCTGGCACGAAGGTCACCGACAAAATCATCGCCCCCAGCAGCGCGATCACCACGGTAAAGGCCATGGGGTGGAACATCTTCCCGGCCACACCGGTGAGGGCGAAGATCGGCAGGTACACGACCATGATGATCAGCTGCCCGAAGATCAGCGCACGCCGCGCTTCCTTGGCCGCCGCGAATACCTCGTGCAGGCGCTCGCTGCGGGTCAGCAAACGACCATGGCGCTGCTGCGCATGGGCCAGGCGGCGGATGGCGTTCTCGACGATCACCACCGCGCCGTCGACGATAATGCCGAAGTCCAGCGCGCCGAGGCTCATCAGGTTGGCGCTGACTTTGTGGGTGAACATGCCGGTAAAGGTGAACAACATCGCCAGGGGAATCACCATCGCGGTGATCAGCGCCGCGCGGATATTGCCAAGGAACAGGAACAGCACCGCGACCACCAGCAGCGCACCCTCGAAGAGATTTTTCTTCACGGTGGCAACGGCTTTTTCGACGAGGTTGGTGCGGTCGTAGACGGTCACCGCCACCACGCCTTCGGGCAGCGAACGGTTGATTTGTTCGAGCCTGGAAGCCACCGCCTGGGACACCGTGCGGCTGTTTTCTCCGATCAACATAAACACCGTGCCCAGCACCACTTCACGGCCGTTTTCCGTGGCGGCGCCGGTACGCAGCTCACGGCCGATCTCGACCTGGGCGACATTGCGCACACGGATCGGCGTGCCGTCGGACGTGGTGATGACGATATTGGCGATGTCGTCGATGGACGCCACCTGCCCCGGCGCGCGGATCAACAATTGCTCGCCGCTGCGCTCGATGTAGCCGGCACCGACGTTGGCGTTGTTACGCTCCAGCGCCGTGACCAGATCGTTCAAGGTCAGGTTATAGGCCGCCAGGCGCTTGGGGTCGGGGGCGATCTGGTATTCCTTGGCGAAGCCGCCGATGGTGTTGATCTCGGCCACACCGGGCACGTTGCGCAGTTGCGGCTTGATGATCCAGTCCTGGATCACCCGCAGGTCGGTCGGCGTGTAGGGCGTACCGTCGTCCTTGCGTGCGCCCTCCTCGGCCTCCACGGTCCACAGGAAAATTTCCCCGAGGCCGGTGGAAATCGGCCCCATCGCGGTTTCAATCCCCACAGGCAATTGCTCGCGGGCCACTTGCAGGCGCTCGTTGACCAACTGGCGGGCGAAGAACAGGTCGGTGCCGTCCTTGAAGATCACCGTCACCTGGGACAAGCCGGAGCGTGACAGCGAACGGGTCTGCTGCAGCCCCGGCAAGCCGGCCATCGCGGTTTCGATGGGAAAGGTAATGCGCTGCTCGGTCTCAAGCGGCGAAAAACCGGCCGCCGCCGAGTTGATCTGCACCTGTACATTGGTGATGTCGGGCACCGCGTCGATGGGCAGTTTCTGATAGCTGGCAATGCCGACACCGGCCATCAACAGCACCGCCAGCAGCACGATGATGCGCTGCTCGATGGCGAATTGGATAAGGCGCTCAAACATGGGAAATCACTCGCAGGATCAATGGGCGTGCTCGGCCGAGCCCTTGCCCAATTCGGACTTGAGGATGAAGCTGCCGGTGGTGGCCACCTGAGCACCGGCCTCCAGGCCCTGGCGCACTTCGACGTAGCCGTTTTCACTGGCGCCAAGCTCAAGATGGCGGGTGATAAAACCGTCAGGCGTGCGTACGAAGACCGAGGGTTTTTCCTCGACGGTCTGGATCGCCGTTTGCGGCACGGTGACCTTGGCCTGGTAGGTGTCCGTGGCCAGTTGCACGGTGACGAACAGTCCTGGGCGCCAGGCGTCGTCGGGGTTGGGCACCGTCACACGCACGGTGGCGGTGCGTGTTTGCTCGCCGAGCAAATTGCCGACATAGGCCACGCTGCCCTGCACATCGGTGCCCATTTCCGTGGAGCTGACTTTCACCGGTTTGCCGAGCCGGACCTTGTTCAAATCCTTGGGAAATACGCCGAAGGTGACCCACACCTGGGACAGGTCAGACAGCGTGAAGGCGTTACTGGTCTCGCTCACCACCTCGCCGACACCGAGGTGCTTTTCCACCACCACGCCTGTGAACGGCGCACGCAGTTCGTAACGATTGCCGCCGGCCAGCACGGTGTTGCCGCTGAGCGCGGTCATCTTTTGGCGGGCATTGTTCAAGGCGATTTCAGCTTCTTGCAGGGTTTGGCGCGCCAGCAGGTAATCCTGCTCGGCGGAGATCTTGTCCTGCCACAACTGGCGTTCACGCTGGAAGGTAATACGCGCCAGTTCAACCCGACGCTCGCTGGCCGCCAGCTCACTGCGCTGGTCGGAAATCTGCTGGCTGGCGATCACCGCGAGCAGCTCGCCCTTCTTCACCGCCTGGCCAAGATTGACCTTCACGGATTCCACCACACCGGCCGCGCGCGGGACGATATGCGAGGTACGGTCTTCGTCGAAACGCACCTCCCCCGGCAGCGTCAGCAATGTGCTGATCGACCGGGGTTGGGCCTCGGCGAGCTCGATGCCGGCGGCCTGGATTTGTTGTTCAGTCAGCTCGAGCGTGCCTTCTTCTTCCTCGGCGTTGGCCACGCCGGACAGCATCAGGCCCAAGGCGACGGCAAGCGCCACGCCGTGTCGTTTATTCATAAGGCACTCCAGAAAAAATCAAAACCGGGCGAGGTCGCCGTAAATCCGTTCGATGCGCAGCCAGGCATCGGTGGCCTGGGCGGTGGCCGCAAGGTATTGGGTGCGCGCCGCGATCAGGGTGCGCTGGGCGTCGAGCACGTCGAGGAAGTTGAACTTGCCCATCTCGAAGCCGCGGGTGGCGCTGTCCACCGCGCGTTGGGCGGCGGGCAGGATCTGCTGGTTGAATGCGCGCACTTCGCTGTTCGCGGTTTGCCACAGGTCCAGGGCCTGGCGCGTTTCGGTACGCAGGCGCAATTCGGCAGCGTTGCGCTGGTCGCGGGCCTGATCGGCACGGCGCGTGGCGGCAAGTACGTTGCCCTGGTTGCGGCTGAACAACGGAATCGGCATCGACACGCCGACCAGGTTCACCCGCTCGCGCACACTGGCGTCGTACTGACTGCCGATGGACACATCCAGGTCGGGAATACGCTGGGCTTTTTCCAGGCCCACGCTGGCTTCGTTCTGCACGATCTGCAGTTCGGCCAGGCGCAGTTCGGCGGTCTGCTCAAGGCGCGCCAACAGTTGTGTGGCGGACGGCAACGGCGGTGTGGAGTGGCTTGGCGTGGAGACAGTCTGGAAGTCGGTCGCCGCGCTGCCGGTACTGGCGGCCAGGCGGCGATAGGCGTCGGTGAGGCCCATGTGTGCGCGATTGAGTTCGAGGCGGATCTCCGACAACTGCACCTGGGCCCGCGTGGCTTCCACCGGTGAGGATTTGCCGGCAGTCACGCGGCCGTTGGCGACCACCAGCCCGCGCTCGGCCAAGGCCAGGGAGCGCTGCACCAGGTCGAGACGTTCCTGGGCGCGCAGGGCACCGTAGTAGCCGTCGATCACCTCGACGCGCAGCGTGTTGCGGCGCTGTTCCAAGGCCAGTACGGCGGCGTCCTGGGCACGCGTCGCCACGTCAATGCGGGCACCGCGCTTGCCGCCCAGTTCCAGGGTTTGGCTGAGCTTGAGGGTGGTGGTACGCGTATCGCGACGTGTGTCTTCGGCATCCCAGGACGCCACCGGATTGGGGATCAACCCGGCCTGCTGGCGACCGCCCGCGGCGATCTCGATTTCCCATTGCGCGGCCGCCAGGTCGGGGTTGTTGGCGAAGGCGGTTTGCAGGGCCGCGTCGAGGGTGAGGGTTTGTGCCTGGGCAATGCTGGCAGCTCCCCACAACAGCGTCGCCCCCACCAGCTTTCTAACGGAAATTGCCATAACGAGAGTTCCACGCCCATAAAGTAAAAGCCGGGAGAATGTAGCGTTCGCGACTTATCAAAGCGGTGGAGCAAAGATTACAAATCCGACAGCAATGGCTCTGGGGCGGGCGTTATCAGGTATGCTTTTGGGGCAGGAAACAAAAAGAAACAATTTTCCCAACCTGTTCGATAAGGAGTCTCGCCTTGGCGTTATCGACTGCCGCGTGGATGGTTCACGACACCCGTCTCATGCTCTGCGTACTGCTGGCCATCGCCAGCATCATCGTGCTGATCAGCGCGACCAAGTTGCCGCCGTTCCTGTCGATCCTGATCGGCACCTTTATCGCCGGGGTCGGCGCCGGGTTGCCAGCGGAAGAAGTGGCCAAGGCCTTCAGCAAGGGCGCCGGGGCGATCCTCGGTGAAGCCGGGATCATCATTGCCCTGGGCTCGATGCTGGGTGCGCTGATGGCGGAATCCGGCGCGGCCGACCGCATCGCCACCACCCTGCTCGGGCTGGGCAAGGGCAAGTCGTTGCCATGGGTGATGGCGCTGGTGGCGATGGTGATCGGCCTGCCGCTGTTCTTCGAAGTGGGCTTGGTGATGATGGTGCCAATCATCTTTGTGATGGCCAAACGTTCGAACCAGCCGCTGTTGAAAATCGCCATCCCGGCGCTGGCGGGCATGACCACCTTGCACGCCTTGATGCCACCGCACCCGGGGCCGCTGATTGCGGTGGGCGCGTTACACGCCGACCTGGGCCTGACCATGTTGCTGGGCTTTTGCCTGGCGGTGCCGGCGGTGATCCTCGCCGGGCCGCTCTATGGCAACTGGCTGTCCAAGCGCCTGCATGTGGATGAGCCGGCCGACATCGGCGCGCTGTTCAGCGCCCCGCCCAAGGCCCCGCGCCAGCCGAGCTTTGGCGTGTCATTGCTGATCATTCTGTTGCCGGTGATTCTGATGCTCGGCAGCACCTTGGCCAAAGTCGCGCTGCCAGCGGAAAGCAGCGTGGGCCTGACCCTGAAATTCCTCGGCGAACCGCTGATCGCCCTGGGCCTGGCGGTGATCGCCGCCGTGATCTGCCTGGGCTGGGCCGCCGGGATGCCGCGCGCTGAGGTCGGCAACACCCTGCGCAAGGCCCTTGCCCCCATCGCCGTGTTGCTGCTGACCATCGGCGCCGGCGGCGGCCTCAAGCAAACCTTGCTGGATGCCGGCGTCAGCCAAACCATCAGCAAAGTCGCCGAAGGAGCGCACATGCCGTACCTGCTGCTGGCCTGGTTGATCGCCGTGGCGCTGCGCCAGGCCACCGGCTCGGCCACGGTCGCCACCACCACGACCGCCGGCATCCTCGCGCCGATGATGGCCGGGTTGGCGGCGACACAAAGCTCACTGGTGGCGCTGGCGATCGGCGCAGGTTCGGTGTTCTTCTGCCACGTCAATGATGCGGGGTTCTGGATGGTGCGCGAGTACTTTGGCTTGCAGCTGAAGCAGACGATTTGGGTGTGGTCGGTGTTGCAGACGATTGTTTCGGTGGTCGGGTTGGTCGGTACGCTGTTGCTGTGGCACTTCTTGACCTGACCTTCAGGCCGCCAAGGTGTGGCGCTTGCCAAACAGCGCTACACACCCCACCCCCACCGCGCCCATAACCACGCAATACCCCACGCAAATCCACGGGCTGGTCGGCATCAGCGCGATCAGCATCAGCGGCGTGGTACTCGCCCACAGTGCGTAAGCGATGTTGTAGGTGAAGGAAATGCCCGACACCCGCACCTGCGCCGGAAACAGGCCGACCATCACCGACGGCACCGCGCCCACTACCCCGCAACTCAAGCCCGCCAGCGCGTACGCCGCGCCAAGCCAGATGCCGCCGCTGATCAGGCTGGCGTACAGCAGGAAAATACCCACCGGCAGCAGCAGGCTGTAGACCAGCACCGCGCGCCAGGCGCCGATGCGGTCCACCAGCAGGCCGGCGAGGACGCAGCCGATATTCAGGAAGACGATGCCCAGGGCGCTCAAGGCAAAGGTGTGACTGGGGCTCATGCCGAAGGTTTTCTGCATCATGGTCGGGGTGATGACCACCAGCACCACCACGGCGGAGGTGAGCACGCAGGTGAGGATCATCGCCGGCAACAGTACGGCGCGATGGTCACGCAGTACGGTGCGCAGCGGCAGCTCGGCAGCGGCCTGGCGGCGGGCCTGCATTTCGAGGAAGACCGGGGTTTCGCTGAGCCAGCGCCGCAGCCACACGCCGATCACGCCGAACACACCGCCGAGCAGGAAGGGGAAGCGCCAGGCGTAGTCGAGGATTTCGGCCGGGGTGAAGACCTGTGCCAGCAGCGTGGCAGTCAGCGCACCGAGCAGGTAGCCGAAGGTCAGGCCGGCTTGCAGGAAGCCCAGGGCATAACCACGATGGTTGCGCGGTGCGTGTTCGGCGACGAAGGTCCAGGCGCTGGGTACTTCACCGCCCACCGCCGCACCTTGCAGCACGCGCAGCACCAGCAGGATCAGCGGTGCGAAATAACCGATCTGTGCGTAGGTGGGCATGATCCCGATCAGCAGGCACGGCAACGCCATCATCAGGATGCTCAGGCTGAACACGCGCTTGCGCCCCAGGTGATCGGCGAAGTGCGCCATCAGGATGCCGCCCAGCGGACGCGCGAGGTAGCCGGTGACGAAGATGCCAAAGCTTTGCAGCAGGCGCAGCCACTCGGGCATTTCCGCCGGGAAGAACAGTTGGCTGAGGGTCAGCGCGAAGAACACAAAGATAATGAAGTCGTAGATTTCCAAGGCGCCGCCCAGGGCGGCCAGGCCCAGGGTCTTGTAGTCGGAGCGGGAAAAACGCTGCGCCTGTGGAACAGAGGTGGCAGTCATGTTGAGGCTCGGCAGACAAACAAAATGGCGTGCAGGTTATGAGCTGCGCCGGTTGATGGCAATCGCGGCAGATATATTTGTTTTCCTCATGGATCGATGAAGATAACTGCATTCCCATATCAATGGCCGTGGAGGAACATGCCGAAAAATTGCCGACACCATAATAAATACAAGAGGAAAGACTCGTGGCCGATGCTATCGAAGAAAGCCGCTATGCCCGCTTTGCCCTGCGCTGCTCGAACTTTGCCGAGCGCTGGTTCCCCGACTCCTGGGTGTTCGCCGCCCTCGCCGTGATCATCGTCGCCGTGGCGACCCTGGGCATGGGCGCCGCGCCGACCGAAGCCGCCAAGGCCTTTGGCGACGGGTTCTGGAGCCTGATCCCGTTCACCATGCAAATGGCCTTCGTGGTGATCGGTGGCTACGTGGTCGCCAGCTCGCCACCGGCGGTCAAGCTGATCGACCGCCTGGCGCGTATCCCGAAGAACGGCCGCTCAGCCGTGGCGTGGGTTGCGTTGATTTCCATGGTGGCGTCATTGCTCAACTGGGGCCTGTCCCTGGTGTTCGGCGGTTTGCTGGTGCGTGCGCTGGCCCGTCGTACGGATTTGCGCATGGACTACCGTGCTGCGGGTGCGGCGGCCTATCTTGGGTTGGGCGCGGTGTGGGCGCTGGGGCTGTCGTCGTCAGCCGCACAATTGCAGGCCAACCCGGCCAGCTTGCCGCCGTCGATCCTGTCGATCACCGGGGTGATCCCGTTTACCGACACCATCTTCCTGTGGCAATCCGGCGTGCTGTTGCTGGCACTGATCGTGGTGTCGCTTATCATCGCCTACGCCACCGCGCCCGGCCCCAACAGCGCCCGTGACGCCAAGGCCTGTGGCGTCGACCCGGCCTTCAACCTGCCCAAGCTGCAACCACCGGGCCGCCCCGGCGAATGGCTGGAACACAGCCCGTTGCTGACCATTCTGCTGGCATTGCTGGCGGCGGGCTGGTTGTTCCATGAGTTCTCGACCAAGCCGGCGATCAGCGCGATTTCGGGGCTGAACACCTACAACTTCCTGTTCATCATGGTCGGTGCCCTGCTGCACTGGCGCCCGCGCAGTTTCCTCGATGCGGTGGCCCGTGCAGTGCCGACCACCACCGGCGTGTTGATCCAGTTCCCGCTGTACGGCTCGATTGCGGCGCTGATGACCGTGGTCAAGGGCGGCGACGGCCAGACCCTGGCGCACCATATCTCGACCTTCTTCACGTCCATCGCCTCCCACGACACGTATGCACTGCTGATGGGCGTGTACTCGGCGGTGCTGGGCTTCTTTATTCCGTCAGGCGGCGGCAAGTGGATCATCGAAGCGCCTTATGTGATGCAAGTGGCCAATGACCTGCAATACCACCTGGGCTGGGCGGTGCAGATCTACAACGCGGCCGAGGCGCTGCCGAACCTGATCAACCCGTTCTACATGCTGCCGTTGCTGGGAGTGTTGGGGTTGAAGGCGCGGGATTTGATCGGGTTTTCGTTTGTGCAGCTGCTGGTGCACACGCCGCTGGTATTGTTCCTGCTGTGGGCGTTGGGGACGACGTTGAAGTATTTACCGCCCGTCATGCCTTGAATAACTGATG
Organism: Pseudomonas sp. 1 R 17; assembly: GCF_900067035.1. Lineage (NCBI taxonomy): Bacteria > Pseudomonadati > Pseudomonadota > Gammaproteobacteria > Pseudomonadales > Pseudomonadaceae > Pseudomonas > Pseudomonas sp. 1 R 17. Next base: position 145,823 of record NZ_FKLB01000061.1, read on the forward strand.
ACTGCACCTGTTGTTGCAACAGGTGCAATCACACTGCAGTTACAGGAAGACGCGCCAATAGATCAGGCAGCGCGCTCTGGATGGTGTCCCAAACCACATCAAGGTTGATATCGAAGTAACCGTGGGCGATGCGGTTACGCATTCCCCGCATGCTGCGCCAAGGAATGTGTGAATGAGCCTCAGCGAAGTGCGGGTGCAGATCCATGATTTTCGTCGACGCCTCACCAATGATGATCAGACTCATGACCACTGCTTGTTGAGTACGCCTGTCTTCCAGAAACTCTTCTTTGCTAAGGCCCTCTACAAAACTGATCGCGTCAGCAGTGGCCTGCCTTATGTGATCCAGATAATCCCCGAGGCGATTTGCTGTCATACAGGCCGTGCCTCAGCCAGCACTTTTGCGCGGAACTTCAACGGCAAATCGGCAGGCGTCAGTAGATCGACATTGACCCCTAGCAGGTCCTCAAGCTCGACTTGCAGCCCGCCAAGATCAAACAAAGTGGTTCCCGGCGGCGCATCGACCAGCAAATCAAGGTCGCTGCCTTCTTGGTCGGTACCCAGCAATACAGACCCAAATACCCTTGGGTTTGAGATGCGAAATCGGCCCACCACTTCTCTGACGGCTGCACGTTTTAGATCAAGGGCGGTTGAAGGTTTCACGGTTCACCTCAGTGATGTCCATTATCGGGCAAGTCTAGCAGCGCTGGCCAAGCGTAGACACGTCTTGCTCATCACACCGCTGTCTTCGTTCCGTCACATTGCATTGCTACCGTCCTGCGAAATATCTTGCAACATTTCGCCAGCAAGGACTCCCCGCAATGAGTGATGATCACGAAGACCGCCCTTCCCCCGATTCCGTAGCCCAACCGCCGGTAGACACCGGCCGTCGGCGCTTCCTGGGGGGCGCGGCGGTGTTGGGGGTTGGCGCGACCTTGAGTGCCTGCGGCAACAGCAGTGAGACGCCGGGCAAGCCGGTGGCGCGGCCGCTCACGCCCCAGGAGCTGGACAAGGCATTGCACGACCAGGTGAAGACCGTGGTGGTGATCTATGCCGAGAACCGCAGCTTCAACAATCTGTTTGCGGACTTCCCAGGCGTTGAGAAACCGCTGTCGGCGCTTTCCGCCGCCGACACACAGCAACGCGACCGCGACGGCAGCCTGTTGACCACCCTGCCCCCGGCCTGGGGCGGTGTGCTGCAAGTGGGCCCGCAAAGCGTGGACGGGGTGACTTACCCCAGCGAAGTGCAATTCCAGGAAAACCTGCCCAACGCCCCGTTCGCCCTCAAGGGCCCGAACGCCGAAGACCTGCCGTTGAGCCTGGTCACCCGCGACTTGTGGCACGTGTTCTACCAGAACCAGATGCAGATCAACGGCGGCAAGAACGACGGTTTCGTCGCCTGGGCCGACTCCGGCGGCCTGGTCATGGGCCATTACGCCCAAAGTCGCTATTCCCTGCGCCTGTGGGACGTGGCCAAGGAGTTTGTGCTCTGCGATAACTTCTTCCAGGGGGCGTTTGGTGGCTCGTTCCTCAACCATCAATACCTGATCAGCGCCACCGCGCCGTTCTACCCGAATGCCGCGCAGTCGGTGGCCAAGGCGCAGATCGCCACGCTGCAAAGCGATGACCCCACCGACCCGCGTCTCAAGCCGCTGGATAAATCCCCGGCGAGCGCCATGACCGGCCCGCCGCAGTTCGGCCCCAGCGCGCTGACCCCGGACGGTTACGGCGTGAACACCCTGGCGCCGCCGTATTGGCCGACCTGGATTCGTGACCCGGAAAACCCGGACTACGCAAAAGCCGACCTGCCCAACGTACTGGTGCCGCAGACCCATGAGCACATCGGCGACAAGCTGTCGAAAAAGAACGTCGACTGGGCGTGGTACGCCGGGGCATGGCAGGCAACGCTGGATCAGTTCAAGGATTCGGGCGGTATCCCGAAGATCCCTAACTTCCAGTACCACCACCAGCCGTTCAACTACTTCAAGCAGCAGGGCCCCGAGAACCGTGCCGAGCGTGACAAGCGCCTGCGCGATGGCGGTTTGGGCGATGAGGCGAGCACCAATAAGTTCTTCGCCGATGCCCAGGCCGGCAAGCTGCCAGCCGTGAGCTTCTACAAGCCCCAGGGCAACCTGAATATGCACGCCGGTTACGCCGACGTGGCGTCGGGCGACCGCCATATTGTCCGCGCCTTGAAGGTGCTGCAGGAAAGCCCGCAGTGGAAAAACATGGTGGTGGTGGTGACCGTCGATGAAAACGGCGGCTGGTGGGACCACGTCGCCCCGCCCAAAGGCGACCGCTGGGGCCCAGGCACACGGGTTCCGGCGCTGGTGGTCTCGCCCTTCGCGCGTAAAGGCACCGTGGACCATACGGTGTACGACACCGCGTCGATCCTGCGCTTGATTACGCGGGTCTTCCAGCTGGAGACCCTGGACGGGCTCAAGCAACGCGATGACGCCATGATTGCCCGAGGCCAGAAACCCATGGGGGATTTGAGCAACGCGTTGCAGTTCAGCGTGTAGGACGCTTATCCAATAGCGACATGCCTGGCGATTTAGCACGCGGTTTTCCTGGCCAACCGCTACTGTGAGGAGGTGGGCTTTCACCCCGCGCAGACGGGCTTTCGCTGACAAGGAATCAAGTATGTTCAAACCGACCAGGTTGTCCTTCACCCTGGCCGCACTGATGGCCAGTGCGGTCGTACACGCCGACATCGAAGTACCGCTGGGCAGCACTCAACGGGTGACCCAGTTGTTCGCTTACCCCAATAACTGCAATGTGATCTGCTTTCGGCCATGGACGCTGGAGCAGACCGCCGAGCACTACCTGAACCAAAGCCTGCAGCGCGATGGCTACAGCCGAGCCAAGGTCAGCGTCAAGAACCATGAAGGGCAGCTCGCCGCGACCTTCAGCGGTGTACCCGACAGTTACGGCCAGCCCCTGACCGCGCTGCTCAATACCGCTGACCTGGCCTACCAGGGCGCGAGCAGACTCAACAGCGACGGCAAGTGGGCGTACAACTGGTACCTGTTCCTGCCACTGGGCATGGCCCTGGAAAACCGCAAGAGCATCGAGTTGCTGCATTTCCCGCCGGATTATTCGCTGACCCAGGCCCAGGATTACCTGGAGTCGGCCACCACCGACCGCTGGGCCAGCCTGCTCACCGATAACGGCGTGCCGGCCACCGAAACCCCGGCCTACCAGACCATCATCGATATCGCCCCCATCGCCGCCCCTTCCAATGCGGGCAAGGACCTGGAGAACGTCTACGGCTACTTCACCGACTACCAGACCCGCATGGTCAGCGAACTGAGCCTGCACCCCAACGGCTCGCTGCCAATGGTCGCGTTCGGCGCGCCGGTGCGCAGTTGGATCAAGCAGCAATACGGACAAACCGTGGGTGTACTGGGCCTGGCGCAGATCAGCCCTGCCGCAGGCAAGACCGTCTCGGTGCTGGGCGCCAACCACCCCAGCTACATCTGGTACGCGGCCAGCCCGGACACCTATGACGGTAACGAGCAGAAAGCCGACGACGCGGGTTTAAAAGTGATGGGCCAGGACTTGAGCGCCGCCTGCTGGCAGGCCGGAATGGGCCAGAAACCCGCGAGCGATCCGAATGTGCTGCTCAAGGCCTGCATGAACACCTGGCAGGTCACGCGCAAAGAGCAGACCTGCGAATTGTTCTACACCTCGGTGCGCAACCTGACCCCGGAACAGGCGAACGCCAAATGCGCCACGCCTTCGATCAAGACGCAGCTCAAGCAACTGAAGAACGCAGCGCCCGCCCCCAGCATCATGGCGCCTGCGCTGTAGACAGCAGAAAATCCGATTTCTACTGTCAAAGTTGACAGTAGAAATCGGCTCCACGTTCAGCGAGTCTTGAGCCGGGCCCATCCGCTGCAAGACTGGTAGTCAGCCACCATCCGCAGGTCGATGCAGCCTAACCAAGGAGAGTTATGAAAACTCAAGCCATGGACCAGGCTAAAACCACTGTGAGTGATGGTTTGTACCCGTTCAAGACACTGCTCGTTGAACAGGGCTATCCCTCGGCCAAGCACTTTAAGGTTGAGCGCGACGGCGGCGGCGTCAGGGCTCGCGTGGGTTTCGACGGCCGCGTGCGCATTGCCCGGGTGTCCGGTTACGCCGTGAACGAGCGACGCCCACGTACGCTGCAGCTGTCCGCCCGCATCCACCTGTATGACAGCTGGTTCTGCGGCCTGCTGCGACACTCCTGCAACCCGAATGTGTTTTTCGACACCACCTACCTGGAGCTATGGACCGTGCAGCCCATAGTCGCTGGCGCCCCGCTGACCCTGGACTACGCCAGTACCGAGGACGCCTTGTTCCGACAGTTCGCCTGCCAATGCGGCGAGCTGAACTGCCGGGGCTGGATCACCGGCAGCACAGAGTGTTTGAACGCCGAAGGCCAGGCGTTCATGACCCATTGGCGCGACCGCAAACGGCCTTAGGCTTCGCCCAGCGGACGCAGGCGATACTGCGGAGGCAGCTGCTCGAAGCCACTGATGGTGGTGTTCAAGCTTTTCCAACGGCCGTCCTTGATGCCGTAGATGCAGCCGTGGATAGACAGGCTCTGCCCACGGTGCCAGGCATTTTGCACAATGCTGGTGTGGCCGACGTTGGCCACCTGCTGGATCACGTTCAGCTCGCACATGCGGTCCACACGTTCCTCTTCAGTCGGCAGTTGGGCCAGCACGTCACGGTTTTCGTAGTAGAGATCGCGGATGGTGCGCAGCCAGCCGTCGATCAGGCCGAACTGGCGGTCCTGCATCGAGGCGCGCACGCCGCCGCAGCCATAGTGGCCGGTGACGAGGATATGTTTGACCTTGAGTACATCGACCGCGTACTGGATCACCGACAGGCAATTGAGGTCAGTGTGCAGCACCACGTTGGCCACGTTGCGGTGTACGAACAGATCACCGGGCAGCATGCCGACGATCTCGTTGGCCGGTACCCGCGCATCGGAACAACCGATCCACAGGTATTCAGGGGTCTGCTGGCGGGCGAGCTTGGCGAAGAATTCGGGATCTTCCTGTTTGATCGCATCCGCCCAGCGTTCGTTGTTATCAAGCAGGTCTTGTAGTTCGTTCATCAGGGAAAGCCTCAGGAATGATGCGCAGCTTTGACAGACGACCGCCCGTCCGGGTCACGCCGATCATAAAGATAGCCGGCGGGCAATTACTTGAATCTTGGGGGGCCATGCCTGTCCACACACTATAAGCCCCACAGTATGAGGATTGGCCATGACTGAATCACGACGTCCCTACGGCGCTACACAGCCCGAACCGATTGACGACAACGAAGACCGCATGGGCTCGATGCGCGAGCTGGATTTTGACGAGGAAGAACCGACGGCGGAGATTGGCAATGAGATCCCCCGTGGCGAGCGAGAACAGCTGATGCCCGACGAACGGGTGCGCGAGGCCGGACTGACCGGGGCTTCAACGGCTGATCATGAGTCAACCGATGATGATATGAGCCCGGAAACCCTGATCCATGAAGACGGTGCGCGGGACGCTCGGGAGGCGGCGGAAGACAACCCGGCGGATTTTGACCTGAGCATTGTCGATGAAGATGACATTGGCGGCGGAAATGGCCTGGATGAAGCGGAACTGGCTGATCTGGACCCGGTAGACGGAAACCGCTGACACTGCGCAAATCCAAATGTGGGAGGGGCGGTGCGACGATTCGACTTGCCCTCCTCCCACATTGGTTCGTGTGTTTAATCGACGAGGGTGCAGGCCATGACAACCGCATCTTCGCGCCCGCCGACAGCCGGGTAGTAGTCCCGGCGACGCCCAATCTCGTTGAAGCCATAGCGCTCATAGAGGCGGAACGCTCCGGTATTGCTGTCGCGCACTTCCAGGAAGCATTCCCGCGCGTTGGCGGCATAGGCGCGGGACATCAGGTGTTCCAGCAGTGCCAGGCCCAGGCCACGGCCCTGGTTTTCCGGCTTGACGGTGATGTTCAGCAAATGCGCTTCATCGAGGATGATCTGCACCACGCCGTGGCCTACCTGCTGCTCGCCTTCGAACATCAGCCAGATCTGGTACTTGCCCAGCCCGTCGAGAAAGATCCCCCGGGTCCAGGGATGGCTGAATGCCGCGTATTCGATTTTCAGCACGGCGTCGAGGTCGGCCTCGGTCATCGGGCGGAAGGATAAAGCCTCACTCATCGGTTGTTTTCCAGCGCGCCATCAGCCGGCGCATGGCTTGCCAGACATCAGCCTTACGCTGTGGCTCTTCCATTAATAATTCCAGGCCCGGCAGGGCCCATACAGAGCCCAGGCCCTCGACCTGCAGTTCGCGGTACCAGGCTTCGGCGTTCGCTTCACCGGCAAACCGTACGGCGGGCAGGCCGATCAGCCACAGGCACACGCAGGGTTCGTCCTCCAGGCGTGCCGAGACGAAGCCTTGCACGAAATCCCGCGCCGCTTCCGGGCCCTGGTCCATGGTGCCGCGTACCAGCAGCGGCCAACGGACCGGGTCGCCGACGATTTGCGGGCTGTCGGGCAGGCCGGCGGCGCGCAGCATGTCCTTGAGCAGCATGTAGGCGGGGTCGCGGGTCTGGAAGCGCTCGCCGGTGGGTAACTCCACCAATAGCAGGCAACGCCCGGCCCGCAATAACTGCAGGGCAAAGCGTGGCGGCGGCACCACGGGGGCCTTGGCAACCGGCGCAGCCGCTTCGGCCACTACGGGCTTGGCCATTGGCCCCGGGCGCGGCACCTCGACCTTGACGCGTTCAACCGCAGGACGAGCGTCCAGTACGGGTTTGACCACGGCCACCGGTGCAGCCGCCTCCTCCCCCGAAACCTCGAACGCCTCATAGGGCTCAAGCGCCGCTAACAGCTCGGGCCGCGACGGGGCGGCGAACGGCAGTTCGGTGCGGGGCAGCCAGTTGACCACCTGCATGGCGGTCAAGTAAGCGCGACGTCGGGACTCGATAAGCACAGCTCGGCCACTTGTGGATAAGTAAAGAGCGGGGATTCTACCGCTGTTCGGTAACAATCGCCCACTGTGCACTGACCGGCTGTGGATAAATCCCGCGCCTGATGCAGTACAATCGCGACTTTTAATCGCCAACCAGCCGGCCATTCCCATGATCGAACCCAAGCGCGTCCTGCGCGCCCTCGCCGAACACTGGGCCTTACTTGAGCCACTGTGCGAACACTTCGACCAAGGCACCCTGAGCCTCGGCGAGCTGCGCGCACAACTGGCCGCCCAACAACTGGACAGCACGCCCCAGGACATCACCAGCCTGCTGGACGTGTGGATTCGCCTGGATATCCTGGTGCCTGTCGCCAAGAGCCCGAACCGTTTCGAGCTCAACGCGCAGATCCACGACTTCCTGGCTTATCTTCGCAAGGAGCACCGGCTTGGCCTGTGCCTGGAGATCGAAGCCTACCTGCGCCATCTTGAGCGCCTGGCCGGTTATATCCAGGATGCCTTCGACATCCGTGATGGCCACGACCTGGCCCGCCAACTGCGCCTGCTCGACATGCGCGTACGCGACGTACTGAAAAAACTCGCCAACGACGAACAGGCCCTCGCGGCCGTGGCCGACCGTGCCAAGACCAGTGACCGGCAGATCCCGCTGCGCCAGCGTTACGCCGAAGTCCTGGCGACCTGGGACGAGTACGTCGAACCGATGATCCAGCTGGTGAACGCCGACGGTGCCTTCGAGCAAGGCGTGCGCAAGGTGGAAAACGTGCTGCTGCGCATGCTCACCGAGCAACAGCGCCTCGGCCACCTGGTGGACGACGACATGCTGCTGCGCACCCACGCGCGCATCCTCGAAATGCAGACCAGCGCCCAGCTGACCTTGCGGCATGCCCGCGAGCTGCTGTTGCCGCTGCGCGAAGAAGCGCGTCGGCACAATGCCGTGACCCGCGGTGCGGCGCTGGCGCTGTCGGCCATCCGCCGTAAAGGCCTGGACGCGGTGCCGCAGGCGGCGATGCCGATGTTTACCCGACCGCAAAGCACCTTCCTCGGCAGTGCCAGCCAGGTCGAAGCCTATGTGTATGCCCTGGCGAACTTCGAGCCGAAACCGGCCCGGTTCCCCAAGGCGCACAAGTCCCACAAGGGCGAAGCCCAGCGCGCACCGCGGACGGTCAAGGAAATGCTCGAGCGCTGCGAAGACGCGCTGCCGATGCCGGACCTGATGACCTGGCTGCTGGAGCAGGAACCGGACGGTGCCACCGACGAATTGCTGTACTGGTTCTCGCGGCTCTCGCGGGAGAAACGCTTCAAGCGCGAGCGCCTGGAACGCCGCGACTACCACACACACGAGCACCAGGTCAGCCTGCGCTCATTCGCCCTGCTCCCGGCCGGCACCGACGCCGCCGAGCATCCTGCGAGTACACCTCATGCATCTTGATCTATCCGAACTGTCCCAGCTGGCGCCGATCTTTCGCGAGCTGTTCAAGGGTTACCACGTCAGCCGCCGCGACCCCGAGCTGTACGCGCAACTGTCGAACTTCCAGGACCAGTACCGCACGCTGTTCAAGGCCCTGGGCTTTGAGCTGGTGTGCGATACCCGTGGCTTCTACTACTTCGTGCCGGACTCCGCGATTGCGAGTGCGCAGGTCAACAAGACCGCCCAGCGCCTGGCGCTGTTCACCTTCATCATTGTCGAGCACCTGGCCGACCAGGGCCGCGACCCGATCGCCGTGCTCGACGGTGGCAGCCTGGGCCGTGACGAGCTGCCGTCGCTGCTGGAAAAGTACCGCGACCTGTTTATCCAGGCCGAAGTGCAGACCCAGGAAGAACTCGAAGAAAAAATCATGCGCCGTATGACCCAGCTGGGTTTTGCCAGCGAAGACAACGGCATTTACCGCTTCCTGCCGCCGATGCACCGCTTCCTCGACGTGTGCCTGTCGGTGCAGCAGGACCGCGACCTGGCGGCCAGCGTACACAGCGTGTTGCCACTGCCGGTGCCGGTGATCATTGACGAAGACAGCGATGAAAAACTGCTGAAGACCGATGACCCGCTGGACCTCAGCGACTTCGCGGACGAAAGCGAAGAAGACGCACTGGCCCGCGCCATTGCCGAAGAACAGGAGACCGACGCATGAGCAAGGAACGCTACGGCATCCGCCGCTTCGCGCTATTGAACACTGCCGGCTACAGCTTGGGCTTGTTCCCGCTGGAAGAACCGCTGTCGGTGTATGGCGCTAATAACCTGGGTAAATCCGCGTCGATCAACGCCTTGCAGTTCCCGATCCTGGCGCGCATGTCGGACATGAGTTTCGGCAAGTACACCCTGGAGCAATCGCGACGCTTCTACTTCGCCACCGACACCAGCTACATCCTGGTGGAAGTCTCCCTGCCCCATGGCCCCCACGTAATCGGCGTGGTCGGGCGCGGCCCGGGCGGTGGTTTCGGGCACCAGTTCTTTGCCTACGCCGGCAAGCTGGACCTGGCCCACTATCAGAAAAACGACACCTGCCTGCGTCAGAAGGAGCTGTTCACCAACCTTGAGCGCGAAGGCCTGAAAGCCTACGAACTCAAGCCGGATGAACTGCGCCGTTTGCTGGTGGGTGGTCATACGTCGATCCCGCTGGACCTGACCCTGATCCCGCTGCGCTCCACCAGTGAGCAAAGCCTGAAAACTTTCCGCGCGTTGTTTATCAACCTGCTGCACATGCGCGAAATCACCGCGGCCAAGCTCAAGCAGCTGTTCCTCGATGCGTTCGAGCACAGCCTGCGTTCGGGTAGTGTGGATTACATCGCAGCGTGCGAAGAAGCCTTCCGCGATGTGCGACGCATGGAGCAGGACTACAACGCCCTGGTCGCTGCCGGCCCGCTGGTGGAAGCCCTGGCCAATGGCGTTCGCCAGCGCGACGCCCTGCGCGGCAAGCTGCATCGCCTGTCGCCGCTGCTGGATTCGCTGCTCGGCACCTGGTCGGACTATGCCAGTGCGCGCAAGGAAGAGCTGACCATCCAGGCCGAGCACTACCGCAACGAGCAGGACGCACTGCAGAACGACCAGCGTGGCGGCACCCAGGAGCTGATGCGCCTGGAGCGGGAAATCAGCGGCATCCAGCGTTGGCTGGGCGAATTGTCGGTGCTCAAGCATCGCTTTGCCCTGGTGGATGACGTCAGGGTCCTGGAGCAGCAATTGCTGGCGGCCAAGGACGCTCACGATGAACTGGCGGGCGCACTGGCGCAGTCGCGGCAGTTCAGCGCCGAGGATCTGGACGAACGTCTGCGCGATCTGGAAAAACGCTTGAAGTCGGTCAAGCAGCAGCTGGATCACGCGGATAACAACAGCTATGCCAAGCTGCGCGAAGAGTTTTCGCAGCAGGACGTCGAGCGCCTGATGCGCCTGTTCAACAGTTCGTTGTTCAGCCTGCCATTGGGTGAACACGGCATCACGCTGGATGAGGACGGCCGGTGGGTCAAATCCCTGGAGCAGATCCTCGATGGCTTCAAGGGCGAACGTTTTGAAGTGCCGGGGCTGTCCATCGACATCTCCCACATCGAACCACCGGCGCTGCAGGCCCTGGCGGATCGCGCAGCGTTGCGCGACCAAAAGGAACGCCTGGAGAAAGAACTCAAGCAGCTGAAAACCCAGCAAGCCGTGACCTCCGACCGCGCGGCGAGCAAGACCCAGACCGAAGCGCTGTACCAGCAGGTGCTGGACGCGCAAAAGGCGCTGGAAGACTTCCGTCGCGCGCAAACCCTGAGTGCCGAAGAAGGCGAAAAACTGGAAAACCTGGCACAGATGGAAGCGGCCCAGGATGAGTTGAAACGATCCAGCGATGCGTTCACCGAGCGCGTCCAGCAACTGTCCGCCAAGCTGCAGCTGGTGGGCCGCCAGATCGGCGATATGGAAGCCAAGCAACGTACGCTGGATGACGCCTTGCGCCGCCGGCAGCTGTTGCCGGCCGACTTGCCGTTTGGCACGCCGTTCATGGACCCGGTCGATGACTCCATGGATAACCTGCTGCCGCTGCTCAATGACTATCAGGACAGCTGGCAGGGCTTGCTGCGTGCCGATGGCCAGATCGAGGCGCTGTACGCTCAGGTGCGCCTCAAGGGCGTGGCCAAGTTCGACAGCGAGGATGACGTAGAGCGTCGCCTGCAATTGTTGATCAACGCTTATGCGCACCGCACCGATGAGGCGCTGACACTGGGCAAGGCGCGCCGGGCGGCGGTCACTGACATTGCACGAACCCTGCGCAATATCCGCAGCGACTACGACAGCCTGGAACACCAGCTGGCGCTGTTCAACCGCGAGATCAACAAGCGTCAGGTGTCCAACCTGCAAAGCTTCCGCATCGTACTCGCGCCGAACAAGGAAGCCCTCAAACATATCGACCAGATCATCCACAGTGCTGGCCAGTACGAAGAAGGCGAAACCCTGTCGGTGTTCGACCTCAGCCAAAGTGCCGAGCAGGACAACAAGAACGAAGAAGCCAAGGAATACCTGGCCCGCCTGGTGGCGGCCAACCATAACCAGTTGGGCCTCAAGGACCTGTTCGAACTGGCTTTCGAGATCACCAAGGTGCACGGTCAGCCGGTGATCCACACCGACATCGACGGCGCGGCGTCCAACGGCACCACCATGACCATCAAGGCGCTGACCAACATGTACTTGTTGCTGCACTTGATGGACCGTGACCAGGCCGGGCGTGTGCGCTTGCCGTACTATCTCGACGAAGCAGCGGATATCGATGAGAAGAACCAGGCGGCGTTGCTGGAAACCAGTTTGCAACTGGGCTTTGTGCCGATCCTCGCCAGTGTGAAGCCACAGGTGTCTGCCCAGGTGGCAATCGACTTGGAAGGCGGCAGCGGGCCGAACGGTATCTACATCGATGAGGCGGACTGGAAGTACATCCGTCGCCATGATGTGGTGAAGGCGACAGTGAATGTGCAGGCGGATGAGCCGGAGCTGGATGAGGTCTGACGTTTTGCGCTGAAATATAAAAAGGCCGCGATCCGATGGATCGCGGCCTTTTTTGTAGCTTTATTTGCCGAGTGGGATTTTCGGTGCCCAGGTCAGCCATTCCTCTTCGAATTTGTCGAACAGCGGGAAGGTTTGCTGCGGCCGCGCGGCGTTGCCCATACGCTCGCCGTCTGGCGTGGCAAATGCGATACCGCCGGCCACAAGAGTCTCCAGGGACTCGGTGCGCACCGTCGCCCCCTTGAACAGGCCAAAGTCGAGGCCAAAGCCGCTGGTGTTCCAGAAGCGGCTGCCACTGCGTACCAGCGGCGCGTACTTGGGTTCGATGAGGATGTGGATCAGCACCCGATCGGCGGTCTGGCCCAACTCGTAGCCGGTCACTTTGCCCACGGTGACTTCACGGTAGGTCACCGGCACACCTTCCTTCAACGAGCCACGGCGTGCGGCGCTGAGTGTCAGGCTGAGGCCAGCCTCCTGACGGACAGCTTCAGGGGGTTGGGCCAGTGCGACGAAGCTCTTCTGCGGACCGGCGTTTTTCGCAGCCGGCTGCACTTCGATGTATTGCCCGGTGACCAGGGTTTCCAGGTTGGAGGTTTTCATCAGGCCCAGTTCTGGCTTGACCACCCAGAACTGGCTGCCGACGCGCGCGATGCGGTCCGCTACTTGGGTAATACGCGCACTGAGCAGCACCGATTGCATATCGGCACTGAGGTCCACGCTCTCGATCTTACCCACATCCAGGCCTTTGAAACGTACCGGTGTGCCTGGACGCATACCGTCAGCACGCTCGACCTTGATGGTCACCAGGGTGCCATGCTGATTGGCCGCCTCACGGTCGGCAAACAAGCGGAAACGTGGAATGCGCTTTTTCAGCGGTACGTTCGGCTGCGGTGTTTCGAAGGCAATACCACCGGCCATCAGGCTGGCCAGGGACTCACTCTTCACCTGGATACCACCGGTGAGGCCGCCGGTCAGGGTCACACCGCTGGCATTCCAGAAACGTGTCGAACCGTTAACCAGGTTTTCGTATTCCTTCTCGATATGAACGCCGATCACCAGCTGCTTGTTCTTGCGCGAGAACTGGTAGCTCTGCACCGAGCCGACCTTGACCTGTTTGTAGAGTATCGGGCTGCCGACATCCAGGGAGCCGAGGTTGTCGGTGAACAGCACCATGTGCAGGCCCGGGGAGCGCAGGTCCAGCGGTGGCGCCTTGGCGCGGGCGACGAATTCGCGTTGCGGGGCGCTGCCTTTGTCGCCAGGACGAATGGCGATGTAATTACCTTTGACCAGGGCTTCCAGGCCGGTAATGCCGGCCAGCGAGATGGAAGGTTTGACCACCCAGAACTGGGTGTCTTGAACCAGGTAGTCTTCGGCCAATGGGTCGAGGGTCAGCTCGGCGTTGGCGCTGGACAGGTCCGGGTCGATCTTCAAGGTTTTCAGGCTGCCCACCTGAATGCCTTTGTACATCACCGGTGTACGACCGGCTTGCAGGCCTTCGAAGTCCGTGAGCTTGACCTTGGCCTTGATACCGGCAGCGGCCGCATCGAAATCTTCGTACAGGCGGAACGGCAGGCTCGGATCGGTCGGCGGGCTGTCCTTGCGATTCTCCGGCGTGGCGAAGGCAATGCCGCCGGCGACGATACTGGAGAGGGATTCGCTGCGCACCTTCACGCCGGAGAGATTGGCATCGATGCTGATGCCGCTGGCGTTCCAGAAACGGGTGTGTTTGCGCACAAGGTTGGCGTAGGTCGGCTCGATGTAGACCTTGATCTCGACGGTGCTCTGGTCCTCGGAGAGCAAGTAGCTTTTGACCTGGCCGACCTGTATCTGCTTATAGAACACCGGGCTGCCACGGTTGAGCGAGCCGAGGCGGTCGGCCTTGATGGTCAGGTGCAGGCCAGGCTTGGCATCGGACAAAGGCGGCTCTTCGGAGAGCGCCTTGAATTTGCGTGTGGGCTCACCGTCACCGGGGCTGGCGGCGATGTAGTTACCCGAGACCAGGGTTTCCAGGCCGGTGATACCGGCAAGGCTGACACTGGGCTTGACCAGCCAGAAACGCGTGTTGGTCTTGAGGTATTGCTCGACATCCTTGTTCATCTCGATGGTGGCAATCACCCCGCGATTATTGCCCTCGTCGTCAAGGGCAAGGGTCTTGACCTTACCCACGGACATGCCTTTGTAGACCACTTCGGTTTTGTTGGCCTGGATGCCTTCGCCGCTTTCAAAGCGCACCTGGATCTCAATACCCTGCTGGGAATAGGCACGCCACCCCAGCCAACCGCCGATGATCAAGGCAATCAGGGGAAGAACCCAAATGGCTGACCAGTTGGAGGCCGGGCGGGTTTTAGCTTTAGGCAAATCACTCATGGTCGTCGTCCGACTCCGTATTATCCCAAATCAGTCGGGGATCAAAAGTTACTGCGGCAAGCATCGTCAAGATCACCACACTGGCGAACGCTGCAGCGCCGAGGTTGGCCTCGACGCTGGCAAGCCGCCCAAAGTTTACGACCGCCACCAGGATGGCGATCACGAAGATATCCAGCATGGACCAGCGGCCAATGAATTCGATAAAGCGGTACATGATAATGCGCTGCTGCGCGGAAAGCGGTTGGTGACGTTGAACCGAGAACAGTAACAGGCCAATGCCCACCAGCTTGAACGTCGGCACCAGGATGCTGGCGATGAACACCACAGCCGCAATCGGGAACATGCCGTGCTGCACCAACTGGATCACACCGGCCATGATGGTGCTTGGCTCGCCCTGGCCGAGGGAGTTGACGGTCATGATCGGCAACAGGTTGGCGGGGATATACAGAATGGCCGCCGTGATCAGCAAGGCCCAGGTGCGAGTGAGGCTGTTGGGGCGACGGGCGTGGATCAGCGCACCGCATCGGGTGCAGGTTTGCTCATCGGTGTCAGGCTCTTGTTTGTTCAGCTCGTGACATTCAGTACAAATCAGAATGCCCGCATCAATCGCCCGCATGATCATCTTCCCCTGACAGTGCTTGCCAGATCTGGTGCGGCGACATCACCACCTCAAGCAGAACCTGAACCATTAATAGGCTGACAAAGCAAACCAGACCCAGGCCGATGGTGATTGAGGCCATGTCGGCGAGTTTCACGATCGCCACCAGTACGCCCATCAAGTAGACCTCCAACATTCCCCAATCTTTCATGTGGTGGTAAATGCGGTACAGCAGCAGGCCGTAACTACGGCCGATCTTCCAACGAATACTGAGCAGCACCGCCAGCTGGCAAAGCAGCTTGAGCAGCGGAATACCCATGCTGCATAGGAACACCACGGCGGCGACGCCTTGCATCCCGGTATCGAATAGACCGACTACGCCACTCCACACAGTGTCCTCTGAGGACTGCCCGAGCAGATTGAGCTGCATGATGGGCAGAAAGTTCGCCGGGACGTAGAGCAACAGCGCGGCGAGTACCAGAGCGAGGCTGCGCTCAACGACATTATGGCGGTGAGCGTAGAGTTCATAACCGCAACGCGGGCATTGGGCTTTTTCACCGAGGGCGAGCATGGGTTTGCGCATCAGCAAGTCGCACTCATGGCATGCCACCAAGTTGTCCAGTGGTAAATCCGACACCTCAAGGGCATCAACCGGATCCGGCATAGGTAGGGCTCTGACTCTAAAAAAGGTTAGGTGCCTATTCTAGTGGTCTGGTTCAGAAATAACTGTGCAAATTTGTCGTGCATCTTTCCGCACTTTTCGACCGCCCAAAACAAAACCCCACCTGCTTTCGCAAATGGGGTTTCGGAATTTAATCTTGACGATGACCTACTCTCACATGGGGAAACCCCACACTACCATCGGCGATGCATCGTTTCACTGCTGAGTTCGGGATGGGATCAGGTGGTTCCAATGCTCTATGGTCGTCAAGAAATTCGGGTACTGAGTCGTGGCCGGCTGGCCTCGCTTCAGCAAATTGGGTATGTGACAGCTGTCGGTGTTTTGTGAAATCTCGAACTTTCGGTTCATTGCGTCTTCACACACCGCAATCTGGCCTTTCGACGCAAATTGCTTGGGTGTTATATGGTCAAGCCTCACGGGCAATTAGTATTGGTTAGCTCAACGCCTCACAGCGCTTACACACCCAACCTATCAACGTCGTAGTCTTCGACGGCCCTTCAGGGGACTCAAGGTCCCAGTGAGATCTCATCTTGAGGCTAGTTTCCCGCTTAGATGCTTTCAGCGGTTATCTATTCCGAACATAGCTACCCGGCAATGCCACTGGCGTGACAACCGGAACACCAGAGGTTCGTCCACTCCGGTCCTCTCGTACTAGGAGCAGCCCCTCTCAAATCTCAAACGTCCACGGCAGATAGGGACCGAACTGTCTCACGACGTTCTAAACCCAGCTCGCGTACCACTTTAAATGGCGAACAGCCATACCCTTGGGACCGGCTTCAGCCCCAGGATGTGATGAGCCGACATCGAGGTGCCAAACACCGCCGTCGATATGAACTCTTGGGCGGTATCAGCCTGTTATCCCCGGAGTACCTTTTATCCGTTGAGCGATGGCCCTTCCATACAGAACCACCGGATCACTAAGACCTACTTTCGTACCTGCTCGACGTGTCTGTCTCGCAGTCAAGCGCGCTTTTGCCTTTATACTCTACGACCGATTTCCGACCGGTCTGAGCGCACCTTCGTACTCCTCCGTTACTCTTTAGGAGGAGACCGCCCCAGTCAAACTACCCACCATACACTGTCCTCGATCCGGATAACGGACCTGAGTTAGAACCTCAAAGTTGCCAGGGTGGTATTTCAAGGTTGGCTCCACGCAGACTGGCGTCCACGCTTCAAAGCCTCCCACCTATCCTACACAAGCAAATTCAAAGTCCAGTGCAAAGCTATAGTAAAGGTTCACGGGGTCTTTCCGTCTAGCCGCGGATACACTGCATCTTCACAGCGATTTCAATTTCACTGAGTCTCGGGTGGAGACAGCGCCGCCATCGTTACGCCATTCGTGCAGGTCGGAACTTACCCGACAAGGAATTTCGCTACCTTAGGACCGTTATAGTTACGGCCGCCGTTTACCGGGGCTTCGATCAAGAGCTTCGCGTTAGCTAACCCCATCAATTAACCTTCCGGCACCGGGCAGGCGTCACACCCTATACGTCCACTTTCGTGTTTGCAGAGTGCTGTGTTTTTAATAAACAGTCGCAGCGGCCTGGTATCTTCGACCGGCATGAGCTTACGGAGCAAGTCCTTCACCCTCACCGGCGCACCTTCTCCCGAAGTTACGGTGCCATTTTGCCTAGTTCCTTCACCCGAGTTCTCTCAAGCGCCTTGGTATTCTCTACCCAACCACCTGTGTCGGTTTGGGGTACGGTTCCTGGTTACCTGAAGCTTAGAAGCTTTTCTTGGAAGCATGGCATCAACCACTTCGTTAACTAAAAGTTAACTCGTCATCAGCTCTCGGCCTTAGAATCCCGGATTTACCTAAGATTCCAGCCTACCACCTTAAACTTGGACAACCAACGCCAAGCTGGCCTAGCCTTCTCCGTCCCTCCATCGCAATAACCAGAAGTACAGGAATATTAACCTGTTTTCCATCGACTACGCTTTTCAGCCTCGCCTTAGGGACCGACTAACCCTGCGTCGATTAACGTTGCGCAGGAAACCTTGGTCTTTCGGCGTGGGTGTTTTTCACACCCATTATCGTTACTCATGTCAGCATTCGCACTTCTGATACCTCCAGCAAGCTTCTCAACTCACCTTCACAGGCTTACAGAACGCTCCTCTACCGCATCACTTACGTGATACCCGTAGCTTCGGTGTATGGTTTGAGCCCCGTTACATCTTCCGCGCAGGCCGACTCGACTAGTGAGCTATTACGCTTTCTTTAAAGGGTGGCTGCTTCTAAGCCAACCTCCTAGCTGTCTAAGCCTTCCCACATCGTTTCCCACTTAACCATAACTTTGGGACCTTAGCTGACGGTCTGGGTTGTTTCCCTTTTCACGACGGACGTTAGCACCCGCCGTGTGTCTCCCATGCTCGGCACTTGTAGGTATTCGGAGTTTGCATCGGTTTGGTAAGTCGGGATGACCCCCTAGCCGAAACAGTGCTCTACCCCCTACAGTGATACATGAGGCGCTACCTAAATAGCTTTCGAGGAGAACCAGCTATCTCCGAGCTTGATTAGCCTTTCACTCCGATCCACAGGTCATCCGCTAACTTTTCAACGGTAGTCGGTTCGGTCCTCCAGTTAGTGTTACCCAACCTTCAACCTGCCCATGGATAGATCGCCCGGTTTCGGGTCTATTCCCAGCGACTAGACGCCCTATTAAGACTCGCTTTCGCTACGCCTCCCCTATTCGGTTAAGCTCGCCACTGAAAATAAGTCGCTGACCCATTATACAAAAGGTACGCAGTCACCCAACAAAGTGGGCTCCCACTGCTTGTACGCATACGGTTTCAGGATCTATTTCACTCCCCTCTCCGGGGTTCTTTTCGCCTTTCCCTCACGGTACTAGTTCACTATCGGTCAGTCAGTAGTATTTAGCCTTGGAGGATGGTCCCCCCATATTCAGACAAAGTTTCTCGTGCTCCGTCCTACTCGATTTCATGACTAAGAGATTTTCGCGTACAGGGCTATCACCCACTATGGCCGCACTTTCCAGAGCGTTCCGCTAATCTCAAAGCCACTTAAGGGCTAGTCCCCGTTCGCTCGCCACTACTAAGGGAATCTCGGTTGATTTCTTTTCCTCAGGGTACTTAGATGTTTCAGTTCCCCTGGTTCGCCTCTTGCACCTATGTATTCAGTACAAGATAACCATCTTATGATGGCTGGGTTCCCCCATTCAGACATCTCCGGATCAAAGTCTGTTTGCCGACTCCCCGAAGCTTTTCGCAGGCTACCACGTCTTTCATCGCCTCTGACTGCCAAGGCATCCACCGTATGCGCTTCTTCACTTGACCATATAACCCCAAGCAATCTGGTTATACT
>NZ_FKLB01000059.1:0-15061 GCF_900067035.1 Pseudomonas sp. 1 R 17
CCATTCGCCTGCGCCCAAGCGCAAGGCTTATAAACTGGTCGCCATCGGCACCTCCACCGGCGGCCCGGTCGCCTTGCAGCGCGTGTTGACCCAATTGCCGGCCAACTTCCCGGCGCCGATCGTGTTGATCCAGCACATGCCCGCCGCGTTCACCAAGGCCTTTGCCGAGCGCCTGGACAAGCTCTGCCGCATCAGCGTCAAGGAAGCCGAGGATGGCGACATCCTGCGTCCTGGCCTGGCGTTGCTGGCTCCGGGCGGCAAGCAGATGATGGTCGACGGCCGTGGCGCGATCAAAATCCTGCCGGGTGATGAGCGCCTCAACTACAAGCCGTGCGTGGACATCACCTTCGGTTCGGCGGCCAAGTCCTACGGCGACAAAGTTCTGGCGGTAGTGCTCACCGGCATGGGCGCCGACGGTCGTGAAGGCGCGCGCCTGCTCAAGCAGGGCGGCAGTGCGATCTGGGCCCAGGACGAGGCCAGCTGCGTGATCTATGGCATGCCCATGGCCATCGTCAAGGCTGACCTGGCCGACGCCGTCTACAGCCTGGACGATATCGGCAGGCATCTGGTGGAGGCCTGCCTCTGATGGATGTATTGAGCCTGATCGGCATCATCCTGGCGTTTGTCGCCATTATTGGCGGCAACTACCTCGAAGGCGGTCACCTGGGCGCCCTGGCCAACGGCCCGGCGGCGCTGATCGTGATTGGCGGCACGGTGGGCGCCGCGTTGCTGCAGTCACCGATGAGTTCGTTCAAGCGCGCGATGCAAATCCTCATCTGGATCATTTTTCCGCCGCGTGTCGACCTGGCCGGTGGCATCGATCGCGTCGTCAACTGGAGCCTCACCGCGCGCAAGGAAGGCCTGCTGGGCCTCGAAGGCGTGGCCGATGCCGAACCCGACAGCTATTCGCGCAAAGGCCTGCAATTGCTGGTGGACGGCGCCGAGCCGGAAGCGATCCGCAGCATCCTCGAGGTGGATTTCTACACCCAGGAAAGCCGCGACATCAACGCCGCCAAAGTGTTTGAAAGCATGGGCGGCTACGCGCCGACCATCGGCATCATCGGCGCGGTGATGGGCCTGATCCACGTGATGGGCAACCTGGCCGATCCGTCGCAACTGGGCAGCGGCATTGCCGTGGCGTTCGTTGCCACCATCTACGGGGTGGCCAGTGCCAACCTGGTGCTGTTGCCGGTGGCCAGCAAGCTCAAGTCGATTGCCATGCGCCAGTCGCGCTATCGCGAGATGCTGCTGGAAGGCATCCTGTCGATTGCCGAGGGCGAGAACCCGCGCTCCATCGAATTGAAGCTCCAGGGCTTCATGGATTGATGGTCATGAACCCTGTAGGAGCGAGCTTGCTCGCGAAAATCGTCAACGATAACGCGGGCATCCTGGATGAACGCGTTGCTCTCGGGTTTTTCGCGAGCAAGCTCGCTCCTACAGTTGATTTGTTTTGCGGAGGTAATCGCCTGTGAGCCGTCGCCGTCGCGAGCCTGAAGAACACGTCAACCACGAGCGGTGGCTGGTGTCCTATGCGGACTTCATCACCTTGCTGTTCGCCTTTTTCGTGGTGATGTACTCCATCTCGTCGATCAACGAAGGCAAGTACAAAGTCATTTCCCAGGCGTTGATCGGCGTGTTCAACGACGCCGACCGTTCGCTCAAGCCGATCCCGATTGGCGAAGAGCGGCCCAAGACCGTGACCCCGGCCAAGCCGCTGGTCAATGACAGCGACGAAACCGCTGCCGGTGTGGGCGGCACCAGTGATCCGCTGAAAAGCATCGCCGATGACATCAGTGCCGCGTTTGGCGACCTGATCAGCTCCAACCAGATGACCGTGCGCGGCAATGAGTTGTGGGTGGAGATCGAGCTCAATTCCAGCCTGCTGTTCGCCAGTGCCGATGCATTGCCCAGCGACCAGGCGTTCACCATCATCGACAAGGTGGCGGCGATCCTCAAACCGTTTGAAAACCCGATCCACGTTGAAGGCTTTACCGACAATGTGCCGATCAGTACTGCGCAGTACCCGACCAACTGGGAGCTGTCATCGGCCCGTGCCGCGAGCATCGTGCGCATGCTCGCGATGCAGGGCGTGAACCCTGGACGCCTGGCGTCGGTGGGGTATGGCGAGTTCCAGCCGGTGGCCAATAACGCCACGCTCGAAGGCCGCGCACGCAACCGTCGGGTGGTGCTGGTGGTGTCCCGAAACCTGGAGGTGCGCCGTAGCCTGACCGGCACCGGTACCGCCAATGCAACACCGGATGCGGCCTTGAAGCGCGCTGGCACACAAACTGCACCGGCCCCTGCAAAGCCGCCGGTTCAGCAGAGTGCCGTCAATTCTCCGTCGCCGGCTCAATAACCTTATGCAATGTCTCGGTCGCGCGTGTGCCCACCGGGAGGAACCATCCGAATGAGAGTCTGGGCAGTTGCCAATCAAAAAGGTGGAGTCGGCAAGACCACCACCTCCATCGCTTTAGCCGGCTTGCTGGCCGAGGCGGGCAAGCGTGTGGTCGTGGTCGACCTCGACCCCCACGGCTCGATGACCAGCTATTTCGGCTACGACCCGGATGCGCTGGAGCACAGCAACTACGACCTGTTCCTGCACAAAGGCAACGTACCGGCCGACCTGCCCGGGCAATTGCTGCTGCCCACCAGTAACGAAAGCATTTCCCTGCTGCCGTCGAGTACCGCGCTGGCCACCCTGGAGCGCCAGTCGCCGGGGCAGAGCGGCCTGGGCCTGGTGATCGCCAAGACCCTGGCGCAACTGTGGCAGGACTTCGACTACGCCATCATCGACAGCCCGCCATTGCTCGGCGTGCTGATGGTCAACGCTTTGGCGGCCAGCCAGCAACTGGTGATCCCGGTGCAGACCGAGCACCTGGCGGTCAAGGGCCTGGAGCGCATGGTCAGTACCCTGGCGATGATCAACCGTTCGCGCAAACAGGCGTTGCCCTACAGCATCGTGCCCACCCTGTTCGACCGCCGCACCCAGGCGTCCCTGGGCACCTTGCGCGTCCTGCGCGATGCCTACCCGGAGACCATCTGGAACGGCTACATCCCGGTGGACACCCGCCTGCGTGATGCCAGCCGTGCCGGGCTCACGCCGTCGCAGTTCGACGGCAAAAGCCGCGGTGTGCTGGCCTACCGGGCGTTGCTCAAGCACCTGCTGTCCCAGCAGCTTGTGGCGCAGGTGGCCTGATGATGAACCGTCCCGTCGAACTCAAGGTCAAGACCCGGCCGCAACTGGCACTGGAATCCTACCTGGATGCCTTGCTGCAGGACGCGACCGCGGAAGAATTACAGGAGCCTATCCTGGTGCTGGAGCCGGCGGTCGAAGTGCCGTCGTCGAGTAGCCTGGATGAGTTCCAGTTGGCTGTATTGGAAGAGCAGGCCCGCGATGCACTCGTCGTCCCGGTCAGCGTCCCGGTGGTCGCGCCCGTCGTGCCCGTGGTGGTCGAGCCGGTCGTGGAAGTGCACCTGCCACCGAGCATCACGCCACCGCCGGTGAGCGGCGATGATCGTCCGGCCTGGGCGGCCGAGCCATTTGAATGTCTGCTGTTCGACGTCGCCGGGTTGACCCTGGCGGTGCCGTTGGTGTGCCTGGGCTCGATCTACTCGTTGGAGGGCCAGGAACTGACGCCATTGTTCGGGCAGCCGGAGTGGTTCCTGGGCATCCTGCCGAGCCAGGCCGGTAACCTCAAGGTGCTGGACACCGCGCGCTGGGTGATGCCTGACCGCTACCGCGATGACTTCCGCCAAGGCTTGCAATACGTGATCTCGGTGCAGGGCTACGAATGGGGGCTGGCGGTGCATCAAGTCAGCCGTTCGCTGCGCCTGGACCCGAATGAAATCAAATGGCGCAGCCATCGGGGCCAGCGGCCCTGGCTGGCAGGCACCGTGATCGAACACATGTGCGCGTTGCTGGACGTTGCCGAACTGGCCGAGTTGATCGCCAGCGGTGCCGTTAAGGCGATGCCGGTGAACAAACGCAGTTGATTGGACAATAAGGGCCGCGCGAGCGTGCGGCCAAAAGAAGTACACACGCCGCCTACATCGGCATTTGAAGGGGTCAGAGATATGAACAAGTCAGCGTCCGCACAAGGTTTGGATGATCCGATCCTGCAATGGGTTACCTTCAAACTGGACAACGAAACCTACGGTATTAACGTGATGCGCGTGCAGGAAGTGCTGCGCTACACCGAGATCGCTCCGGTTCCCGGTGCGCCAAGCTATGTGCTGGGCATCATCAACCTGCGCGGCAACGTGGTGACGGTGATCGACACCCGCCAGCGTTTTGGCCTGGACACGGTCGAAGTCAGCGACAACACGCGTATCGTCATCATCGAGGCCGACAAGCAAGTGGTCGGGATCATGGTCGACAGCGTCGCGGAAGTGGTCTACCTGCGCCAATCGGAAGTGGAAACCGCGCCGAACGTGGGCAACGAGGAATCGGCCAAGTTCATCCAGGGCGTGTGCAACAAGAACAACGAACTGTTGATTCTGGTTGAGCTGGACAAAATGATGAGCGAAGAAGAATGGTCGGAACTGGAGAGCATCTGATTGTTCCTTGAGGTCGCGGTGATTGTCCTGGCCCTGTTGTGGGCCGGGACCTTGGGTTTTCTGCTGCGCTATATACGCCAGCAGCGCGAATTGGCGATGCAGCAGGCCGAGCGCGATGCGGTGCGTGATCGACGGGTGCTGGAGTTGGTCAAGCGGGTCGATCACTTCCAGCAGAGTGCGGTGAAGGTCGGGGACGAGGTGCATGAACTGCGCGCCATCCTCGCGCCGTTGCCGGACAAACTGGCGCAGATCGAGCAGCGTGATCCTTCCAGCCTGTCATTTGCCCAGGCGGCGAAGCTGGTGGGCATGGGCGCTACCGTGGATGAACTGACCCAGTCGTGTGGCTTGACCCAGGCTGAGGCGCAGTTGATGAGTAAGTTACACAAGAGCTGATTGCGCCGTGTGAACCGTGCGCCTCTCTCTATGCCTTGAATGCCGGCTGCGGCTGATTGTGTCGGATGTGTCACAGTGTCATGGTTCTCCGTGGCACTTTTACTTCTTTGTGATGACCCATCTACGCATGTAGGAAATTTCACTCACAAGGATGCGAAATGTCTGTTGATCCCCCTCTCGAGCAAAACCCTCTGTTTGGCTGCCGTCTTGGGTCGCCACTTCCGCGCTTAGCGCGCAATCAAACGCCGTGCTTCAAGATCGACCGCGTAGTGCTCAGTGGCGATCAGGCTGAAGATGTCCAGTAAACCCTGTCGATGATCCGTTGCAAGGACGTTGCATCGGTGCCAGCGGCATTGACCTCACGTTGAGCCACGGGCCATGCCAGGGACGCGTTGGCGAATCTCCAGTGTGCGATGGCCGCCGCTGATCCATCACTGAAGGGAAGCAGCGAATGAACGATCTACGCAATGGACTGTACGGCGTCGCGCTGGCATTGGCGGTGGCAGGGCTGGGCGGTTGCGCCTCGTCGATGACGGTCACCGGCGAGCCGGGGGTGAAGATGGGCCAGGGTTATGCCCAGGTGCTCGCGGTGGTCAGCCGCAACAACACTGTGACCAAGCAGGTCGACGGCCAAGGCTTCCGGGCTGAGGGTTATTCGCCGATGTTCAAGGACTGCCGGATCAAGTACTTCATCTTCCAGGGCGCTGATGGCTTGCAGCAGGTGAAGTACGAGCCGGCGCCAGAGCTGTCGGTCAAGCAGAATTGCCGTCAGCCGTAAGCGGCCCTTTATTCCTCTGCGAGTTGACTGCTGATGACATTTTACGTGTGGTTCCCGTGGCGCTGCTGGTGCGCGCGGTGCCGGGGCGTGATTGCCTGGACTGGAACGTGCCGGGCGCCGGGGTGATGGCGTCGACGAAAGCGGGCTTCCCCGATCACAACGGCGAAAGCCTGGGCATGCCTGGGTCGCGGGATTAATTTTTCAACGCCCATGGCTTTTTTTCGGTCGCCCAGGGTCCACATCCTTCAAGCACCTTTGAATCCAGGAGTAAGCCACCCATGACCACCCCCAAGGCATTGTTGATCCTCCACGGCAAGCAAGCCCTCAACGAGGACGTGCGCAGCGCCGTGCTGGCCCGGCGCAGGCAGGGTGGGGAGCTGGCGGTACGGGTGACCTGGGAGGGCGGTGACGCAAAGCGCCTGGTCAAGGAAGCCTTGGAGGGCGGCTATACCCACATCATTGCCGGCGGCGGCGACGGCACCTTGCGCGACGTGGCCGAGGCCATGGCCGAGGCCAAGGGTGAAGCCAGCCTGGTGCTGATGCCCCTGGGGACCGCCAATGACTTCGCCAAGGCTGCCGGCGTGCCATTGGAGCCCGCCCAGGCCCTGGCGTTGCTGGATGTGCCGCCCCGTGCGATCGACCTCGGCCAGGTCGGCGGGCAAATCTTCCTGAATATGGCCACCGGCGGCTTCGGCAGCCAGGTCACCGCCAATACCTCCGAAGACCTGAAGAAAGTCCTCGGTGGCGCCGCCTACCTGTTCACCGGCCTGACGCGCTTCAGCGAGTTGAAGGCCGCCTATGCCGAGCTGGACGGGCCGGATTTCCACTGGAAGGGCGAGCTGCTCGCGCTGGGCATCGGCAACGGTCGCCAGGCGGGCGGTGGGCATGTGCTGTGCCCTGGGGCATTGGCCGACGATGGCTTGCTGGACGTCAGTATCCTGCCGGCGCCCCAGGAAGTGGTCGGCACCTTGCGCGAGCTGATGGGGAACGGCTGGGAGCTGGACGCGATGTTCGTGCGGGCACGCCTGCCGTGGGTCAACATCAAGGTCGCGCAGGGCTTGTACATCAACCTCGATGGCGAGCCGCTGGAAGGTGACGACCTGCACTTCGAGGCCTTGCCCAAGGCCCTGCGCGTGCATTTGCCGGTGGGTTCGCCCCTAGTCGTCCAGGCTGATGATCTGCTCGCGCACGGCAAATAACACCAGGCCCGCCACGTCGAATATCTGCAGGCGCTTCATGATTTGCGAGCGGTGGGCTTCTACGGTCTTGATGCTCAGGCCCAGGCCGTGGGCGATCTCGCGGGTGGATTTGCCGCGCACGATCAGGCGCAGGATTTCCAGTTGGCGGGCCGTGAGGTTATGGCTGTGGCTGGCGGGCGTGGTCGGCCCCTGGCTGCGCACCAGCGCCTGGTTGATCACGGTATGGGCGATCGCCGGGCTCAGGTAGCGCTCGTTGTTGCGCAAGGCCAGCAACGCGTGTTCCAGCTCGTTGGCAGTGGTGTCCTTGAGCAGGTAGCCGTGGGCGCCTGCCTCCAGCGCGCACATGATCAGCTCCGGGTCGGTGTGCATCGACAGGATCAGCACCTTGCTCCTGGGGTGCGCATGCTTGAGTTGCTGTAGCGCCTCGAGGCCGCTGGTGTGCTTCATGGACAGGTCCAACAGCACGATATCCGGCAGCAAGGTATTGAACTGCTCCAGCAATTGCGCGCCATCGCTGGCTTCGCCGGTCACCGTGTAGCCGGGAATATCCTGGATCAGCGCACGTACGCCGGCCCTGATCAGTGCATGGTCATCCACCAGGAGTAATGTGCAGGTCACTCGATAACCTTAGGGGCGCTGGCCCGTTCGAGGGAGCGAGGCGCCCAGGGGAAAAGCGCGTCTATCCGTGTGCCGTGGCCTGGTTGGCTGCTGACGGATAATGAACCGCCAAGCTGGTCAATGCGCTCGGACATGCCAGCCATGCCCCGTTGGCCTTCCAGGCCGGGGTTGATGGCGGGCGAAAAGCCCTGGCCGTCATCGCAGATGGTCAGCGACAGGCCCTCGGGCAGGCGCTGCAGGCGCACCAGCAGGTTGCGCGCCTGGGCGTGGCGCAGCATGTTGGTCACGGCTTCCTGGGTAATGCGAAAGGCCGCCACGGCCATTTCCTCAGGGATGCCGCTCAGCCGTTGCTGGCATTCAAGGCTCCAGTGCACCGGGGTGTTTTCCAGGGTTTTGAGCAGGTGCGCGCGCAGGCTGGCTTCCAGGCCCAGGCTGGCGAGCTGCCGGGGGTTGAGGATGGCGGACACGTCGCGCACCTTGGCCAGGGTTTCGTTCAAGGTGTTGCACAGCACAGTGCACTGGCTTTGCAATTCATCCGGCAGGCGGCGCTTGAGCCATTCGCTTTGCAGCTTGGCGGCGGTCAGCAACTGGCCGATATCGTCATGCAGTTCACGGCTGAGGCGATGACGTTCGTTTTCCTGCACTTGCAGCAGGCGATCGGCCAACTCCTGGGGCTGGAACTTGATGGATTTACGCGAGCGCCACTGTTGCAGGCCAACCACCACCAAGGTGGCCAAGTTGAGCAGCAGCACCAGCAGCGGCAACGGCGCGGAGCGGCTGTAGGCCCACAGGCTCAGCAGCAGCGAGCCGAGGCACAGGGCGAGGATCAAACGGCGTGCGTTACTGCGGGACGCGGACCTTGCGATGAATGTCTTGAGGCTGGCATGCATAGCGGATGGAGCCAATGAAGGTTCGCTGCGGGAAGACCGGTCGCGGCTGACCGGGCTCTGTTTGGAATACGTTCTTGAATCGTTCTCAAGCAGGCTGAAGTTGAGTCACTTCAAGCGGGTGCATAGTACCACCACTCTTACCGTTGGTCGCCAGGTGCCGTGCCTGGCGGGCCTATTTAAACGCGCAACAACTCGAGGAATGATAATCCCAGAGTTAATGAAGTGAGGTTGTATTATTTCAAAGGGTTTGTATCGTTAATGGCTAATTGATATTGAATCGCCATTTTTCTCCAGCGGATTAGTTGGAGTCGTCGTTTTTAGATAACCCCGTGCTTGAATGCGACCTGATAACGCTTCAAGACAAATGGTGCATACGTTGTTGCGGATTGTAACTGAAACCCTTTTGCGGAATGTGCAGGGTGACCGTGTCAATCAACTTGGTCTGTTCTTCTTTATCCAGGGTCAGCTGGCCTGTTTTTGCATCGATCAGTTCCAGCTGCCAGGCCAGCAATGTCAAGCAGTCATGCAGGGCTTCCAGGGCTTGATCATGTAACTGCAAAGGACTTTCGGCGTTGGCGATCACGTCCTGGATATGCCGCGAGAATTCGCTGATCGCTTGCAGGGCCAGGCAATCGGCCTTTTCGGCGAGCTTGATCAGGCTGATTTTCATGCAGTCGATGGCGTCACTGTCGTTGCGGATCAAATGCAGGTGGCTCAGGCATTCTTCCGACTTGGTCAGCAGCTTTTCAGCCTCGCGCAGGAACTCAGGAAGTGCAACTTGCCACTCGTTACCGTCGTTCATCATGCAAGTCTCCACAACATAAGGTCGGGTGATGAGAGGTCGCACCGGGTGAATGGCGTAAAACTACCGCTGAAAGATAACGGGAATCTGTAGGTTGCTTCTGAGTTTTCAGTAGGACGTTTATTTAAATGACGGCGACGGCTGTGCGTGGCCCCCGTGAGCGGGCTCGATTGCACACCTTCAGTTGCCGTCACGTGAACGTCTGGAAAACCCATAAGACGAGGGCTGGGGATGGCAAACAAAAGCCTGACTCCATTCATGCAATGAGAATGGCGTCACATTAATGGCTATTAGATATTGCGAACATCAGGTTGGGCCTGATTGTGCCTAGGGGAATCCCTTACATGACGGAACCTTGCGTCGATTTGAATGTCGCGCAACGTCGCTGCACCGCCATATGAACAGGCCTCAGCAGTAAAGCATGATGTCAGTGTGACATCAATGAGTTTACGTGGCATTTTACCGGGGTCAAGGTCCGGCGTTTGCCGCCGATAACAAGCTAACTGCACAAACACTTCGCGCATTACTTTCCAGCGCACACCAGGAGCTCTTAATGGCCGGCATTCTCGACACGGTAGACCAACGCACGCAACTGGTGGGTGAGAATCGCCTGGAGATCCTCATGTTCCGCCTGGCCGGGCGGCAGCTGTTCGCCATCAACGTGTTCAAGGTGCAGGAAGTCCTGCAACTGCCCAAGCTGACCCTGATGCCCCAGCGCCACCCCTTCGTGTGCGGCGTGGTCAACCTGCGGGGCCAGACCCTGCCAGTGATCGACTTGTCCCAGGCCATCGGCATGCGTCCGCTGGTGCCGGGCCCCAACAGCACCATTATCGTCACCGAGTACAACCGCTCGGTGCAGGCGTTCCTGGTGGGTGGCGTGGACCGCATCGTCAACATGAACTGGGAAGCCATCCTGCCGCCGCCGACGAGCGCCGGGCGCCAGCATTACCTCACCGCCATCAGCAAGGTCGACGACCAGTTGGTGGAGATCATCGACGTGGAAAAAGTCCTCGCCGAGATCGTGCCGTACAACGCCAAGGTCTCCCGCGAAAAACTCGACGACCCGGTGCTGGAACGCGCCCGTGGCCGCGAAGTGCTGCTGGTGGACGACTCCAACGTGGCCCTGTCGCAATTGCGCGACACCCTCGGCCAACTGGGCGTGAAGATGCACATCGCCAGCGACGGTCTCAAGGCGTTGAATATGCTCAAGGCCTGGGCCGACGCCGGCCATGTGATGACCGACAAGCTGCTGATGATCTTCACCGACGCCGAAATGCCCGAGATGGACGGCTACCGCCTCACCACCGAAATCCGCAACGACCCACGGCTGCGCAAGCTCTACGTGGTACTGCACACTTCGCTGTCAGGCAGCTTCAACGACTCGATGGTGAAGAAGGTCGGCTGCGACAACTTCCTGTCCAAGTTCCAGCCGGACAAGCTGGTGGATGTGGTACGTCAGCGCCTGATGCTGGACGAAGCGTCCGCTTGACCTTAGGGTGACGGCTTTGCCCCTCAGGAATGTTGGCCCATGCTTCGTCTCAGCGCGTTGTACCGTTACCCCTTGAAGTCCGGCAAGGCCGAAACTCTGCAACAGGTCGGCCTGGATAAACTGGGGTTGGACGGCGATCGACGCTGGATGCTGGTGGATGAGGCCAGCGGGCGTTTCCTCACCCAGCGCGCCGTGGCAAAGATGAGCCAACTGTCGGCGCTGTGGAACAGCAGCGGCGGCCTGACCCTGAGTTCGCCTGGCTACGCGCCGCTGGATGTGGCGCTGCCCGGCAGCGCGGCTGAGTTACGTGGCGTGACCATCTGGCGCGACACCTTGCGTGTGCCGGACGCCGGCGACGAAGCCGCCGCCTGGGTCAGCGCCTTTATCGGCAAGCCCACGCGGCTGGTGCAGATTCCTCTGGAACGGGCGCGCACTACCCAGGCAGGTTACGGCCGCGATGATGACCAGGTCGCGTTCGCCGACGGTTATCCGTTGCTGGTGATCGGGCAAGCGTCCCTCGACGACCTCTCGCAGAAAGTCGGCCGTCCCATGGACATGCTGCGCTTTCGCCCCAACCTGGTGATCGAAGGCAGCGACGCCTTCGCCGAAGACGGCTGGAAGCGCCTGCGCATCGGGGATGTGGAGTTTCGCGCAGTCAAGCCCTGCTCACGCTGCATTCTCACCACCATCGATCCGCACACCGGCGAGCGCAGCCCCGACCGTGAGCCTTTTGTGACGCTGGAGGCCTACCGCAAGACCGAGGACGGCGCGATTTTTGGCCAGAACCTGGTCAACGATGGTGTGGGCCGCCTGGAAGTGGGCATGCCGGTGATCATCCTCGAATAAACCATGGGCCCATAAAAAATGCCCGTCTCGCAGGAGACGGGCATTTTTTTTGCGGCGCAGCGATCAGCCGCGGTATTCGCACAGGTAAGCGGTGTCTACCGCGACCTTCAGCTGGAACTTGCTGTTGGCCGGTACGTTGAACTGGCTGCCGGCGGCGAAGGTTTCCCAGTCGTTGGCGTCGGGCAGCTTGACGCTCAGGGCGCCGGACACCACGTGCATGATTTCACGCTGGGCTGTGCCGAATTCGTATTCACCCGGGGCCATCACGCCGATGGTCGCCGGACCTTCTGCGGTGCCGAAAGCGATCGACTTGACGGTGCCGTCGAAGTACTCGTTGACTTTGAACATGGGCGAATCCTCGGAAAAAGTTGATGCTTTACGCTCATCCTGTAGGAGCGAGCTTACTCGCGAAAAACCTGAGAGCGCCGCTGGGTGCCAGGTTTACCGCGTTATCGTTAACGACCTTCGCGAGCAAGCTCGCTCCTACAGTTGAGCAGCAAGGAAAAGGGGGAGTCAGTATGCCCAAGGCTTCGGGCGCTGCCTAGACCGGCAAAATCAGCGGCAGCAGGCGCGCGGTGTTGCGTGCATCTTCCAGCGCTCGATGTTGCTGGCCCTGGAACTGCATCCCCGCCAATTGCAGGGCG
Source organism: Pseudomonas sp. 1 R 17 (assembly GCF_900067035.1). Taxonomy (NCBI): domain Bacteria; kingdom Pseudomonadati; phylum Pseudomonadota; class Gammaproteobacteria; order Pseudomonadales; family Pseudomonadaceae; genus Pseudomonas; species Pseudomonas sp. 1 R 17. Next base: position 12,217 of record NZ_FKLB01000059.1, read on the forward strand.
CCATTGAGCCCCAGGGGCTTGTCCAGGCGCCGGGCCTTGGCGAAGCGTTGCTTGAGGTTGACATGGGGCGTGGGGGCCATGGCGCTGGTCAGGCCATGGCGCTGCCACTCGAGCTCCAGCTGTACGCGATCGTAGTCACCCCAACTGGCCCAGCCTTCCAGGCGCGCCTGATGCTGGCCCAGCCAGCGCTCGAACAGCGGCCACACCTCGATGAACGGTGCAGCGCCGTTGATATTTGCCTGGGTGATATGGGTCAGCTGGCGACAAAAGGGCGTGAGCAAGGGGCGGCGCAGCGGCCGCACAAAGCGCTGGAAGTGGTCCAGCTCGCGGCCCTGGCGGTTCACCAGGCTCGCGCCGATCTCGATGACTTCCATCTCCGTCACGGGCCAGCCGCCTTCATCCGTTGTGGCTTCAAGGTCAATAATCAGCCAATGAGGCATCGCGCAGGTTCCCGTACTCGTCCTTTCCTGTTGGGGATAGAGCGTAGACCGGCCTTGTAGTTCCGACTAGGGGGTTATTCGATCTCCAGCAGAACCTGGCGATTGCGTACCTGATCGCCTGTTGTGACCTGCACGGCCTTGACCACGCCGTCCCTGTCGGCCTTGAGTGGATGCTCCATTTTCATGGCTTCGAGCACCAGCAGCAGTTGGCCTTTAGTCACCTGTTCACCGGTGCTGACGCGGACGTCGACGATGGCACCGTCCATCGGTGCCTTGATCGTGCCGCTGCCGGCGTCGGCCTGGCGCCCGGCAACCTGCTGGGTGCGGTTGGTGACGGTAAGGCCAGGCAGCCACAGCCGGGAGCCCTCCAGGTGATAGGCGATGCGACGGCGAACGCCGTTGAGCACCAGGGTGGCGCGACGGCCATCGGTGCTGAGTGGCAGGGCGGCGGCGGTGACGGTGTGGGTTTCGCCGTCGGCCTCCAGGCGAAAGGTGCAGGGAACACGGGCGTTGTTGCGCCATCCCGCGAGGCCGTGGGGATGCTGGTCGGCGCTGTGTTGGTAAAACAGCGCGGCGGCCAGGGCGAGTTGATCACTTGTCGCGGCCGGGCGCGGTATTTCGCTGAAGTGCTCGGCGATAAACCCGGTGCTGAAATCACCGTCGATAAAGCCTGGGTGCTTGAGCAGTTCAGCCAACAAGCGCTGATTGGTCGTCACCCCCAGCAACAGCGTGTCTTCCACCGCCCGCAGCAGCTTGCGCCGGGCTTCTTCGCGGGTGGCGCCATGGGCGATGAGCTTGCCGAGCATCGGGTCATAGAACGGGCTGATGGTTTCGCCTTCGCACAGCCCATGGTCAACCCGTACGCCCACGGCCGGTTCCCAGCGCAGTACCTCACCGGTTTGCGGCAGGAAGCCCTGGGCCGGGTCTTCGGCATAGAGGCGCACTTCCATGGCGTGGCCGTTCAGGCTCACCTGCGCCTGCTCGAGCGGCAGCGGCTGGCCGGCGGCGATTTGCAGTTGCCAGGCCACCAGGTCGAGGCCGGTGATCAGCTCGGTGACCGGGTGCTCCACTTGCAGGCGGGTGTTCATTTCCAGGAAGTAGAACCGGCCGTTGCGGTCGAGCAGGAACTCCACGGTACCGGCGCCGAGGTAGTTTACCGCGCGTCCGGCCTTGAGCGCGGCTTCGCCCATGGCCTGGCGCAGTTCGGGCGTCATCACCGGGCAGGGCGCTTCCTCGATGACTTTTTGATGACGGCGCTGGATCGAGCAGTCCCGTTCGCCGAGGTAAATCAGGTTGCCGTGGCGGTCGCCGAACAGTTGGATCTCGACGTGGCGCGGCTCGATCAGCGCCTGTTCGAGGATCAGTTCGTCACTGCCGAACGCATGCCTGGCCTCCGAGCGGGCGCTGTGCAGGCTTTCCAGCAGCGCCTCCGGCTGGTGGACCAGGCGCATGCCACGGCCACCGCCGCCGGCGCTGGCCTTGATCATCAGCGGGTAGCCGATGCGCTCGGCTTCACGTTGCAGGCAGGTGTCGTCCTGGGCGCTGCCCTGGTAGCCGGCGATGCAAGGCACCCCGGCCTCGAGCATGGCGAGCTTGGAGCGGCGCTTGCTGCCCATCAGTTCGATGGCCTCGGCGCTGGGGCCGATGAAGGTCAGGTCGGCGTCTTGGCACGCGCGGGCGAAATCGGGGTTTTCCGAGAGGAAGCCGTAGCCGGGGTGGATGGCATCGGCGCCGGTTTTTTCCGCGGCCTCGAGGATGGCCGGGATATTGAGGTAGGACTGTTGTACCGCCGCGGGGCCGATGCGCACGGCTTCGTCGGCCATCTGCACGTGCAGGGCCTCGGCGTCGGCGTCGCTGTAGACGGCGACGGTGCGGTAGCCCAAGGCCTGGGCCGTGCGTTGGATGCGGCAGGCGATTTCGCCGCGGTTGGCGATGAGGATTTTTGTGAACTGCGGCATTTTTTGCTCCGTGTGCATATCCGTTATTTAGGTAACGGCCACTTAGGGTTCCGCCCTTACGGCGGCTCACTTTTGGAAAGACCCAAAAGTAAGCAAAAGGTCTTCGCCCCAACACTCGGCACCTCGCCTAGGCTCGGTATGCCCGAACGAAGGCTTGAATCCGTGGGCCGCCGTCATGGGCCATCCTTGGCCCAGTGCGGCTAACCCGGCGTCCTGCCGGGTTACCCACGCTCCAAAGCCTGCGTTCGGCCAGCGTGTTTGACGGGGTGATCCCAAATCAAAAACAAGACGAGGCGGCCTTAAAGCCGACCTGATCATTGAAGCGTACGCGGTGTGGCTTCTACTTCCTTAACCGCTGACGAAGTCAGCAATCTTTTGATCTGGCTCTGGCTTTTGATCTTGATCTCAGGCGCCCCGTTAACCACGCTGGCCGAACGCAGGCTTGAA
>NZ_FKLB01000059.1:15111-38770 GCF_900067035.1 Pseudomonas sp. 1 R 17
GAGCCTAGGCGAGGTACCGAGTGGTGGGGCAAGAGCCTTTTGGTTACTTTGGGGCTTTTCCAAAGTGACCCGCCGTAAGGGCGGAACCCATAGCGGCCGTGACCGCAGCAACGGATATGTACTCGCTCAAAGCCAACGACATGGTCGGCCCGAAGGCCGCCACGGCAGCAAGCGCCCTCGCCACAGACCACAGAAAATTGTGTAGATACCCATGCTCAGCGGGCGTCACTTGCACCACCTGGGCTTTCTCTTCTGCACAAACGCCTGCGTCCCCTCAATCCCTTCCGCACTGGTCACCGCCTCGGCAAACCACTGCGCCGCCTGGTCCAGCAGCGGCCCCAAGGGCTGCTCCACGCTGGCCAGCAACAGCGCCTTGGTACGCGCGTTGGCGCCCGGCGCGCAGCGCAGCACCTGCCCCAGCACCTCATCCAGACGCTCCGCCAACGCCTGCGGGTCGGTCTCGGTGAAGTGCACCAGCCCCAGCCGTTGAGCTTCCAACCCATCGAACCGCGCCGCCGTCAGCGCCAGTCGCCGCGCCTGGGTCAGGCCGATACGCTTGGCCACAAACGGCGCAATCTGTGCCGGCAGCAACCCCAGGCTGGTCTCCGGCAAACCGAACTGCGCCTGGTGATCGGCAATCGCGATGTCACTCACGCAGGCCAGGCCAAACCCGCCGCCCAGCACCGCGCCTTGCAGCACCACGATGACCACTTGCGACACGGCTTCCACCGCTTGCAGCAACGTGCCGAAGGCCCGGTTCAGGGCCTGCAATTGATCGCCGGCGCTGACCAGGTCCTTCACATCGGCACCGGCGCAAAAATGCCCGCCTGCGCCGCTGATCACCACGGCGCGCACCTGGCTGTCCAACCCGGCCAGCACCGCGCGCAGTTCGTTGACCATTTCCAGGCTCATGGCATTGCGGCATTCGGGCCGGTTGAGGGTGATGTGCAACACGCCGTTGTGGGGTTCGAGCAGCAGGGTATTCATGGCTTTTTCCCCGGCAAAGTGCCCATCAACTTGCAGATGATGCCCAGCATGATTTCATCGGCACCGCCGCCAATCGACACCAGGCGCACATCGCGATAAGCGCGGGCCACCGGGTTGTCCCACATGAATCCCATGCCGCCCCAGTACTGCAGGCAACTGTCGCTGACTTCGCGGCCAAGGCGCCCGGCCTTGAGCTTGGCCATGGAGGCCAGGCGGGTCACGTCCTGGCCCTTGATGTACTGTTCGGTGGCCTGGTAGACCAGTGCGCGCAGGCATTCGATTTCGGTGGCCAGTTCGGCCAGGCGAAAGTGAATCACCTGGTTGTCGATCAGCGCCTTGCCGAAGGTCTGGCGTTCCTTGCAGTACTCGACGGTACTGTCGATGCAATACTCCAGGCCCTTGATCATATTGGCCGCGCCAAACAGGCGTTCCTCCTGGAACTGCAGCATCTGCATCATGAAACCCGCGCCTTCATGGCCGATGCGATTGCGCTGGGGTACGCGCACGCCGTCGAAGAACACCTGGGCGGTCTCGGAGCTGTGCATGCCGAGTTTTTCCAGGGGCGGGCTGACGCTGATCCCTGGGGTGTTCATCGGCACCATGATCAGCGACTTGTTGATATGCGGCTTGTCGTCGGAGGTGTTGGCCAACAGGCAGATAAAGTCGGCGCTGGGCGAGTTGGTGATCCACATTTTGCTGCCGTTGATCACATAGTCGTCGCCGTCCTTGCGCGCATGGGTCTTGAGCCCGGCTACGTCGGAGCCGGCGCCGGTTTCCGAGACACCGATGCAACCGACCTGCTCGCCGCTGATGGCCGGGCGCAGGAATTCGTCGCGCAATTCATCGGAACCGAAGCGGGCGAGGGCGGGGGTGCACATATCGGTCTGCACGCCGATGGACATGGGTATGCCGCCGCAGCGGATGGTGCCGAACTCTTCGGCGGCGACGATCGAGTAGCTGTAGTCCAGGCCCATGCCGCCGAATTGCTCCGGTTTGGAAATCCCCAGCAAGCCGAGGTCGCCGGCCTTGCGGAAGATGTCGTGGATGGGGAAGTGCCCGGCCTTTTCCCATGCGTCCACATGGGGGTTGATCTCGCGGTCGACGAAGGCACGGACGGTGCGGCGCAGTTCCTGATGTTCCTGGGTGAAGATCATTGTTCTTGTTCTCCGGTTAGAAGCGCGCGATGCCGAAGCTGTTGGGCTGCAACTCGCGGACGTCGGCCTCGTGACAGATGTCCAGCAGAAAGCCGAGTAAGGTACGGGTATCCCGTGGGTCTATCAGCCCGTCATCCCACAGGTTCGCGCTGCCATAGAGGGCGGTGGACTGGCTGTCGAGTTTTTGCGCGGTGACCTGTTCGAGCATGTCCAGCACCTTGGGATCCGGCACCAGGCCGTCTTTCAGCTGCTTGGCCTCGGTGACGATCCGCAGCACCTTGCCCGCCTGGGCACCGCCCATCACCGCCGTGCGGCTGTTGGGCCAGGCGAAGATAAACCGCGGGTCCAGGCCGCGACCGCACATTGCATAGTTGCCGGCGCCGTAGGAGCCACCGACCACCACCGTGAGTTTAGGCACCCGTGCGTTGGCCACCGCCTGGATCATCTTCGCGCCATGCTTGATCACCCCTTGCTGCTCCGCTTCGGTACCCACCATGAAGCCGGTGGTGTTGTGCAGGAACAGCAGCGGTGTGCGGCTCTGGTCACACAGCTGGATAAACTGCGCCGCCTTGCTCGCGCCCTTGGGCGTGATCGGGCCGTTGTTGCCGATCACGCCGACCGCGCGGCCCTGGATGTGCAGATGGCCGCAGACGGTATGGGCGTCGAACGCTGCCTTGAACTCGAGGAACTGCGAACCGTCGGCCAGGCGCGCGAGGATTTCGCGCACGTCGTAGGGCTTTTTCGGGTCAGCGGGGATCAGCCCCAGCAGGTCGTCGATGGGGTACAGCGGCTCGGCGTAAGTGCGTTTGGGCGTCAACGGCAGGCGCTCATCCCAGGGCAACAGGCTGACGATTTCACGCACGATGCGCACGCCATCGGCGTCATTTTCCGCCAGGTATTCGGCAGTGCCGGCGATCTGTGCATGCATTTCGGCGCCGCCCAATTCTTCATCGGTGGCGACTTCACCGGTCGCCGCCTTGAGCAGCGGCGGGCCGGCAAGGAACAGCTTGGCCTTGCCGCGCACCACCACCACGTAATCCGACAGTCCTGGCTGGTACGCGCCCCCCGCCGTGGCCGAGCCGTGCACCACGGTGATCTGCGGCAAGCCAATGGCCGACATGCGCGCCTGGTTGGCAAAGCTGCGCGCGCCTTCGACGAAAATCTCCGCGGCATAGTTGAGGTTGGCGCCACCGCTTTCGGCGAGGGTCACCACTGGCAGTTTGTTGTCCATGGCGATCTGTTGCAGGCGCAGGGATTTTTTCAGGCCGGAGGGCGAAACGGTGCCGCCCTTGATCGCGCTGTTATTGGCCACCACCAGCATGCGCACGCCGCTGACGTAGCCGATGCCGGCGATCAGCCCACCGCCGGCGGCGCTGCCGTCCTTGTCATCATGCAGCTTGTAGCCGGCCAGGCTCGCCAGTTCCAGGAACGGCGCGCCAGGGTCCAGCAGCAGGTTGAGGCGCTCGCGGGGCAGCAGTTGGCCACGTTTTTCGAACTTGGGCCTGGCCTCCTCGGCCTTGCTCAGCAGGGTCTGTTCCAACTGGCGCAGGTGTTGGATGCCTGCCAGCATGGCGGCGCGGTTCTGGGCGAACTGCGGGCTGTGGGGATCGATCAGGCTGTCAATCAGCGGCATGGTTTATTGCTCCGCCTTGTGTCGCGGCCGCTGACGATCACGGTGTGACCCAGGAACAGGCCGGCTTTGAAGATCGAGTCGAAGGCCACGGCAATGCTCCGTTACGTGAGTTGATCGGCGATGTGTTGCGGCACAGCGATGGGGATTTCCAACAGCTGCTGGGCGAAGGCCTTGCCCTGGGGGTCGATGCGCAGGCTGGCGATGCCGCCGCCGCCCAGGGCGTTTTCCAGCAGGAAATTGAGGCTGTGGCTGCCGGGCAAATACCAGCGTTCTACGCGGCCGTGCACGGGGTCGAGCACGTGGCCCATCCAGTCGACGAGCACCTCTGGCGTCAGCGCTTCGGCAATCCACGGCAGGTACTCGGGGGCGCGGGCGATGACCCCGATATTGCTGTGGTTGCCCTTGTCGCCGGAGCGTGCCACGGCGAGTTTCACCAACGCCACGCTGGCGTCGGCGCGGCCTTGGGGTTTGGGCGGATCCATCGGGGCGGCAGGCAGGATCGGCGCGTCGGCGATGGGCAGCGTGCAGACGTGGCGTTGGCCCTGGAAGTCGACTACCACCTCGCAGGCGGCCTTATCGATCAGGAACGAGAACAAGCGGATCAGCGAGTACACCGTCGGCCGCCCGCCGACAATCCCGGTCAGCCCCGGCGCCATGCCCGTGGCCGCCTGGGCGATCTCGCGGGCGAACAGCACCAGCGCCGGTTTGCTCGGGTGGCGCACCGCCAGCTTGACCACCACCTCGCGGCAGTCGTGGCGCAGGGCGCGGGGGCCATACGTCGCTTCGCTGCCCAGCAGTTCGATATTTACGTCGGTGTAGGGCGCCCAGCCGCGCTGGCTGAACAGTTCCGAGGTCTTGTTGATGATCGCCTGGCTGACCCGCTCGGCCTTGGCCACCGCGTCTATCCCGGCGATCAGGCAACTGGCGGTGCAGCGAAAGCCTTCCGGGTACGTGGCGCTGACCTTGTACTGGTGCGTTGGCGGCAACCCCTTGGCGCCGTGCAGGCGTACGCAGTTTTTGCCTTGCTGCTGCAGCTTCACCTGGCTGAAATCGCAGATCACATCGGGCAGCAGATACGCGTGAGGGTCGCCGATTTCATACAGCAGTTGTTCGGCCACGCTCAGTTCGCTGATCAGGCCACCGCTGCCCTCGACTTTATTGACCGTGAACTGGCCATCGGCATTGACTTCGACGATGGGGAAGCCGATGTGCTCGTAGTCGGGCACGTCGCGCCAGTCGGTGAAGTTGCCACCGGTACACTGCGCGCCGCATTCGATGATATGCCCGGCCAGCGCGGCCTGGGCCAGGCGGTCATAGTCCTGCCACGACCAACCGAACTCATGCACCAGCGCCGCGCTGACCACCGAGCTGTCGACCACCCGGCCGGTGATGACGATGTCCGCGCCCAGTTGCAGCGCCTGGGCAATGCCCGGTGCGCCGAGGTAGGCATTGGCCGATACGCACAGGGGCGGCAGCGGCGCGCCGTTGAACATGTCGGTGATGCCGTGCAGGTGCTTGAGCCGGGGGTGCAGGTCATCGCCCAGCAGCACGGCGATTTTCAACGGCACCTGGGCTTTATCGCAGGCAGCTTGCAGGGCGGCGGCGCAGGCCTGGGGGTGGATGCCGCCGGCATTGCTGATCACGCGGATGCCCTGGCGCTGGATCTCGGCCAGCAGCGGTGTGAGCACCTCGACGAAATCCGTGGCGTAGCCGGCCTGGGGATCTTTCATCCGTGCACCGGCGAGGATCGACATCGTGACTTCCGCCAGGTAGTCGAACACCAGGTAGTTCAGCTTGCCGCCGTGCACCAACTGCGCGGCGGCGCTGCAGGTGTCACCCCAGAAGGCGCTGGCGCAGCCGATACGAACCGTCTTGCTCATGAGAAATCCTTCCTCGAATGGCTGGTAACGAGACTACCAAGCAAGCGCTTGGTTTGTAAACTCCGGTCACAAGTTTTGCCCAAGCGCTTGCTTGGGTGACTGGCACGGCCTAAATTGCCGGCCAAGACGTCAGTAGAAGTAGAGGAGAGCAGCATGGATGAGCACAAAGCCCTGCGGGTGATGCGCACCATGGTCGACGGCGGCCAATTGACCGACCCCGACAGTGCCCGGGGCAAGTTGCTGCAAACCGCGGCGCACCTGTTTCGCAACAAGGGCTTTGAACGCACCACCGTGCGTGACCTGGCCAGTGCCGTGGGCATCCAGTCCGGCAGTATCTTTCATCACTTCAAGAGCAAGGACGAGATCCTGCGTGCGGTGATGGAGGAAACCATCCACTACAACACGGCCTTGATGCGTGCCTCGCTCGAGGAGGCGAACACCGTACGTGAACGTGTGCTGGCGCTGATTCGCTGCGAATTGCAGTCGATCATGGGTGGCAGCGGCGAGGCCATGGCGGTGCTGGTGTATGAATGGCGTTCGCTCTCGGCCGACGCCCAGGCCCAGGTGCTGGCGCTGCGCGATGTGTATGAAGACATTTGGCTGCAGGTGTTGGGCGAGGCCAAGGCGGCAGGTTACATCAAGGGCGATGTGTTTATTGCGCGACGCTTCCTCACCGGGGCCTTGTCCTGGACCACCACCTGGTTTCGCGCCGAGGGCAACCTGACCCTGGAGCAATTGGCCGAAGAAGCCTTGTTGATGGTTTTGAAGGCCGATTGAGGCGCAAGCTATTAATTTGCCGGTGGAAAGTTGTCTAGCTGGACAAAAACGCCTAGCTTATCGACATCGATGTATTGAACGGTGTGTGCCTTGATGTTTTCGCCATGGCGGTTGGCTGCAGGACTTACTTTATGGGCACTCGGCACCGCAGCGTGGTTGCCGGCTTCGGCTGCGCAACTGGTGCGCATCGGCGCGGCGCATTTTCCGCCCTACACCGTGCGCCCGGAGCAAGGCGCCGACACCGGTCTGTTGCCGCAACTGGTGGAGGCCCTGAACGCCTCGCAAACCGACTACCAGTTTGTGCTGGTACCCACCTCCATCCCTCGGCGTTTTCGTGATTTCGAACAAGGCCGTATCGACATGGCCATCTTCGAAAATCCCGATTGGGGCTGGCAGAAGGTTGCCCACACCAGCATCGACATGGGCCTGGAAGACGCGGAAATCTTCGTCGCCCAGCGTGAGCCCGGTCGAGGCCAGGACTATTTCGCCGACCTTGCCGGGAAACGCCTGGCGGTGTTCAGCGGCTATCACTACGCCTTTGCCAACTTCAACCCCGACCCCAAGTACTTGGCCGAGCACTTCAACGCCACCTTGACCTATTCCCATGACAGCAACCTGCTGATGGTTGCGCGCGGGCGTGCGGACATCGCCTTGGTAACCCGTTCGTACCTGAGTGACTTCATGGTGCGCAATGCGGATATGGCCGGGCAGTTCCTGGTCTCGGAGCGCATCGACCAGGTCTATCACCACTACGCGTTGCTGCGGCCCAAGGCGCCGATCACGGGCGAGGCGTTTTCGGGGTTGCTCAAGCGACTGCGCGATAGCGGCGAGATGCTGAAGATTTTCGAGCCGTATCGTATTGATGTGATGCCTGTGCCCTGATCTTGGCTCGGATGAGTGCGGCTGTGGTTCGGGTTTTGGTTGTGGTGAGCGGGGCTTGCCCTAATGCCAGTCAGTTAAGGCTTTTTGTAGGAGCGAGCTTGCTCGCGAAAAACTCACAGGCGCCGCGTTCATTCAGGAAGCACGCGTTATCGTTGACGTTTTTCGCGAGCAAGCTCGCTCCTACAGGAGGCGATGTACGCTTAACTGACTGGCATTAGGGCTTGCCCGCTCACCACAACAAGCCCTTTCACCTCAATCACACCCGCCGTGCAAACGTATCGCTATGGTTGCCGGACACCTTGCGGCAGTGCACCAGCGCATCGCGAATCATGAAGTTCACCAACGTCGGTGAAACCCCCAGTTCCTTGGCAATGTCCTTTTGCGGCACACCGTGCAGGCGGTACATCTCGAACGCGTAGCGGGTGCGCTGGGGCAACTCCGTCAGGGCGTCGGCGATGTTTTCCAGGGTGTTGAAATTGATGTGGGAGGTTTCCGGTGAAGCGCCGTGAATGACCACATTCAAGCCTTCCTCTTCCGTCCCGGAATATTTGAGTTCCAGGGCCTGCTTGCGGTAGTGATCGATCGCCAGGTTGCGCACGATCTGGAACAGATAACTCAGTTGGGCCTTGAACGATGACGTGATCGTCGGCGCCGATTGCAGGCGGAAGTAGGCATCCTGCACTACATCCTCGGCGCGGGAGCGGCACCCGGTAATACGTGCCGCAATCTTCACCAGAATCAGTCGATTGTCGACAAATGCCTGGAGAAGTGGTGAGTCGCACCTGCCTGTGGATACTTGTTCCGTCATGGAAATCACCTTGTCGCAAAAGAGGTTAGGGGAGGGCGTCCTTGCTGAGGCCTCCTACACATCGGGCAACAAATTATGCTGAATGATAATGATTGTCAAATGAGAAGGCGAACTAATCTTATGCTTTCTTGTTTGGTGTGAACCACGTCTCGCAGGTACCCGGCGACTAATTATTTGCCGGTGCCGTCCGTTCTTCTGGGTGACAGGGTCGCTAGTCAAGCGGCCAAGGATCAGCACCCGCAGGAGGACGACATGGGTTTTTATCGTGCACACAGCGTGTTTCAGTTTGGAGTCGTCGCTGGATGACTACGCCGACTCGACTGCGCCTGTTCTGCCTGCCCTATTCGGGCGCCAGCGCCATGGTTTACGCACGTTGGCGCCGCACGTTGCCGGAGTGGTTGCAGGTGTGTCCGCTGGAACTGCCTGGGCGGGGCATGCGCATGGACGAGCCCCTGCAGCGCGATATCAAGGCCTTGGCGGCGCAGCTCGCGGAGGAAATCAGTCGCGACTTGAGCGGCCCTTACGCGTTGTTCGGCCATAGTCTCGGCGGCCTGCTGGCCTTTGAATTGGCCCACGCGTTAAACGCACGAAATGTCCCTGCGCCGCTGGCGCTGTTCGCCTCCGGCACGGCCGGTCCGGCTCGCCGCGATGTCAGCGAATACGCCATCGAAAAGACCGACGCGCAACTGATCGCCCGCCTGCGCGAACTGCAAGGCACCGCCGAAGAAGCCCTGGCCAATCCCGAGCTGATGCAGTTGATGCTGCCGATCCTGCGTGCCGACTTCCTGCTGTGCGGCAGCTTCACCTACGGCGAGCGCAAGCCGCTGGACCTGCCGATCCATGTGTTCGGCGGCAAGCAGGACAGCGTGCGCGCCGACCAGTTGCTCGACTGGCAGCTCGATGCCGCCAGCGGTTTTTCCCTGGACATGTTCGACGGCCACCACTTCTTCCTTATCCAGCACGAAAACGCCGTATTGCGCTGCGTGCGGCGCTATGCCGACGAACACCTGGCCCGCTGGCGCATTGGCGCGGCGCGGCAATGCGCCGCCGGCTGATCGCTCTCCCATTCCCGAATTTCCCGTAAGCCGATTTCAGGCAGGAACCCCATGATGGACGCCTTCGAACTTCCCCGCACCCTGGTCGAGTCCCTTCAACGTCGCGCCGCCCAGGCCCCGGACCAGGTCGCCCTGCGCTTCCTCGCCGAGTCGGCCGAGCACAACGTGGTACTCAGTTACCGTGACCTGGACCAACGCGCCCGCACCATCGCCGCCGCCCTCCAGGCCAATGCGGCACAGGGCGACCGTGCGGTGCTGCTGTTCCCCAGTGGCCCGGACTACGTCGCGGCGTTCTTCGGCTGCCTGTACGCCGGGGTGATCGCGGTGCCGGCCTATCCGCCGGAGTCCACCCGCCGTCATCACCAGGAGCGTTTGCTGTCGATTATCGGTGACGCCGAACCGCGTCTGTTGCTGACCATCGCCAGCCTGGCCGATGGCCTCGCGCAGATCGAAAACGCGCCGCCGGTGCTGAGTGTCGACACCCTCGACGCACAGATCGCCAGCGCCTGGAGCGCCCCCGACCTGCACCCCGACGACATCGCCTTCCTGCAATACACCTCCGGCTCCACCGCGTTGCCCAAGGGCGTGCAAGTCAGCCACGGCAACCTGGTGGCCAACGAAGTGCTGATCCGGCGCGGCTTTGGCATCGACCTGAACCCTGACGACGTGATCGTCAGCTGGCTGCCGCTGTACCACGACATGGGCCTGATCGGTGGCCTGCTGCAACCGATTTTCAGCGGCGTGCCGTGCGTATTGATGTCGCCGGCCTATTTCCTCGGCCGGCCGCTGCGCTGGCTCGAAGCGATCAGCGAATACCGCGGCACCATCAGCGGCGGGCCGGATTTCGCCTACCGCCTGTGCAGCGAGCGGGTCAGTGAGTCGGCCCTGGAACGCCTGGACTTGAGCAACTGGCGCGTGGCCTATTCCGGCTCCGAACCGATCCGCCTCGATACCCTCGAGCGCTTCGCCGAGAAGTTCGCCGCCTGCGGGTTTACCTCGGATAGTTTCTTCGCCTCCTACGGCCTGGCCGAAGCCACCCTGTTTGTCGCCGGCGGCCGGCGTGGCCATGGCATCCCGGCGCTGCGCGTCGACGAGCAGGCCCTGGCCGCCAACCGCGCCGAGCCGGGGCAGGGCAGTGCGATCATGAGTTGCGGCACCTCCCAGCCGGAACACGCGGTGCTGATCGCCGACCCGCACACACTGAGCGAGCTGGCCGACAACTGCGTCGGCGAACTCTGGGCCAGCGGCCCGAGCATCGCCCACGGCTACTGGCGCAACCCGGAGGCCAGCGCCAAGACCTTCGTGCAGCATGCCGGCCGTACCTGGCTGCGCACCGGTGACCTGGGCTTTATCCGCGAGGGCGAGGTGTACATCACCGGTCGCCTGAAAGACCTGCTGATCGTGCGCGGTCATAACCTGTACCCCCAGGACATCGAACAGACCATCGAGCGTGAAGTGGAAGTGGTGCGCAAGGGCCGGGTCGCGGCGTTTGCGGTGAATGACAACGGCCTGGAAGGCATCGGTATCGCCGCGGAAATCAGCCGCAGCGTGCAGAAGATCCTGCCGCCTGAAGCGCTGATCAAAGCCATCCGCCAAGCCGTGGCCGAGGCCTATCAAGAAGCGCCGTGCGTGGTGGTGCTACTCAACCCCGGCGGCCTGCCCAAGACCTCAAGCGGCAAGGTGCAGCGTGCGGCGTGCGCGCTTCGGCAGGCCGACGGCAGCCTCGACTGCTACGCGCAGTTCCCCGATCTGCACGCCCAGGCGAGCGCTGTTGTGCTGGAATCCGAACTGCAAAGCCGGATCGCCGCGATCTGGTGCGAGCAGTTGCAGGTTGCCACGGTGGCGGCCGATGACCACTTCTTCCTGCTCGGCGGCAACTCCATCACCGCCACTCAGGTGGTGGCGCGCCTGCGGGAAACCCTCGGCCTGGAGCTGAACCTGCGCCTGCTGTTCGAGGCGCCGACGCTGTCCGGGTTCGCCGCCGGCGTGGCGCAACTGCAACAGGACGGCGGCATTGCCCAAGGTGCGATCCGCCCGTTGTCGCGCCAGGACGAACTGCCCCAATCCCTGGCCCAGAACCGCCTGTGGATCACCTGGCAACTGGACCCGCAAAGCAGCGCCTACACCATCCCCGGCGCCCTGCGCCTGCGTGGCGAGCTGGATGAAGACGCGCTGCGCTCGAGCTTCCAGCACCTGATCCAGCGCCACGAAGCCTTGCGCACCCGCTTCTATGAGCGCGATGGCCAGGGCTTCCAGCGTGTGGAGGCCAACAGTGATTTCGACCTGCAGGTTATCGATCTCAGCGACTTGCCCGTCGCCGAGCGTGAAGCCCGCGCACAACAGATCCGTGAGGATGAAGCCCACACTCTGTTCGACCTGGAAAAAGGCCCTCTGCTGTGGGTGACCCTGGTGCGCCTGGACGAGGACGATCACCAGTTGCTGGTGACCCTGCACCACATCATCGCCGATGGCTGGTCGTTGAATATCCTCATCGACGAGTTCTCGCGCCTGTACGCCGCCGCAAGCCAGGGCCAGGCCCTGGTGTTGCCGCCACTGGCCTTGCAGTACGCCGACTACGGCAGCTGGCAGCGCCAATGGCTGGCCGACGGTGAAGGCCAGCGCCAACTGGCGTACTGGAAAGCGCAGTTGGGCGACGAGCATCCGACCCTGAGCCTGGCCACCGACCACCCGCGTGCGGCCCGGCAACGCCACAGTGCGTCGCGCCATAGTGTGCGCCTGAGTGTCAGCCTCAGCGAGGCGATTCGCCAGACCGCCCAGACCCACGAGTCCACGCCGTTCATGCTGTTGCTGGCGGCGTTCCAGACCTTGCTCTACCGCTACAGCGGCCAGCGCGATATCCGCATCGGCGTGCCCAACGCCAACCGCCCGCGCCAGGAAACCCAAGGCCTGATCGGCTTCTTTATCAACACCCTGGTGCTGCGGGCCGAGCTGGACGGGCGCCGGCCTTTCACTGAGCTGCTGGCCGCCACCCGCCAGACTGCATTGGGCGCCCAGGCCCATCAGGACCTGCCCTTCGAGCAACTGCTGGAAGCCTTCCCGCAAGCCCGCGAACAAGGCCTGTTCCAGGTCATGTTCAACCACCAGCAACGTGACCTCAGCGCCTTGCGCCGCCTGCCGGGCATGCTCGCCGACGAGCTGCCCTGGCACAGCCGCGAAGCCAAGTTCGACCTGCAGCTGCACAGCGAAGAAGACCGCAACGGGCGCCTGAGCCTGTCCTTCGACTACGCCGATGAACTGTTCGACACTGCGACCATCCAGCGCCTGGCCGAGCACTTCATCCACCTGTTGCAAGCGGTCTGTGAGCAACCGCAGCAAGCCCTCGGCGACATCCAGCTGATGCAGCAGGATGAACAGCAAACGTGGTGCCAGGCGCCGTGCGCACCCGCTCAACAATGGCTGCCCGAACTGCTCAACCAGCACACCTCGGACAACACCGCGCTGGTTTGGCAGGACGGCAGCCTGACCTTCGCCCAACTGCACACCCAGGCCAACCGCCTGGCCCATTACCTGCGCGACAAAGGCGTCGGCCCGGACGTGTGCGTAGCCATCGCCGCCGAGCGTTCGCCGCAGTTGCTGGTGGGCCTGCTGGCGATCATCAAGGCCGGTGGCGCCTATGTGCCGCTGGACCCGGATTACCCTGCCGAGCGCCTGGCCTACATGCTCAAGGACAGCGGCGTGCACCTGCTGTTGACCCAGACCGCATTGCTGGACCGCGTACCGAGTGCCGAAGGCGTGTGCGTGATTGCCATGGACAGCCTGCACCTCGACAGCTGGCCGACCCAGCCGCCCGGCCTGCACCTCGATGGCGACAACCTCGCCTATGTGATCTACACCTCCGGCTCCACCGGCCAGCCCAAGGGCGTGGGCAATACCCATGCGGCCCTGGCCGAGCGCTTGCAGTGGATGCAGGCCACCTATCAACTCAATGACAGCGACGTGCTGATGCAAAAGGCACCGATCAGTTTCGACGTGTCGGTGTGGGAATGCTTCTGGCCGTTGATCACCGGTTGCCGCCTGGTGCTGGCCGGTCCTGGCGAGCACCGCGATCCGCACCGCATCGCGCAGTTGGTGCAGGCGCACGGCGTGACCACGCTGCACTTTGTGCCGCCGCTGTTGCAGCTGTTTATCGACGAACCGCTGGTGCCCGAGTGCACCAGCCTGCGTCGCCTGTTCTCTGGTGGCGAAGCCTTGCCCGCCGAGTTGCGCAATCGCGTATTGGCGCAGTTGCCGGCGGTGCAATTGCACAACCGCTATGGCCCGACCGAGACCGCGATCAACGTCACCCACTGGCAGTGCCGCGCCGAGGATGGCGAGCGCTCGCCGATTGGCCGGCCGCTGGGCAATGTGATCTGCCGCGTGCTGGACGAGCAGCTCAACCCGTTGCCGGCCGGTGTGCCGGGCGAACTGTGCATTGGCGGCATCGGCCTGGCGCGCGGTTACCTTGGGCGTGCCGGTTTGACCGCTGAGCGCTTTGTCGCCGACCCGCTGGGCGAGGCGGGCGCGCGCCTGTATCGCACCGGTGACCGCGCACGCTGGAGCGCCGATGGCGTGCTCGAATACCTCGGCCGTCTCGATCAGCAGGTCAAGCTGCGTGGCTTCCGGGTGGAGCCGGAAGAAATCGAAGCGCGCCTGCTGGCCCTGGACGGTGTCGCCCAGGCCGTGGTGCTGGTGCGTGACGCGCAGTTGATCGGTTACTACACCGCCCATGCCGCCCTCGACGAACAGGACGTCAAAGCCGCCCTGGCCGCCGAGCTGCCGGAGTACATGGTGCCCGCGCAACTGATGCGCCTGGACGCGATGCCCCTGAGCCCCAGCGGCAAGCTCGACCGTCGCGCATTGCCGGCGCCGGTGTGGCAAACCCGCGAACACATCGAGCCCGAAACACCGTTGCAGCAGCAGATTGCAGCGATCTGGCGCGAAGTACTCGGCTTGGCAACAATCGGCCTGCGCGATGACTTTTTCGCCCTCGGCGGCCACTCGCTGCTGGCCACGCAAATCATCTCCCGCACCCGCCAGGCCTGCGACGTCGAGCTGCCGTTGCGCACCTTGTTCGAAGCCAGCGAACTGGGCGCTTTTGCCGAGCAAGTCGGCCTGATCCAGGCCAGCGGCCAACGCAACCAGCAAACCGCAATCGCCACCGTCGACCGCAGCCTGCCGGTGCCGTTGTCGTATTCCCAGCAGCGCATGTGGTTCCTCTGGCAGATGGAACCGGACAGCCCGGCCTACAACGTCGGCGGCATGGCGCGCCTGCGTGGCGTGCTGGATGTGGGGCGTTTCGAGGCGGCGTTGCAGGCCTTGATCATGCGCCACGAAACCCTGCGCACTACATTCCCGAGTGTCGACGGCGTGGCCTATCAAAAGGTCTCGGCGCAGACCGGCCTGCGCATGGACTGGCAGGATATGTCGGCGTTGAACGAAGGCGAGCGCGAGCAGCGTTTGCAGCAACTGGCCGACCACGAGGCGCACACCCCGTTCAACCTGGAAACCGGGCCACTGCTGCGTGCGTGCCTGGTCAAGGCCGGTGAGCGGGAGCACTACCTGGTGCTGACCCTGCACCATATCGTCACCGAAGGCTGGGCCATGGACATCTTTGCCCGTGAACTCAGCGCGCTGTACGAAGCCTTTATCGATGAGCGCCTGTCGCCGCTGGCGCCGTTGCCGGTGCAGTACCTGGATTACAGCGTGTGGCAACGCCAGTGGCTGGAGTCCGGCGAACGCCAACGCCAATTGGACTACTGGACCGCGCAACTGGGCAACGAACACCCACTGCTCGAATTGCCCGGCGACCGCCCACGGCCACCGGTGCAAAGTCACCGGGGCGAGCTGTACCGCTTCGACCTCAGCGACGATCTGGCCGCCCGTGTGCGTGCCTTCAACGCCGAACGTGGCCTGACCCTGTTCATGACCATGACCGCCACCCTGGCCGTGCTGCTCTACCGCTACAGCGGCCAGACCGACCTGCGTATCGGCGCGCCGGTGGCCAACCGCATTCGCCCTGAAAGCGAAGGGCTGATCGGCGCGTTCCTCAACACCCAGGTGCTGCGTTGCCAGCTCACGGGGCAGATGAGTGTTGCCGAGCTGTTCGAGCAGGTCCGTCACACCGTGATCGAAGGCCAGTCCCATCAGGACCTGCCGTTCGACCATCTGGTGGAGGCCCTGCAACCGCCACGCAGCGCGGCGTACAACCCGTTGTTCCAGGTGATGTGCAACGTGCAGCGCTGGGAATTCCAGCAGAGCCGCCAACTGGCCGGCATGACCGTCGAATACCTGGCCAACGATGCTCGCGCGACCAAGTTCGACCTCAACCTGGAAGTCACCGACCTCGACCACCGCCTGGGTTGCTGCCTGACCTACAGCACCGATTTGTTCGATGAACCGCGCATCGCGCGCATGGCCGAGCATTGGCGCAACCTGCTCGAAGCGTTGATCGCCAACCCGCAACAACGCCTCAGCGAACTGCCGTTGCTGAGCGCCACCGAGCAACGCGCGTTGCAGGACAGCCTGGGAGTGGAGGCGGGCGAGCATCGTCTCGACCAGTGCCTCCAGCAACTGTTCAGCCAGCAGGCGCTCAAGCGTGGCGATGCCCCGGCGCTGACCTTTGCCGGTGTGACCCTCACCTACGCTGAACTCGACGCCCGCGCCAACCGCCTGGCCTGGATGCTGCGCGAGCGCGGCGTGGGCCCGCAGGTGCGGGTCGGCCTGGCGCTGCCGCGCTCGCTGGAAATGGTCATCGGCCTGCTGGCGATCCTCAAGGCCGGTGGCGCCTATGTGCCGCTGGACCCGGAATACCCGCTGGACCGCCTGCACTACATGATCGAAGACAGCGGCATCGGCCTGTTGCTCAGCGATGCGGCGATGTTCGACGCCCTTGGCGAATTGCCGGCGAGCGTGGCCTGCTGGTGCCTGGAAGATGACTTGCCGGTGCTGGCCAATTACCCGGCCGGCGAGCTGCCGTTTATCAGTTTGCCGCAACATCAGGCCTACCTGATCTACACCTCCGGTTCCACCGGTAAACCCAAGGGTGTGGTGGTGTCCCACGGTGAAATCGCCATGCATTGCCAGGCCGTGATCGAGCGCTTCGGCATGCGCCCGGACGATTGCGAGCTGCATTTCTATTCGATCAACTTCGACGCCGCCACCGAGCGTTTGCTGGTGCCGCTGCTCAGCGGTGCCCAGGTGGTCCTGCGCGCCCAGGGCCAGTGGGATGCCGAGGAAATCTGCGGGCTGATCCGTACCCATGGCATCACCATCCTTGGTTTTACCCCGAGCTACGGCAGCCAGTTGGCGCAGTGGCTTGCGACCCAGCACCAGACCTTGCCGGTGCGCATGTGCATCACCGGCGGCGAAGCGCTGACCGGCGAACACTTGCAGCGTATCCGCGCGGCGTTCCAGCCCGAGGTGTTTTTCAATGCCTATGGGCCGACCGAAACCGTGGTCATGCCCCTGGCCAGCCTGGCGCCGCAGCAGTTGGAAGAGGGCGCCGCCAGCGTGCCGATCGGCAGCATCATCGGCGACCGCGTGGCCTATATTCTCGACGCCGACCTGGCCTTGGTGCCGCAAGGCGCGACCGGCGAGTTGTATGTGGGCGGCGCCGGTCTGGCCCAGGGTTACCACGAACGTCCGGGGATGACGGCCGAACGGTTTGTCGCCGACCCGTTTGCCCGCCAGGGCGGTCGCCTGTATCGCACCGGCGACCTGGTGCGTCAGCGCGCCGATGGCCTGGTGGAGTACCTGGGGCGTATCGATCACCAGGTGAAGATTCGCGGTTTCCGTATCGAACTGGGCGAGATCGAAACCCGCCTGCTGGAGCACGCAGCCGTGCGCGAAGCGGTGGTGCTGGCGCTGGATTCGCCGAGTGGCAAGCAACTGGTGGCGTACCTGGTCAGCGACGCCGACCACGGCACCTTGCGTGAGGCGCTCAAGGCCCATCTCAAGGCGCAACTGCCGGACTACATGGTGCCCGCGCACCTGATCGTACTCGACAGCATGCCGCTGACCGCCAACGGCAAGCTCGACCGCCGCGCCCTGCCGCAACCCGATCCCGAGGCCAATCGGCAACAGTACGTGGCGCCGCGCAACGAGCTGGAAAGCACCTTGGCAGCGATCTGGTGCGCGGTGTTGAACGTGCAGCAAGTCGGCCTCGACGATAACTTCTTTGAACTGGGCGGCGATTCGATCCTGTCGATCCAGGTGGTCAGCCGCGCGCGGCAGGCGGGGATTCATTTCAGCCCTCGCGACCTGTTCCAGCACCAGACCGTGCAAACCCTGGCCGGGGTGGCCACGCGCTCCGAGCAGGTCAGCGCCGAG
This sequence comes from Pseudomonas sp. 1 R 17, assembly GCF_900067035.1. Classification (NCBI taxonomy): domain Bacteria; kingdom Pseudomonadati; phylum Pseudomonadota; class Gammaproteobacteria; order Pseudomonadales; family Pseudomonadaceae; genus Pseudomonas; species Pseudomonas sp. 1 R 17. Next base: position 32,616 of record NZ_FKLB01000059.1, read on the forward strand.
CAAGGCGTGCTCACCGGCGCTTCGGGCCTTACACCGATCCAGCACTGGTTCTTTGACACCGATATCCCCGCGCGCCAGCACTGGAACCAGGCGCTGGTGCTCAAGCCGCTGCAACTGCTCGAGCCTCATCGCCTGGAGCAAGCGCTGCTGGCGGTACTCGAACACCACGACGCCCTGCGCCTGAGCTTTACCCGGCGCGATGCGCAATGGCATGCCGAACACCTGGCCGTGCCGAAAGGCGGCGTGCTGATGCAGGCGCAAGTGCGCGACATGCAACAGTGCACCGCGCTGTTCACAGACACCCAGCGCAGCCTCGACCTGCAACACGGCCCGCTGGTGCGCGCCTTGCTGGTGGATGGCCCCCAAGGCCAGCAACGCTTGCTGATCGCGATCCATCACCTGGTGGTGGACGGTGTGTCGTGGCGCGTGTTGCTCGAAGACCTGCAAAACGTTTACCGCCAGCTCAGCGACGGCCAGTCCGTCAGCCTGCCGGCCAAGACCAGCGCCCTGCGCGATTGGGCCGCGCGCTTGCAGGCGTATGCCGGCAGCGAATCCCTGCGTGAAGAACTGAGCCTGTGGCAGGACCGGTTGGCCGGCTCTGACGCGGCATTGCCCGTGGCCCGCCCGCACGGTTCGCTGCGCAACCGTGATGCCGATACCGTCAGCGTGCGCCTGGGTGCCGAACACACCCGCCAGTTGCTGCAACAGGCGCCGAGCGCCTACCGCACCCAGGTCAACGACCTGCTGCTGACCGCCCTGGCCCGTGTGCTGTGCCGCTGGAGCGGGCACGGGTCGGCGCTGATCCAGCTCGAAGGCCATGGCCGCGAAAGCCTGTTCGACGACATCGACCTGACCCGCAGCGTCGGCTGGTTCACCAGCGCTTACCCGCTGCGCCTGACCCCGCAAACCGGGCAGGGCGATTCGATCAAGGCGATCAAGGAACAGCTGCGTGCGGTGCCCCATAAAGGTTTGGGCTATGGCGTGCTGCGTTACCTCGCCGATGACCTGTGCAAACAGAGCATGGCCGCCTTGCCGAGTGCGCAGATCACCTTTAACTACCTTGGCCAGTTCGACCAAAGCTTCGGCGCCGATGCACTGTTCCACCCACTGGACGAATCGGCGGGCCTGGCCCATGACCCGGATGCGCCGCTGCCCAACGAACTGAGTGTGGACAGCCAGGTGTACGGCGGCGAACTGGTGCTGCGCTGGACCTTCAGCCGCGAACGCCACGACCCACAGGCCATCCAGGACCTGGCGCAGGCCTACCTGGCCGAACTGCATGCGTTGGTCGCCCATTGCCTGGAGGACAACGCCGGCGGCCTCACGCCGTCCGACTTCCCCCTGGCGCACTTGAGCCAGTCGCAACTCGACAGCTTGCCGGTACCGGCCAGCGCCATCGAAGACGTGTACCCGCTGACCCCGATGCAAGAGGGCCTGCTGCTGCACACCCTGCTGGAACCGGGCACCGGCCTCTACTACATGCAGGACCGCTACCGCATCAACAGCGCTCTGGACCCCGAGCGTTTCGCCCAGGCCTGGCAAGCGGTGATCGCTCGCCACGAAGCCTTGCGCGCCTCGTTCTGCTGGAACGTCGGCGAAGACATGCTGCAAGTGATCCACAAGCCGGGCAGCACGCCGATCGAGTACCTGGATTGGAGTGCCGACCAGGAAAGTGAACAGGAACCGCGCCTGCAAGCGCTGCTCAAGGCCGAACGCGAAGCCGGTTTCGATCTGCTCAACCAGGCGCCGTTCCACCTGCGCCTGATCCGCGTCGGTGAAGCGCGCTACTGGTTCATGATGAGCAACCACCACATCCTGATCGATGCCTGGTGCCGCTCGCTGCTGATGAATGACTTCTTCGATATCTACATGGCCCTTGGCGAAGGCCGTCAGGTGCAGCTGGCCACGCCGCCGCGCTACCGCGACTACATCGCCTGGCTGCAACGCCAGAACCTGGCCGAAGCACGCCAGTGGTGGCAGCAGAACCTGCAAGGGTTCGAGCGCACCACGCCGATCCCCAGCGACCGGCCGTTCCTGCGCGAACATGCCGGCCACAGTGGCGGGATGGTGGTGGGTGACTGCTACACCCGCCTCGACGCCCGTGACGGTGCGCAACTTCGCGAACTGGCCCAGGCCCATCAACTCACCGTCAACACCTTTGCCCAGGCGGCCTGGGCCTTGGTGCTGCGACGCTTGAGTGGCGAGCGTGACGTGCTGTTCGGCGTCACCGTGGCCGGGCGCCCGGTGGAAATGCCCGAGATGCAACGCACCGTCGGCCTGTTTATCAACAGCATCGCGCTGCGGGTGAAGCTGCCCGAAGACGATCAGCGTTGCAGCGTACGCCAGTGGTTGAACGCGTTGCTCGACAGCAATATGCAACTGCGCGAGTACGAATACCTGCCGCTGGTGACGATCCAGGAACACAGCGAACTGCCCAAGGGCCAGCCGCTGTTCGACAGCCTGTTCGTGTTCGAAAACGCCCCGGTGGAAGTCTCGGTGCTGGACCGCGCCCACAGCCTGAATGCCACCTCGGACTCCGGCCGCACCCACACCAATTTCCCGCTGACCGCCGTGTGCTACCCGGGGGATGACCTCGGCCTGCACCTGTCCTACGACCAGCGTTACTTCGATGAAACCACCGTGCAGGGCATGCTCGGTGAATTCAAGCGCCTGCTGCTGGCGCTGGTGCAGGGCTTCCATGGTGACATGGCCGACCTGCCACTGATGGGCGAACAGGAACGCGCGTTCCTGTTGGACGGCTGCAACCAGAGCGAACACGCCTACCCGCTGGAACGCAGCTATATCGAGTTGTTCGAAGCCCAAGTGAGCGCGCATCCGCAGCGCATCGCCGCCCGTTGCCTGGACCGGCAATGGACCTATGACGAGCTGAACCGGCGCAGTAACGGCCTGGGTCATGCATTGATTGCGGCGGGCGTCGGCCTGGACCAACCGGTGGCGTTGCTGGCCGAGCGTAACCTCGACCTGCTGGGCATGATCATCGGCAGCTTCAAGGCCGGTGCCGGTTACCTGCCGTTGGACCCGGGCCTGCCACGCCCGCGCCTGAGCCGCATCATCGACCTGAGTCGCACACCGTTGCTGGTCTGCACCGAGGCGTGCCGCGAGCAGGCCATCGAGCTGCTGGACGGCGTCGACTGCCAGTTGCTGGTGTGGGAGGACGTGCCTGCCCGTGGGGAAAATCCGGGCATCTACAGCGGCCCGGACAACCTTGCCTACGTGATCTACACCTCGGGCTCCACCGGCTTGCCCAAAGGCGTAATGGTCGAACAGCGCGGCATGCTCAATAACCAATTGAGCAAGGTGCCGTATATGGACCTGACGCCAGCGGATGTGATCGCCCAGACCGCCTCGCAAAGCTTCGATATTTCCGTGTGGCAATTCCTCGCCGCGCCGCTGTTCGGCGCACGGGTGGATATCGTGCCGAACAGCATCGCCCACGATCCGCAGGGCTTGCTGGCCCATGTGCAGGCACACGGCATCACCGTGCTGGAAAGCGTGCCGTCGCTGATCCAGGGCATGCTTGCCCAGGATCGCATCAACCTGGACGGTTTGCGCTGGATGCTGCCGACCGGTGAAGCGATGCCGCCGGAGCTGGCGCACCAGTGGTTGTTGCGTTACCCGGAGATCGGCCTGGTCAACGCCTACGGCCCGGCGGAATGTTCGGACGATGTGGCGTTCTTCCGCGTCGACCTGGCGTCTACCCGTGGCACTTACCTGCCGATTGGTACGCCGACGGACAATAACCGTTTGTACGTGGTGGATGGCGCGCTGGAATTGGTGCCCCAGGGGGCGGTCGGTGAGTTGTGCGTGGCCGGCACCGGGGTGGGCCGTGGGTATGTCAGCGATCCGCTGCGCACCGCCCAGGTGTTTGTGCCGAACCCGTTCGGCGCACCGGGAGAGCGCCTGTACCGCACCGGCGACCTGGCACGGCGGCGCAGCGATGGCGTGCTGGAGTACGTCGGGCGTATCGACCATCAGGTGAAGATTCGCGGCTACCGCATCGAGCTGGGTGAAATCGAAGCGCGCCTGCACGAACATCCGCAAGTGCGCGACGCGGCAGTGGGCGTGCAGGAAGGCGTCAACGGCAAGCATCTGGTGGGTTACCTGGTGGCCGCCGATGAGAGGCTGAATCCGGGCGAACGCCTGGACCGCATCAAGCAACGCCTGCGCGCCGAACTGCCGGAGTACATGGTGCCGCTGCACTGGCTATGGCTCGAGCGCCTGCCGCTCAACGCCAACGGCAAACTCGACCGCAAGGCCCTGCCGGAACTGGAGATCGGCCAGTTGCACAGCCAGGACTACCTGGCACCACGCAACGAACTGGAAAACACCTTGGCCGCGATCTGGGCCGAGGTGCTGAAAGTCGACAGGGTCGGCGTGCAGGACAACTTCTTCGAACTGGGCGGCCACTCGTTGCTGGCCACGCAGATTGCTTCGCGCGTGCAGAAGACCCTGCAGCGGGATGTGCCGCTGCGTGCGATGTTCGAATGCAGCACGGTGGCGGAGTTGGCCGCGTACATCGAGGGGCTGGCGGCCAATGAGATCAGTGCGGAGAAGGTGGATCGGTTGAGTGATTTGATGGCGGAGTTGGAGGGGCTATAATTTTCGCTGGGGTTGAGGGCCTCATCGGTATCTACACAACGTTCAGTGGTCTGTGCCTCAACACTCGGCATCTCGCCTAGGCTCGGTGTGCCCTCACTCCGGCTTTGGAGCGTGGGCCGCCATGCCCAAAGCCTGTGTTCGGCCAGCGTGTTTGACGGGGCGATTTGAGATCAAAAGCCAAAGCGCGGCGGCCTTAGAGCCGACCGGTTTTTTGTCTGATGTACTGGGTTAAAAATGTGGGAGGGGGCTTGCCCCGGTACAAACCGGGGACATCGTTTACATTTCTAACCGGGGACATGGTTTACAGGCTAATACGCATGATCAGGAGGTAACTGATCATGCCCTGGAACCAAGAGTCCCCCATGAATCAAAGAATCAAGCTGGTAGCTGATTGGCTTTCTGGCAACTTCACCAAAAGCCAGTTGGCACGCCGCTTTGACGTTAGCCGACCTACCGTCGATAAGTGGATTGCCCGGCACGACGGCGATTTGAGGTCTTTATCCGAACTGTCCCGGCGACCTCACAACAGCCCAAATAAAACCGACGACGAGATTTTGGCCCGTGTAGTCGCGATGAAGGAGGCTCACGATAAATGGGGGCCGAAAAAGCTTCTCGAGCTATTACGGCTGGAAGATCCCTCCGTCACCTGGCCCTCTCCAAGTACGGCCGGTCAATGGCTTGACCGACTTGGGCTCGTCAAAAAGCGGCGCTTCAAACGCCGACACAGCATTTCCCACGCACAAATGCGAAAGGCCGACGAACCTAACAAGACGTGGTGTGCTGACTACAAAGGGCAGTTCAAGATGCTTAATGCTCAGATGTGCTTCCCTTTGACCGTCACAGACCATGCGTCGCGGCTGATTTTAGCGTGCAGGGCCCATCCCAAGATCATGACCCAGCCTGTAAAACAGGCCTTTGAGAGGCTTTTTCAGGAGTACGGCATGCCGGAAGTTATCCGTTCGGACAACGGGGTACCGTTCGCCTCTCCTGGCCTGGCAAGAATATCCACACTGGCAGTTTGGTGGATTCGGCTGGGTATTTATCCCGAGCGAACCATGCCGGGAAGACCCGCCCAGAATGGTCGCCATGAACGAATGCACCGTAGCTTGAAACTTGAGTTGCCCTTAGGGAAAAACTTAGTCGAGCAGCAGCTTTTGCTGGAGCATTTCAGGCATGAGTTTAATTACGTACGCCCTCACGAAGCGCTCGGCATGAAACGTCCGGGAGACTTGTATGTGCCGTCCACCCGAATTTATCCAGGATGCTTGCCCGATGTGGAATATCCGGCAGAAATGAAAGTTCGAAGCGTCAGGCAGGACGGATCGATCAAGTGGAACGGCAAGTTGGTATTTATCAGCGAGGCGCTGTCCGGGGAAAGGATAGGGCTCAAAGAAGCTGAAGATGAAGCTTGGGATTTGTACCTGTGTGATTATCCCTTGGGGAGGCTTGGACGAGGTATGACCCGCGTCCAGGCCTCAAATGTGTAAACGATGTCCCCGGTTTCAGATGTAAACGATGTCTACGGTTCTACACCC
>NZ_FKLB01000058.1:0-362 GCF_900067035.1 Pseudomonas sp. 1 R 17
CCAAAACCTTCACCTCGATTGATTCTGGCACTCTGCGGTGACCTTATTGGGGCCGCTTCGCAGCCCAGCGCGGGGCAAGCCCGCTCACCACAGAAGCCTAATTGCCATAGATTCCGTATTCACTGGAAGTTGTGTAGATACCCATGCTCATCGGGGTGCAAGCCCCCTCCCACATTTGGATCTCCATCCAGCAGGCAGACCTCAGCCTGCTTTTGCTCTGCTTTTGCTCTGCTTTTGCTCTGCTTTTGCTCTGCTTTTGCTCTGGCTTTTGATCCTAGGCGCCCCGTTAACCACGCTGGCCGAACGCAGGCTTGAATCCGTGGGTAACCCGGCAGGACGCCGGGTTAGCCGTCCTGGGCCAG
>NZ_FKLB01000058.1:412-103480 GCF_900067035.1 Pseudomonas sp. 1 R 17
TACCGAGCCTAGGCGAGGTACCGAGTGGTGGGGCGAGAGCCTTTTGGTTACTTTTGGGCTCTTTCCAAAAGTGACCCGCTGTAAGAGCGGAACCCTAAGTGGCCGTGACCGCAGCAACGGATATGTACTCGGTCAAACCCAACGACATGGTCGGCCCGAAGGCCGCCACGGAACCAACCGCCCTCACCACAAAGAGATTTTTCAGCCTGAAAGACAGACTCGCTAGCCAGCGCTTGCGACAACCCCCTGTTCGGTAAACCACCGCTGATCCTTCAGGAACAAGGACCCAGAACTGACCGATCTGTCACCCACGGTTCATAAACCAGACGGAAGGCACTCAAGTCACCTCAAGTTGCAAGTTACAGCGCAGATAACAACTATGTCACTTACATCCGCAACAACGTTCAAGGATCGAACTCATGCCCCAGCGCCAATCCAGCCGCCTGCCTCTTCCCGTTTATCCACGTTTTCGCTGGTTCGCTTTGATCCCGGTCGTGCCCGCCGTGTTGTGGATACTCGTGCAATCAACCTCGCCGGCCAATCTGCTGGCCTGCACGGTACTGGTGCTGATCGGCCTCGGTGCCTGTGCCTGGAGCGCGAGTTCGCAGCGCAACGCGATGCTGCAAGCGCTTGCACTGGCGGAACAGTCAGATGCGCACGCGGTGCACGACGGCATGGCCTCTCGTGCCCAACTCGACGAGGTATTGCTGGGCGCCATGCCCATCTGGGCCAAGCAGGTGGAAAGCTCGCGCCATCAGACCGAAGAAGCGATCGTGAGCCTGGCCAACCGTTTCACCGGGATCGCCGCACGATTGCAGGAGACGGTACAAGCCTCGCAGCACGCGGCCGGTGAACTGGACGGGCAGGCCGCCGACGGCGCGCTTGAGGTGCTGGCACGCAGTGACAGCGAGCTGAGCCAGGTGATCAATTCGCTCAAGGCCACCCAAACCAGCCGTGACCAGACCCTGGCCCAGGTCCGCAGCCTGACCGCCTATACCGGCGAACTGCGGACCATGGCCGCCGATGTGGCGGCGATTGCCGCGCAAACCAACCTGCTGGCCCTCAACGCCGCCATCGAGGCGGCGCGTGCCGGCGAGGCCGGGCGCGGTTTTGCGGTGGTGGCCGACGCGGTGCGCAGCCTGTCGAGCAAATCCAGTGAAACCGGCCAGCAGATGTCGGCCAAGGTCGACATCATCAACAACGCCATTACGCAATTGGTCCAGGCCGCGTCCAGCAGTGCCGACCAGGACAGCCATTCGGTGGCCGAGTCCGAAAACAGTATTCAAGTGGTGCTCGAACGCTTCCAGAACATCACCGGGCGCCTGGCCGAATCCGCCGATCTGCTCAAGCAGGAAAGCTACGGCATCCGGGATGAGATGACCGAAGTGCTGGTCAACCTGCAATTCCAGGACCGGGTCAGCCAGATCCTCAGCCACGTGCGCGACAACATGCACGCCCTGCATGAGCACCTCCTGCAGGCCAGCCAGGCCCCGGACCAGCCGGTGGCCGTCGACGCCCGCCAATGGCTGGCGCGCATGGAAGCCACCTATGCCACCGACGAGCAACGGCGCCTGCACCATGGAGAGGCGGCCGTCCAGCAGAATTCTCAAGACATCACCTTCTTTTAGGAGCACATCATGGCGAAGAGTGTATTAGTGGTCGACGACTCCAGCAGCGTGCGGCAAGTGGTCGGCATAGCCTTGAAAAGCGCCGGTTACGACGTCATCGAGGCCAGCGACGGCAAGGATGCCCTGGGCAAGCTGACCGGGCAGAAAGTGCACCTGATCATCAGCGACGTGAACATGCCCAACATGGACGGCATCACCTTCGTCAAGGAGGTCAAGAAGCTGGCCAACTACAAGTTCACCCCGATCATCATGCTCACCACCGAGTCCCAGGAGTCGAAAAAGGCCGAGGGCCAGGCCGCCGGCGCCAAGGCCTGGGTGGTCAAGCCGTTCCAGCCTGCGCAGATGTTGGCAGCTGTGTCTAAACTGATCCTGCCTTGATCCCGGCGCCAGGGAGGCTCCCATGCCGATTACCACTGAAACACTCGACGACACTGCCCAGGTGCGCATTGACGGCGAGCTTACGATCTACACCGTAGCGGAACTGGCGGCGGCGCTGCTGCCGCAGATGGGCGCGGCACCCCGCCTGGAGCTGGACCTGTCTGAGGTCACGGAAATGGATGGCGCCGGCTTGCAGTTGCTCGCGGTCATCCGGCGTGAGGCCGGTAATGCCGGCATAGCCTTGAGCGTGACCGGCCAGAGCCAGGCGGTCACGCAGGCGCTCCAACTGTGTCGCAGCGCGGCCTCATAGCCAGCGCTTCCCAGGTTTTTTGATCGACAAGGAAAGTCACGGTGAGCATCAATCTCGATCAGGCACAGCAGACATTCATCGTAGAGGCTCGCGAGCTGTTGCAGGCCATGGAGCAATCCCTGCTGCAATTGGAAAGCGAGCCCGGCGACCAGGATGCCATCGGCGCGATTTTCCGCGCCGCGCACACCATCAAGGGTTCGGCGGGCCTTTTCGGCCTGGCGTCGATCGTGGGGTTCACGCATATCGTCGAAGACGTGCTTGACCGCCTGCGCGAAGGCAGTGTGGCGGTGGACGCCGCCTTGATCGCGCTGCTGCTCAAGTGCGGCGACCACATGCTCGAACTGGTCGAAGTGGTCGCCAACCGCGGTGAGGTGCCGACGCCTGCCGCTCTGGAGCGCGGCGAGGTATTGCGCGAGGCGCTGAGTGCCTACCAGCCGATGCGAACCGCCGTTGCCAGCGTCGAAACCGCCGAGGTGACCGACGACGTGGCGGTCGAAGTGCTTTGGCATATTTCCCTGCGCTTCGGCACGGATGTGTTCCGTAATGGCATGGACCCGCTGTCATTTCTGCGCTACCTCGAGACCTTGGGGCAGTTGATACAGGTCGCCACCCTGACCGACAGCATCCCGCCCATGGACAGCTGGGACCCGGAAAGCTGCTACCTGGGTTTCGAGATCGACCTGCGCTCGACGGCCAGCCACGCCACCCTCAACGAAGTGTTCGACTTTGTGCGTGACGACTGTGAAGTGCACATCAGTGCCGTCGACGAAGCGCCCGATAGCACAGCGGCCATTGCTGGCGAGTTGGTCACGCCGGTCGAGCCGGGCCTTGTGACCGCCGCACCCCAGCGTCCGGCAGCCAGCGAGGCGAAAACCCGCGACGGCAATTACGTGCGCGTCAACGCTGACAAGCTCGACGAGTTGATCAATCTGGTTGGCGAACTGGTCATCGCCAGCGCCGGCGCGAGCCTGCTGGCCCGGTCCTGTAACAACGACCCGTTGCACGAGGCCTCCTCGACGGTATCGGGGCTGGTGGAAGAGATCCTCGATGGCGCCCTGCATTTGCGCATGATCCCCATCGGCGACACATTCAACCGCTTCCGCCGCGTGGTGCGCGATATCAGCCAGGAACTGGGCAAGGACATCGAACTGAGCATCAGCGGCGCGGAAACCGAACTGGACAAGACCGTGGTCGAGAAGATCGGCGACCCGCTGATGCACCTGTTGCGCAACGCCATGGACCACGGCATCGAAAGCGCCGATGCGCGGCGTGCGGCCGGCAAGTCGGCCAAGGGGCATCTGAGCCTCAATGCCTACCACGACTCGGGGAGCATCGTCATTGAGATCGCCGACGACGGCGCCGGCCTCAACCGCGAACGCATCCTGCAAAAGGCCCAGGAACGCGGGCTGGTGGCCAGCGGTGCGGTGCTCAACGACCAGGAGATCTACAACCTGATCTTCGAGGCGGGGTTCTCCACCGCCGAGGCGGTGACCAACCTGTCCGGGCGCGGCGTCGGCATGGACGTGGTCAAGCGCAATATCACCCTGTTGCGCGGCACCGTCGACCTCGACAGCCGTCCCGGCCAGGGCACCGTGGTGCGCATTCGCTTGCCGCTGACCCTGGCGATCATCAATGGGTTCCTGGTCGGCATCGACCAATCCACCTACGTGATTCCCCTGGACATGGTCCAGGAGTGTATCGAGCTGGATGAACAGCAGCGCCAGTCCAGTCGCGACACGGGTTATCTGGACCTGCGTGGCGAGGTGTTGCCGTTGGTGCACCTGCGCGACCACTTCAGCCACGAAGGCCCCGCGACCCGACGCCAGAATGTGGTGGTGGTGCGTTACGCCGAGCATAAGGCCGGGCTGGTGGTGGATGACCTGCTCGGCGAGTTCCAGACCGTGATCAAACCCCTGGGCAAGTTGTTCGGTGCACTGCGTGGCATCAGCGGCTCGACCATATTGGGCAGCGGCGCGGTGGCCCTGATCCTGGATGTACCGGTACTGCTCAACCAAATCGTACAACTGGAAGCCCGCACGGCCCAGGCGCCTCAGTCGCCACCGGCCGTCGCTCGCTGACGCATTTGCAATTCCATGGAGGTTCCCCGATGAAATGGTTCTACGATCTTAAGATTTCCACCAAGTTGATCTGTTCATTCCTGGTGGTCCTGGCGCTCACTGGGGCCATGGGCGGCTTCGCCATCCTCCAGCTCGGTGCCGTCAACCAGGCCGCCCAGGACATCAAGGGCAACTGGATGCCCTCCATGCGTGCCGCGGCAGGCATGCGTTTTTTTGCCGCCAACTATCGCTTGAAAGAGAACCGCCACATCGGCACCGAGATTGCCGAGGAAAAGGCCCAGGCCGAACGCGAGGCCGCTGATGCGCGTCAACAGTTCGAAACCCGCATGGTCAACTACGAGCAGTTGCTGTCGAACGATGAAGATAGGCAACTCCTGGCCAGTGTGAAAAGCGCTTGGGACGCCTACCTGGCATCCAGCAAGCTGTTGCTTGAATTTTCCCGCCAGAACCAGGAAGCCCAGGCGCGCGGTTTGCTCAGGGGAGAATCCAAGGGGCATTTCGATGAGGTGACGGCCCGTCTGCAGAAAATGGTCGAGCTCAATGATGCCGGCGCAACGGCCGCAGGTGACAAGGGCTCGGCGCTGTATGAAAGCGCGCGGGTGTCGATCATCGCGGTACTGGTCGCGGCCCTGTTGATCGGCCTGGGCCTGGCGATGTTCATCGCGCGGATCATTTCCCGCCCATTGCGCCAGGCCGCGAGCGCCGCCGAGCAATTGGCCGAAGGCAACCTCAACGCGCACATCGAGCCGGGCGGGAAGGATGAAACCGGCATGGTGCTCAACGCCATGCGCAACATGGTCGGCAAGCTCGCCCATATTATCGGCGAAGTGCGTAACGCCGCCGACAACCTGGCCAGCGCCTCCGAGGAAGTCAGCGCCACCGCGCAATCGATGAGCCAGGCCACCAGTGAACAGGCCGCCAGCGTCGAGGAAACCAGTGCGTCGGTCGAGCAGATGAGTGCCAGCATCAACCAGAACACCGAAAACGCCAAGGTCACCGATGGCATGGCCAGCAAGGCCGCCAAGGAAGCCACCGAGGGCGGCGAATCGGTGCAGCAGACCGTGGTGGCGATGAAGAAAATCGCCCAGCGCATCAGCATCATCGATGACATCGCCTACCAGACCAATCTGCTCGCGCTCAACGCCGCCATCGAGGCCGCTCGGGCCGGCGAGCACGGCAAGGGATTCGCCGTGGTGGCCGCCGAAGTGCGCAAGTTGGCCGAACGCAGCCAGGTTGCCGCCCAGGAAATCGGTGAACTGTCCTCCAGCAGCGTGGACATGGCCGAGAAGGCCGGCAAGTTGCTCGACGAAATGGTGCCCTCCATCAACAAGACGTCCGACCTTGTGCAGGAAATCAGCGCCGCGTCCGAGGAACAGGCCGCCGGTGTCGCGCAGATCAACACTGCGATGACCCAGCTCAACCAGGTAACCCAGCAAAATGCCTCGAGCAGCGAGGAACTGGCGGCCACGGCGGAAGAAATGAGCAGCCAGGCCGAGCAACTGCAACAGGCCATGAGCTTTTTCGTGCTGGATTCAGCGCCCAAGGCCGCAGTTCAAAGCAACAGCGTGGACAGCCCGGGCAGCAAGCCCAACCGTCAGGCGCCACAGCCGAAACCACCGGCGCAGCGCAAGGCGTTCGCCTACACCATGGCCAGTGCCCCGGACGAAGCGGATTTCACCCGCTTCTGATCCCACGATCAATACGGGCCTACTAGGGAGAGTGACATGGGTGCAGCAATGACGACTCGGCAGACCGCAGCAGCGGTCGATGAGGATGCGCAGTATCTGACCTTCATGCTCGGCGGTGAAATGTTCGCCATCGGCATTCTGGGGATCAAGGAAATTATCGAATACGGCAGCCTGACCGTGGTGCCGATGATGCCCGCGTTCGTACGCGGAGTGATCAACCTGCGCGGCGCGGTGGTGCCGGTGGTCGACCTGTCGGCGCGCTTTGGCCGGGCCAACTCGGCGATCACCCGGCGCTCCTGCGTGATCATCATCGAGGCGAGTACCGAAGATGGCCAGGCCCAGGACATCGGGCTGCTGGTCGATACGGTGTCTGCGGTGCGGGAGATTCCGGCGACGCAGATCGAGCCGCCACCCAACTTCGGCGCACGAATTCGCGCCGATTTCATCAGCGGCATGGCCAAGGTCGACGGCAAGTTCGTGATCGTGCTGGAGGTGGACAAGGTGCTGTCCATCGATGAGATGTCCAGCCTCGCCGAGGCCGGCCAGGCGCCGGCCCTCGACCTCGACCCGCGTTGAGACCCGACCATGGCAGACACCGTGTCCATCGATGACCATGAATTCGGTCAGTTCCAGACCTGGCTGTACCGCGCGGCGGGCATCAACCTGTCGCCGACCAAGAAAGCCCTGGTGGCCGGGCGCCTGTTCAAGCGCCTCAAGCACTATGAGCTGCACAGCTATGGTGAGTATTTCAAGCTGATCATGAATGACCAGCGCAAGGGCGAACTGCAGGTTGCGCTGGATTTGCTGACCACCAACGAAACCTATTTTTTTCGCGAGCCCAAGCACTTCGACTTCCTGCGTCAGCACGTGCTGCCCCGGGCCGCGCCGGGCAAGGTGTTTCGCGTGTGGAGCGCGGCCAGCTCCTCCGGTGAAGAACCCTACAGCCTGGCGATGACCTTGGCCGAAAGCCTCGGCAGCACGCCCTGGGAAGTGGTCGGCTCGGACATCAGCTCCCAAGTGCTGGCCAAGGCGCGCACCGGCCATTACTCCCTGGAACGCACCGAGACATTGCCCCAACCGCTGCTGGCCAAGTACTGCCTCAAGGGCATTGGTCGCCAGGAGGGCACCTTGCTGATCGACAAGGCCTTGCGTAGCCGCGTCAATTTTGTCCAGGTCAACCTTAACGAAGCGCTGCCAGCCCTGGGTGAGTTCGAGGTGATTTTCCTGCGCAACGTGATGATTTATTTCGACCAGCAGACCAAGAGCCAGGTGGTCGCGCGCCTGTTGCCGCTGCTCAAGCCGGGCGGTTACCTGATCATCAGTCACTCGGAAAGCCTCCACGGTGTCAATGACACCTTGAAACTGGTGGCTCCGTCGATTTACCGCAAGCCATGAAAAAGCCCGTCGGTACGGCCGAAGTGGTATTGGCGCCTGGCCAGGTCAGCTTTGCGACGCGGCAGACGCGCCTGCGCACCTTGCTTGGTTCCTGCGTGGCGATCACCTTTTGGCACCCGCAACGGCTGATTGGCGGCATGTGTCACTTCATGCTGCCGGGGCGCGTGCGCGACCGTCAGCCCCTGGACGGCCGATATGCCGACGAAGCCCTGGAGCTGCTGCTGCGCCACGCCGAGATCAATGGCACGCATGCACAGGATTACCAGGTCAAATTGTTCGGCGGCGGCAAGATGTTTCCCCAGCTGTGCCGCCTGCCGACGCAGGACGTGGCCAGCCTGAATATTCGCGCGGCGCTGGCCCTGGCCGAGCGCTATCACCTGCACCTGACGGCCCAGGACATGGGCAGTACCGGTTACCGCACGATCATGTTCGACCTGTGGAACGGCAACGTCTGGGTCCGGCACCAACCAATGGGAACAATTCAACAAGATGCCTACCAAAAAAATCAGTGTGCTGCTGGTCGATGATTCGGCCGTGGTGCGCCAGGTACTGCTGGCGATTCTCAGCGATACGCCGGATATCCACGTCATGGGCGCCGCCTCCGACCCGATTTTCGCCATGGACAAACTCGCCCGGGAATGGCCGGATGTGATCGTGCTGGACGTGGAAATGCCGCGCATGGACGGCATCACCTTTCTCAAGAAAATCATGAGCGAACGGCCGACGCCGGTGGTGATCTGCTCCTCGCTGACCCAGAAAGGCGCGGAAACCTCCCTGCAGGCGCTGTCGGCGGGCGCGGTGGAAATCATCACCAAGCCCACTACCGGGTTGAAGAATTTCCTGATCGAGTCGGCGGCCGAGCTGGTGGCCGCGATCCGCGCCGCAGCAAATTCCAACGTCAGGAACCTGGGCAAGCGCAGCGCCAGCCCGGCGCCGGCACTGGCCCCGGCCAGCAAGCTCACCGCAGATGCGATCCTGCCTGCCGCAAATGGCCATGCCATGGCACAGACCACCGAGCGTATCGTCGCCATCGGCACGTCCACCGGCGGTACCCAAGCGTTGGAGGCGGTTCTGACGGCACTGCCGAGGGTGTGCCCAGGCATGGTGATCGTGCAGCACATGCCGGAAAAGTTCACCGCCTCGTTTGCCGAACGCCTCAACAGCGTATGCGAGATCGAGGTGCGCGAAGCGCGCAACAACGACCGCATCCTGCCGGGCCTGGCCCTGATCGCGCCGGGTGGCAAGCACCTGATGGTGACTCGCAGCGGCGCCTATTATCACGCCCAGGTCATTGATGGGCCCTTGGTCAACCGGCACCGTCCATCCGTGGATGTGCTGTTTCGCTCGGTGGCCAAGTTCGCCGGCAGGAACGCCACCGGCATCATCATGACCGGCATGGGCGACGACGGCGCGCGCGGGCTCAAGGAGATGCTCGAGGCCGGCGCCGCCACGGTGGCCCAGGACGAGGCCAGTTGCGTGGTGTTCGGCATGCCCAAGGAGGCCATCAAGCTGAATGCCGCCCAGCGCATCATGGCGCTGGAGGATATCCATCAGGCGATCTTGTATAAGTGACGTCGCGCGCCGGCTTTTGCGCTGCGCCAGAATCCGCGGCGTGGGCTACTGACGACCACTGATCCGCAGCCGCACAACCCCGATTGAATTTTCCCCATGCCCGCAGGCTCTGCATTTTAGACGCGTGTGCTGTTGAGCGCGCTTGCGGGGCCTCCTTGTCGGGAGGCCTGGTTGGATCGGACTTTGCGGAAACTGCCATCATGACGCTTCTCACAGCGCTGTCGGGCCAGCCGGCCTCCATCACCCAACCGGGTCAGTATCAGTGGTTGTACCAACACCTGTATGGCGAAACCCCTGGCGCTGAAGAGGTTGCGCGGGAGTTTCTACGCACGCACTTGGCGCAGGTGCGCGACGCGCCCAGTGAGTTGCCGCAGATGCCCGAACAACTGCCGGCCTGGATCGAACAGCGCTGCGCCGACGTGGCCCAGGCCTATGCCGATTACCTGGAGCAACGCCAGCAAGGCCGGCCACGTCGTTATTTCCAGAACAAGGCCCATGCGCTGTATTTCCTCCAGCGCGTGGCACCGACCAAACAGGTCGACGGTGCCTGGCTCAATGGCCTGCTGCGCTATTGGCACGACCCGCGCTTCGACGGCCTGCTCACCACCTATCTCGAAGAGCTGGGTGACGGCGAAGCGGCGCAGAACCATGTGGTGATCTACCGCAAATTACTCAGCGAGCATGATGCCGACAGCGACGCCGGCCTTGAGGACGACCATTACCTGCAAGGCGCCCTGCAACTGGCGCTGGGCCTGTGCGCCGACGACTTCCTGCCGGAGATCATCGGTTTCAACCTCGGTTATGAGCAGTTGCCGTTGCACCTGCTGATCACCGCGTATGAGCTGAGCGAACTGGGCATCGACCCGTATTACTTCACCCTCCACGTCACCATCGACAACGCCAGCAGCGGCCACGCCTGCAAGGCCGCGCAGTCGGTGTTGAACCTGCTGCCGCTGGGGGAGGGCAGGGAGGACTTCTATCGCCGGGTGGCCGAGGGGTATCGCCTGAATGACCTCGGCCCAGGGACCTGCGCGGTTATCCACGACTTCAACCTGAATGACGAAGTGGTCGCCATGCTTGAACGCAAGCGCACGTTCGGCCAGCACATGCATTCGGATTACTGCCGCTTCGAAGGCAAGACCGTCAACCAATGGCTGGCGCGGCCGGGGCAGATCGGCGCCTTTCTCCAGGCCCTGGAAGACAAGGGCTGGATCAAGCGCAACCAGGATCCGGCCGAGAGCCGCTTCTGGCAGTTGATCGAAGGTGCGGGCGCGGCGATGTTTGGCGTGTTCAGCGGCTATGAGAAACAGCTGCTGCGCGATTGGATCGCGGGTGATTGGATCAGCGCTCAACGTATGGCGCCCGTGCGGCCCGGACGCGGCAGCCGCTTCTCCCGCGAGCAGCATCGCCCGTCCGACCCGGACACCCAGGCGCTGGTGGATTCGCTGTGGAACCTGCCCGATGAGCAGCAGCTCAATGCGCTGATCCCGTGGCTGTCGGCGCGGCGTCACTGCACGCCCGCCGGGTTGTATGCCACTCGCTGCTTTATCCAACTGCGTGCGCGCCTGCGCTAAGGAAATCCTCCATGTCTGCACAACAACTCGCCGACCGCGCCCTGCTGAACCTGGGCCGGGGGTTGAAGGAAAATGGCTACCGCTTCATCACGCCAACGCCCTTGACCCATGAACGGTTTTTCCAGCGCCAGGGGGCGCCGCTGGCGAAGGACCTGCGGGATGTCTTCGGCTGGTCGCTGCCGTTTGACCGCGAGCTGTTGCCGGAGGCGTTTCGAGAGGAGCTGCAGCAGGCCGATGTGGTCGAAAAACACGAGGCGCTGTGGCGCAGTGCGGTGCGTTGGTCGAGCCTGGACGACCTGCTGTTTGCCCACTCGGCATACCCCACCACGCAAGCGGAAGCGGTGTTTTTCGGGCCTGACAGCTATCGGTTTGCCCAACTGATCGAAGCCCATCTGCAACAGCGCGTCGAGCCGATCAAACGCGCCGTGGACATCGGCTGCGGCGCCGGTGTGGGCGCGCTGGTGGTCGCCCGTGCGCGGCCTGACGCCGAGGTGCTGGCGGTGGACATCAACCCGCGCGCCTTGCGCCTGACGGCAGTGAATGCCGAGCTGGCCGGGCTGGCGAACGTCACCGCGTACCACAGCGATGTACTGGGCAGCGTCGAAGGCACGTTCGACCTGATCGTCGCCAACCCGCCCTATATGAACGACGACCGCCAGCGTGCCTACCGGCATGGCGGCGGGGCACTGGGCGAGCAACTGTCGGTGCGCATCGCCGGCGAGGCCGTTGGGCGCCTGGCCCTGGGCGGCAGCCTGGTGCTCTACACCGGCGTGGCGATTGTCGCCGGGGAGGATCCGTTCCTGGCCGCCGTCAAGCCGTTGCTGGGCAGCGATGCCTTTGGGTGGGCCTACCGCGAACTTGACCCCGATGTGTTCGGCGAAGAGCTGGAAAAGCCCGGCTATGAGCGTGTGGAGCGGATCGCCGTGGTGGCGCTCACCGTCACCCGTTTGCGCTGACGCTCATCTATCCCCCGTAGCAGCTGCCGAGCGCAAGCGAGGCTGCGTCAGGCGCGCTGCCGATTCAGGTTCTAGTCGCGGCCGACGCAGCCTCGCTTGGGCTCGACAGCTGCTACGCGACGATTTGATTCAGGGAGAAGGTGTCAGGCCGTGGCTTGTGGCTGCAGGTGCAACTCGCCGTCGACATCCTTGGCCAAACCACTGGCCAGAAACAGCGGCACCAGGCGCTTGTGCAACTGCGGCTCGACAAATTCCTTCACCGTCTCCAGCGCCAGCGGGCCACTCGAAGGCAGCTCAGCCTTGGTGAAGGACAACCAGGCCTTTTTCAGCGCCATCAACACATCACTGCCCGCCGTGGAGGCAAAGCGGCGCTGGGTCGGTTTGCCGTCGAAGCTGAAGGTGTGCTGGAACGCGTAGCCGGTTTCGTCACCGCCGCTGGCGGTGCAGCGTATGCAGGTGCACGGGCCGTCGCCGAAAGCGCTGCGCAGGTAGCTGTTGAAGTCCACCACGGGTTTGAGTGACAGGCGCTTATCCACCTCGAACAGGTCCCCGGTCATTTTTTCGTCAGTGTTCAACGTGCATGTCCTCGCAGTGTGCGGCAGTTTTTTCAAAGCGCGGCACGATACCAGCCGCGCGCCGTTTTAGGGGTATTCGCATAACAATAGACCCAGATATTCTTTTGCTGTCTAAAAAACCGCGGCTACGCTCCATCACCTTCTCGAAAACGCGGCAGATTCCCCATGACGTTCAAGCGTTCCTCCCTGACTCTCCTGGCCGCGTCCCTCGCCGCCGCCAGCGTCTTGCTCAGCCCTGGTGCCCAGGCCGAAGGCAAGATCAGCATCGCCCAGCAATTCGGCATCGGCTACCTGATCCTCGATGTGGTGCGCGACCAGCACCTGATCGAAAAACACGGCAAGGCCCAGGGCCTGGACATCCAGGTGGAATGGAACAGCATTTCCGGCGCCACCGCCATGAACGAATCGCTGCTGGCCGGCGCCCTGGATGTGGTGTCCGCCGGTGTGCCGCCGATGCTAACCCTGTGGGACCGTACCAAGGGCAAACAGAACGTCAAGGCCATCGCCTCCTTGGGCTCGATGCCCAACTACCTGCTGACCAACAACCCCAAGGTAAAGACTCTCAAGGACTTCACCGAGAAAGACCGCATCGCCGTGCCCGCTGCTGGGGTGGGTTTCCAGTCGCGGACCTTACAGATTGAAACCGCCAGGCAGTTCGGCGATGCCAACTACAAGAAGTTCGATGACATCTCCATCAGCCTGGCCCACCCCGATGCCACCGCCGCGTTGATTGCCGGTGGTTCGGAGATCAACGCGCACTTCTCCAGCCCGCCGTTCCAGTACCAGGAACTGTTGAACCCCAATGTGCACAAGGTGCTCAGTTCCTACGACATCCTTGGCGGTCCGGCGACGTTCAACGTGCTGTACACCACGCAGAAATTCCACGACGAAAACCCCAAGACCTACCAGGCGTTCTACGCCGCGCTGGCCGAAGCCGAGCAGATCATCAAGGCTGACAAACCCGCAGCGGCCAAGGCGTACATCCGCGTAGAACAGTCCAAGCTGCCGTTGGACCTGGTGGAAAAAATCGTCCAGGACCCGGAAATCGATTTCACTATCGTGCCGCAGCGTACCTATATCTATGCCGAGAAATTGCAGGAATTGGGCGTACTGAAAAACAAGGCGGCGAGCTGGAAGGACTACTTTTTCGAAGAGGCTCATGGCGGTAACGGCAGCTGATCTGTAAACCGCCCTCCCACATTTGGATCTCCACAATGCCTATACCGCATTCAAGCTGCGCTTGATCCAGTCATACAAGTCATTCCCCTCGCTCGACAACTCACTGTTGGCTCGCCGGCACAGGTAGTACTGGCGGCCATCATTGACCTCCAGATCAAACAGCTTCACCAGCTCGCCACTGGCCACATGGGGCGCTACCAGCGGCGCGCGCAGCAGCGCGCAGCCCAGGCCGGTGAGGGTGGCGGTGAGTGCCAGTTGGCCGTCTTCGAGCAGCAAGCCATTCAGCGCCGTGGTGTCGACCTCGGCTGCCTCGAACCATTGGCCCCAGGTGCCGCGTTCTTCATCGTGCAGCAACGGCAGTTCGCTCAAGGCCTGGGGCGTGTCGATGGGGCCGTGTTGGGCGAGAAAGCTGCGGCTGCAATAGGGGGTCACCGCGCCGGAGATCAGGGGTTCGCTGTGATAGCCCGGCCAGTGCCCGGTGCCGAAGCGAATCGACAGGTCGGCGGCATCGCTGGGGTAGCTGCGGTGGTTGGCGTAGGTCACGTTGATGTCCAGCGCCGGGTGGTCTTTGAGGAAGTTCTCCAGGCGCGGGATAAACAGGTTGATGCCAAACAGCGGGATCAGGCTGATGGTCACCTGGCGGGTGGCGCTTTTCTCGCGCACATGTTCGGTGGCGCTGCGCAGCACGGCAAAGGCCGAGCGGATGGCACGGTAATACTCGCGCCCTTCATCGGTGAGCACCAGGTTGCGGCCCTGGCGCAGGGTCAGCGGCTGCTGCAGGAAGTCTTCCAGCAGGTGCAGTTGATGGCTGATGGCAGAGGCGGACACGTCCAGCTCGCGTGCGGCAGCATTCACCCCGCCATGGCGCGCAAACGCTTCGAACGTCCGCACGGCACGCAGGGGAGGGTCATTGGCTAACTGTTCTGATTTATTCATGTATTGAATTAAATACCAAGTTTTAGCCCAAATAAAGAGCCATAAGTGCCGTATTTGCGGCACAAATACCCTGTAATTGCTTTGGCATAACCCTATAACTTTCTGATATTTGATAAAAACAGAATAGATGCTTAGTGTGCCGCCCTTGTACGCACTGAGGTCGACGGTCTTCATGGATGGGTTTATCCAACAACTGCTCAACGGCTTGATGACGGGCAGTCTCTACGCGCTGGTGGCCCTGGGGTACACCATGGTCTACGGCATCCTGCGCATCATCAACTTCGCCCACGGCGATGTGCTGATGATCGGTGCGCTCGTGGGCTTGTCGATGATTCGCCTGTTGCAGGCGACCTGGCCGGCGTTGCCACCGCTGCTGGTGTTGCTGACGGCCACCCTGGTCGCCATGGCATTTTGTGCGGTGCTGGCGGTGGTGATCGAGCGCGTCGCTTATCGCCGGTTGCGTCACGCGCCGCGCCTGGCGCCGTTGATCAGCGGCATCGGGGTGTCGCTGCTTTTGCAAACCATCGCGATGCTGGTCTGGACCCGTAACCCGCAAATGTTCCCGCAACTACTGCCGCTGGAACCCATCGAAGTACTGCCCGGGGTCTCCGCGCACCCGGCTGTCACCAACGCCACGGCCCTCACCACCATCGCCATTGCGCTATCAGTGATGGTCGCGCTGCTGGTGCTGGTCGAGCGCACGCGCTTTGGCCGGGCCATGCGTGCCGTGGCGGAAAACCCCCAGGTCGCGAGCCTGATGGGCATCAACCCGAATCGGGTTATCGTGCTCACCTTCGCCATCGGCGGCGCCCTGGCGGCATTGGCCGGGGTAATGATGGCCAGCAACTACGGCAGTGCGCATTTCTACATGGGCTTTCTGCCGGGGATCAAAGCCTTCACCGCTGCAGTGCTGGGCGGTATCGGCAACCTCAAGGGCGCCATGCTCGGCGGTCTGTTGCTGGGGCTGATCGAAGCCCTGGGCACCGGCTATCTGGGCGCCGCCACCAACGGGGTGTTCGGCAGCAATTATCAGGATGTGTTTGCCTTTATCGTGCTGATCGCGGTGCTGGTGTTCCGTCCTTCCGGGCTGTTGGGCGAACGTCTGGCGACCCGCGCATGATCAACGCACTCACCTCCAATCAACGCGCCAGCCTGGGCCTGCTGCTGTTCGCCGTGGCCTTGGTACTGGCACCGTGGATCGTCGGCCACGCCGGTGGCAACACCTGGGTGCGGACCCTGGATTTTGCCCTGCTGTACATCATGCTCGCCCTTGGCCTGAACATCGTGGTCGGTTATGCGGGTCTGCTGGACATGGGTTTCATCGCGTTCTACGCGGTGGGCGCCTATCTGGCCGCGTTGCTGTCGTCGCCCCATTTGCTGCAACAGTTTCCAGCCTTGGCGGCGTTGCTGCCGGCGGGCATGCACACCTCGATCTGGTTGATCCTGCCCCTGGGCGCCTTGCTCGCGGCGGGGTGCGGCATGGTGTTGGGTGCGCCGACCTTGCGCCTGCGCGGCGACTACCTGGCCATCGTCACCCTGGGCTTTGGCGAGATCATCCGTATCCTGCTGCGCAACCTCGACCGCCCGGTGAATATCACCAATGGCCCCAAAGGCATCGCCCAGGTCGATCCAGTGAACCTGCTCGGCGTGAACCTGGGCCGTACCCAGGAACTGTTCGGCCTGCGCCTGCCGTCGGTGTACCTCTATTACTACCTGTTCGCCGCGCTGGTGGTGCTGATTCTGTTTGCCTGCATTCGCCTGGAGCACTCGCGCATCGGCCGTGCCTGGGTGGCGATCCGCGAGGACGAAGAAGCGGCCCAGGCCATGGGCGTGAACACCGTGCGCCTCAAGTTGCTGGCGTTTGCGATTGGCGCCGCGTTCGGCGGGGTGAGCGGCGCGCTGTTCGCCTCGTTCCAGGGTTTTGTCTCGCCGGAATCGTTCACCCTCAACGAGTCCATTGCGGTGCTGGCGATGGTGGTGCTCGGCGGCATGGGCCATATCCCGGGGGTGATCCTCGGCTGCGTACTACTGGCGGTGTTGCCTGAAGCGTTGCGCGCGAGCATGGGCCCGTTGCAGCAGGCGTTGTTCGGCCAAGTGCTGGTGGACCCGGAAATCATCCGCCAACTGTTCTACGGCCTCGCGTTGATCCTGGCGATGCTCTATCGACCCGCCGGGCTGTGGCCCAAAGGAGTGGCACGATGAACGCACCTCTGCTGCAGATTGACCAGGTCAACAAACACTTCGGGGGCGTGGCGGCGTTGACCGATGTGAGCCTGAGTATCCAGGCCGGCGAAATCTACGGGCTGATCGGCCCCAACGGCGCGGGCAAGACCACCTTCTTCAATGTCATGACCGGCCTCTATACCCCGGATTCCGGGCGCTTCCAGCTCGATGGCCGGGAGTACCAGCCGACCAGCGTGCATCAGGTGGCCGAAGCCGGCATTGCCCGCACGTTTCAGAATATCCGCTTGTTCAATGCCATGAGCGCCCTGGAAAACGTCATGGTCGGGCGCCATGTGCGCACCCGCAATGGCCTGTGGGCCGCCTTGAGCCGGCATCGTCGTGCTCGCGACGAGGAAGCCCAAACCCGTGCCCACGCCCATCGCCTGCTGGCGTATGTCGGGCTGGCGGGGTTCGCCCATTATCGCGCCGACAGCTTGAGCTACGGCCATCAGCGCCGCCTGGAAATCGCCCGCGCATTGGCCACCGAACCGCGCCTGCTGGCCCTGGATGAGCCGGCGGCGGGTATGAATGCCAGTGAAAAAGTGCAGTTGCGCGGCCTGCTGGAAAAGATCCGCGACGACGGCCATACCCTGCTGTTGATCGAGCACGACGTGAAGCTGGTGATGGGCGTATGCGACCGCATCAGCGTGCTCGATTACGGCCAAGTCATCGCCGTAGGGCCACCCGTCGAAGTGCGCCAGCACCCGGCAGTGATCCAGGCCTACCTGGGAGCCAGTGCCAATGTCTGAAGCCTTGTTGAACGTCGAGGGTTTGCAGGTGCGCTACGGCGCCATCGAGGCGGTCAAATCCCTGGATTTGCACATTGCCGAGGGTGAGCGCGTCACGCTGATCGGTGCCAACGGTGCGGGCAAGACCTCCAGCCTCAAGGCTCTGACGGGTCTGCTGCCGGCCAGTCAGGGTGCAATCCGCTTTGCCGGGCGTTCGATCCTCGGCCAGGCGCCGGACCAGTTGCTGCGCCAGGGCATCGCCATGGTTCCGGAAGGGCGCGGGATTTTTGCGCGCATGAGCGTGCTGGAGAACCTTCAGTCCGGTGCGTTTGTGCGCCGTGACAACGAGCAGGTGCAGCGCGAAATGCGCCAGCTGTTCGAACACTTCCCGCGCCTGGAAGAGCGCCTGCAGCAGTCCGCCGGCCTGCTCTCGGGCGGTGAGCAACAGATGCTCGCCCTGGCCCGTGCGCTGCTGTCACGCCCGCGTTTGCTGATCCTCGATGAGCCGTCCATGGGCCTGGCGCCGATCATGGTGGAAAAAATCTTCCAGGTGATCGATGACGTGTGTCGCCAGGGCATGACCCTGCTGTTGGTGGAACAGAATGCACGGCTGGCCCTGCAAGTGACCGACCGTGCCTATGTGATGGACACCGGCCGCATCAGCCTCAGCGGGCCCTCTGCTGATTTGCTTGAACACCCCGAGGTGCGCAGCGCCTACCTCGGTGAATAACGGCTCGATGAAAAAACACCCATGACGCTACCGGACGCCCGGCGTGTTCCGACCCGCCCGAAAAGAAACAGGAACGACTGATGAAGACTTTCAACAAAACCGCACTGATTGGCCTGGCCCTGAGCAGCCTGGCGAGCGCCATGGCCCAGGCCGACCAGACCGTGCTGATCGGCCTGGCCGGTCCCTTGACCGGGCCCTCGGCACGGATTGGTAAAGACCTGGAAAATGGCGCGCAACTGGCCATCGACCAGGCTAACGCCAAGCACCCGACAATCAATGGTGAGGCGGTGACCTTCAAGCTGGTGTCCGAAGACGACCAGTCCGACCCGCGCACCGCCGTGACCGTTGCCCAACGCCTGGTGGATGAGGGCGTGGTCGGCGTGGTCGGCCACTGGAACACCGGCACCAGCATCCCGGCGGCGCGGGTCTACCACGACGCCGGTATCGCCCAGGTGGCGCCAGTCGCTACCGGGCATGCCTACACCCAGCAGGGCTTCGACACCAGCTTTCGCATCATGGGCCACGACGACGATGGCGGCCAGGTGGCCGGCCGCTATGCGTTGAACACCTTGAAAGCCCAGCGTATTGCCGTGATCGACGACCGCACCGCATTCGGCCAGGGCCTGGCGGACCAGTTCGTCAAATCCATCGAGGCCGGTGGTGCCAAGGTGGTTGCCCGCGAATACGTGGACGACAAGACCATCGACTTCAGTGCCGTGCTGACCAATATTCGTAGCCAGAACCCTGACCTGATCTTCTTCGGCGGCGTCGACGCCCAGGCTGCACCGCTGGCCCGGCGTATCAAGCAGTTGGGGATCAAGGCACCGCTGATGGGCGCCGGTGGGTTTGTCAGCCAGACTTTCCTGCAACTGGCGCAGAACGAAGGCGAGGGCGTGATTGCCTTGGAGCCGGGCCTGGCGATTGCGCAGATGCCGGGTGGCAAGGCGTTCGAACAGGCCTATAAAGAACGCTACAAAACCGCGATCGAACTGCATGCACCGTTTGCCTATGACGGCGTTGGTGTGTTGGTGGCGGCCATCGAGAAGGCCGGATCCACCGACCCACAGAAGTACCTGCCGGTGCTGCGCGCCATCAGCTATCCGGGCGTGACTGGCACGATTGCGTTCGATGCCGAGGGCAACTTGAAGCAACCGTCGTTCACCGTTTACCAGGTCAAGGCCAATCAATGGCAGCCGGTGAGTGTGGCGGGCGGCCAATAAACCCACCCCCTCTGCAGGTGCGAGCTGGCTCGCTCCTGCAAGGGTCAATGGAGAGATGCAATGAGCAAACTGGAAGGTGAACTGGGCATCCTTGCCCGGCGCCGGATCGAGGCGGAAATCATCAAGCCCATCTACGAGATCCTCAAGCGCGAGCAGGGCAAGGACTTTGCCGCCGCCGTGATCGGCGAAGCCGTGGGCAATGCGGCGATCCAGGCCGGCAAGCATTTTGCCGCACTGGAAGAGCAGGGCGCCGACCTCAAGAGCTTTGTGGAGTTGCAAGTGCTGTGGGAGAAGGATGACGCGCTCAAGGTCGAGATCATCGCCAGCGATGCCGAGCACTATGACTACGACGTCAAGCGCTGCCGCTACGCCGAGATGTACCACGAGATGGGCCTGGGCGAGATCGGCCACTTGCTGTCGTGCAACCGCGACGAGCTGTTTATCGTCGGCTACAACCCGGACATCGAACTGACCCGCACCCAGACCATCATGGGCGGCGCGCACCACTGCGACTTCCGTTATCGGGCCAAACCCCATGAGTAACCTGGCACGGGTCAACGGCGAACGCCTGTGGGCTTCGTTGATGGAGATGGCGCAGATCGGTGCCACCGAAAAGGGCGGTGTGTCGCGCCTGGCATTGACCGACGAGGACCGGCGTGGCCGCGATCTGTTCGTGCACTGGTGCACTGCGGCCGGTTGCACGGTACGGGTGGACGCCATGGGCAATATATTTGCGCGTCGCGCCGGGCGCCATGACCACCTGGCACCGGTGATGACCGGCTCCCACGGCGATTCCCAACCCTTCGGCGGCAAGTACGACGGCATCTATGGCGTACTCGCCGGAGTGGAAGTGCTGCGCACCCTGAACGACCTGGGGATTGAAACCGACCGGCCCATCGAAGTGGTCAACTGGACCAACGAAGAGGGCTCGCGCTTTGCCCCGGCGATGATTTCCTCCGGCGTCTACGCTGGCGTGTTCGACCTGGAATACGGGTTGTCCCGTGTGGACAAGGCCGGCGTGACCATCGGCCAGGCCTTGCAGCAGATCGGCTATGCCGGCCCCCACCCGGTGGGTGGCCAGGCGGTGCATGCCGCCTTTGAACTGCATATCGAACAAGGCCCGATCCTCGAAGCCCAGGGCATCACCATTGGCGTGGTCACCGGTGCCCAGGGCCAGCGTTGGTACGAAGTCGAATTGAGCGGGCGCAGCGCCCATGCCGGCACCACCCCGATGGACCATCGCCTGGATGCGCTGCTCGGTTTTGCCCGTGTGGTCGAGGCCGTGAATGGGCTGGGCCTGGAGCAGGGCGCGGAAGGACGGGCCACGGTGGGCATGGCGAATATCTTTCCCAACTCGCGCAACGTGGTGCCGGGACGGGTGTTTTTCAGCGTGGAATTCCGGCACCCGGACGAGGCCGTGCTGGCACGCCAGGACCGGCAATTGCGCGACGCCGTGGCGCACATCGCCGAAGGCATCGGCTTGCAGCACAGCGTTAAGCAGATCTTCCAGTACGCACCGATTGCCTTCGACAGCGATTGTGTAGAGGTGGTACGCGCGTCCGCCGAGGCGTTGGGCTACAGCCATCGGCCGATGATCTCCGGCGCCGGGCACGACGCCTGCTACCTGAACCAGGTGGCGCCGACCGCGATGATCTTCGTACCGTGCGTGGACGGGCTGAGCCATAACGAAGCGGAGGAGATCTTCCCCGAGTGGTCGACGGCAGGGGCGGATGTGTTGCTCCAGGCCATCCTGGCCAAGGCTGGGATCTGAAGGTACATACAAGTCTGATGTGGGGGGAGCAAACTCCCTCTAGACGCGCTACGTCGAAGAGGTAGGGGGGCCTCCCCACAGTGATTCTTCATCGTCGGTGAGGTCAGCGGAAGAACTCACCGGGCGTGGCATCGAACTGCTGCCGAAACGCGTTGATGAACGCCGAGGTGGACTCATAGCCACAATTCAACGCCACATCGGTGACCCGTTCGCCTTGCTCCAGGGCGGGCAGGGCGCTCAATAACCTTAAACGCTGGCGCCAGGCTCGAAATGTCAGGCCGGTGTCCTTCAAAAACAGGCGGCTCAGCGTCTTTTCGCTGACCCCCAGTTTCTCGCTCCAGTGTCCCAGGGTAGTTTGCTGTTCCGGGCGCAGGCTCAAGCTGCGGTAGATCTGTCGCAACCTTGGGTCATGGGGCAATGGCAGCATCAAGTCGACCTTGGGCGCTGCGGCGAGTTGATCGAGCACTACCTGGACCAGGCGCCCATCCGGCCCGTCCTCGGCATATTCCACCGGCAACTCGCTGAAGCTGCGGATCAACTCGCGCAGCAGGCTGCTCACCTCCAGCACCTGGCAGCGTTCGGCGGCCCAACTGGTGACGCTGCAATCGAGGTACAGGCTGCGCATCTCGGTGTGGGGCGAGCTGTACACCCGATGCGGCATGCCCGCGGGGATCCACACCGCCCGCTGGGGCGGTGCGACGAAGCGGCCGGCGCTGGTCTGGATCTCCAGCACCCCGGAAATGGCGTAGGACAATTGCACCCACGGGTGGCTGTGCCGGCGGGTCAGGGCGCGGTTGGGCAGCGATTCGGTGCGCCCATACACCGGCCGTGGCAGGCTGGAAAGCCCAGGCACACTGCGGCGTACGGTATTGGCATGTCCTTTAGGCGGCATTTACTGGCTCATTGGCGTTAGTCGGTAACAAAGCGTTACGTTAGAGTCGCCATGACGCTCTTGGCAACCCCCGGAAGATTCGCTTATGACTCGCCCCCGTTTTCTGCCCGACAACTTCACCCTGACCTTGATCGCCACGGTGATCCTCGCCTCCCTGCTGCCCGCCAGCGGCCAGACCGCCGTGGCCTTCGGCTGGGTCACCAACCTGGCCATCGCGCTGTTGTTCTTCTTGCACGGCGCCAAGCTGTCGCGCCAGGCCATCGTCGCCGGCGCGGGCCATTGGCGCCTGCACCTGCTGGTGTTCAGCCTGACCTTTGTGCTGTTCCCGCTGTTGGGCCTGGCGCTCAAACCGGTGTTGTCGCCGCTGATCGGCAAAGACCTGTACATGGGCATGCTTTATCTCTGCGCCTTGCCTGCCACGGTGCAATCGGCGATTGCCTTTACTTCGTTGGCACGGGGCAATATCCCGGCGGCGATCTGCAGCGCGGCGGCCTCCAGCCTGTTCGGCATCTTCCTCACGCCATTGCTGGTGACGTTGTTGCTCAATGTGCATGGCGAAGGCAGCTCCACCGTCGATGCGATCCTGAAAATCAGCGTGCAACTGCTGCTGCCGTTTATCGCCGGGCAGATCGCCCGCCGCTGGATCGGCGCATGGGTGGGGCGCAATAAAGCCTGGCTGAAGTTCGTCGACCAGGGTTCGATCCTGCTGGTGGTGTACGGCGCGTTCAGCGAAGCGGTCAACGAAGGCATCTGGCACCAGATCCCGCTGTGGGAACTGGGCGGCCTGGTGGTGGCCTGCTGCGTGTTGCTGGCCTTGGTGCTGGTGGCGTCCACCCTGTTGGGCAAGGCTTTTGGCTTTAATCAGGAAGACCGCATCACCATCCTGTTCTGCGGCTCGAAGAAGAGCCTGGCCACGGGTGTGCCGATGGCCCAGGTGCTGTTCGCCGGGGCGAGCATGGGCGTGCTGATTTTGCCCTTGATGCTGTTTCACCAGATCCAGTTGATGGTCTGTGCGGCGTTGGCGCAGCGTTATGCCAAGCGGCCGGAGAGCATTCCGGAGTTGATGGCGCAGGTGGATCCTTAACCGTTTGTTGCGCTAGGACGAATAACCTCAAGTTAGTGCCTTTGCTGACGACTTACTTCCTAATAGCCCAGGAAGGAGTATCAGCATGCGTATCAACGGTTTTTCGGCAGCTACCTGTCTCCTTTGCCTTTGGGCAAGCACCTGCGGCGCGGCGCAGCCGGCGGGTCAAGGCACCATCAGGTTCACGGGCAGCATTGTCGAACCCTTGTGTGCGACAAATGCGCACAGCGGTGCCCGGATGGACGTGACAGGTTGCCCGAGCGCCAGCCGTGGCAATCGGTTCGATGTCCGCAGTATGGCGCCGGTCGCCAGCGTCAACGGGGCCAGTCTGCGGCTGGTGGCGGACAGCGGCAGCGGGCGTTATTACGACCAGACGTACCTGTTGGTGGACAGCCTCGGCCAGCCGATCCAGTCAGGCAACTACGTGGTCACCATGACGGCACCGTGACAAAACTGAGGGTATTTTGAGGGGGATGAGCATCAACAGACGGCCGATAAACCTATAGAATGCCAGGCGGCGGCGCTTGTCCTGGGTGGCCGCTTGATCATCGCCAGAGTACCTCGCCCTTCAATGAGCATTTCAGCCGCAACCCCCCAAGCCAACTGGCAACCGGTCATCGCCCTGGCGCTGGCCGCGTTTGTGTTCAATACCACTGAATTCGTCCCCGTCGGCCTGCTCAGCGCCATTGGCGCCAGCTTCGACATGCCCGTGTCCAGCGTCGGCCTGATGCTCACCATTTATGCCTGGATCGTGTCCCTGACCTCGCTGCCGGTGATGCTGCTGACGCGTAACGTCGAGCGACGCAAGCTGCTGATCGTGCTGTTCTGCCTGTTTATCGCCAGCCACATCTTGTCCAGCGTCGCCACCAGCTTCGGCCTGTTGATGGTCAGTCGCGTCGGCATTGCCTTGTCCCATGCACTGTTCTGGTCGATCACCGCGTCCCTGGCGGTGCGCCTGGCGCCGGAAGGCAAGCAGGTGCAAGCCCTCGGACTGCTCGCCACCGGTACGTCCCTGGCGATGGTGCTGGGTATTCCCCTGGGGCGTCTGCTCGGCGAAGCCATGGGTTGGCGCACCACGTTCCTGGTGATCGGCGCGTTCGCCGCCGCCCTGGTGTTCTGGCTGGCGCGCACCTTGCCCTTGCTGCCGAGCCAGAACTCCGGTTCCCTGCGTAGCCTGCCACTGCTGTTCAAGCGTCCGGCGCTGGTGGCGTTGTATGTGCTCACCGCCATGACCGTGACCGCGCAATTCACCGCCTACAGCTACATCGAACCCTTCGTCGAAGGCGTGGCCGGCATGAGCGGCAGCGCGGTGACCCTGATCCTGCTGGTGTTCGGCGGCGCGGGCATCATCGGTTCGCTGTTGTTCAGCCTGGTGCACCGCTTCAACCCCCACCTGTTCGTGGTCGGCGCGGTGTTTATCCTGGCCGCGTGCCTGGCGCTGATGCTGCCGTTGAGCGGTGCCGAGTCGTACCTGGTGATCCTCAGCGTGTTCTGGGGCATGGCGATCATGGGCTTCGGCCTCGCCATGCAATCGAAGGTGCTGGTGCTGGCCCCGGACGCCACCGACGTGGCCATGGCGATGTTCTCCGGTATCTACAACATCGGCATTGGCGGTGGCGCCCTGATGGGCAGTTGGGTCGGCAGCCACTTCGGCTTCGCCTGGGTCGGCCTGGCGGGCGGGTTGCTGGCGGCGCTGGCATTGATCGGGTATTGCCTGGCGATTCGCAAGTTTGGGACGGGTGTCGCGCAAAGCTGAGGCAGGAGCGAGCCTGATCGCTCCTGGCATTTATGCTCGCCAGCAAACAGTGGGCTGGCGGGCACCGGGTGTGGGGCGTCAGGCCACCGGAATCAGCGGGTCAGCCGCCGCCAGGGCGGTGGCCCGTTCGGCGGCTGGCGGGTAGATCCACACCGTGTTGATCTGCTGCTTGAGCTCCTTGGCTTCCTGGCCCACCAGCTTGAGTTGACGATCCCAGCCCTCGGTGTACACCGCGCCCCAGGCCCCGAGGTCGAGGCAGGTGACGTATTTGGGCTGGCTGTAGGTCATCGGGGCCACGCCGATCAGGTCGGCGGCGACGTTGTTGCCGGCGTAGCGGCCCAGGGCGATGGCGTGCTGGCAGGACATGCCGGCGAAGTGACCGAGGTCGTCGGTGGCGGCGTAGGCCACATCACCGGCGGCAAAGACATCGGCCTGGCCCTTCACCTTGAGGTTGCCGTCCACATGCAGGCGGCCCTGGGGGTCAAGGGTGCCGCTGACTTGTTCGGTCAGCGGGTTGGCGCGAAAGCCGATGGTCCAGATCACGGTGCTGGACTCGATGCGCTGCCCATCGGCCAGGGTCACGCCGCCGGCATCCACCGCGGCCACGGAGGTGTTCAATCGCCATTCGAGGCCCAGGTGTTGGCTGGCTTCGACGATGGACGGGCGAATGCCATCGCCCATGGATGCCCCGATCTGCGGGCCACGGTCCACCACGATCACACGGATAGTGGCGTCGTCACCCAGTGCTGCGCGCAGGCGTGCCGGCATTTCGGTGGCGGTCTCGATCCCGGTAAACCCGCCGCCGGCCACCACCACGGTGTTGCGTGCCGGGCTGTCGGGCAGGTTTTTCAAACCCTTGATATGGGCTTCGAGGCGCGTGGCGTCTTCGATCTGGTCCACATCGAACACGTGCTGGAGGCCTTCCATCTGCGGGCGATTGAGACGACTGCCGGCGGCCAGCACCAGGCGGTCGTACTTGAGGGTGGTGGGGATGCCTGCCGTGTTGCGGTAGGTCACCTGCTTGCCGTGTTCATCGATGCGGTCGGCGGCGCCCTCGATGAAGTCCACGCCGACTGCCGCAAACAATGGGCCCAGCGGTGCCTGCATGGCATGCACTTCGGCCTCGTAGAAACGTGGGCGAATACGTAGCGCCGGCTGTGGGGCCAGGACGCTGATCTGCACGTCATGGCGATCATGTTTATCCAGCAGGCGCGCGGCGCTCAAGGCGCTCCAGACACCGCCGAACCCGGCGCCGATGATAAGGATGTGCTGCTTCATGGGGATGCTCCAGGGACCAGGTCGATACGATTGCTCAAGGCGCAATGCGTTACCGGCCTACTCTAAGAGCGCCGCGGTTTGGCGGGTAGGACAGAAAACCCTGAATAACTGCCAAGCGGCCTGCCGTCAGCGGGAAAAGCGCGCGCGGTAGTCGCGAGGGGAAATCGCAAGGTGGCGATGGAAGGTGTAGCGCATGCGCTCTTCATCGCCAAAGCCACACAGGTGCGCCACCTGGTCGATGTTGCGCTGGGAGTCTTCCAGCAGGCGCCGCGCCGCCTCCACGCGAAACAACTCGATGGCCTTGGCCGGGGTGCGCCCGGTTTTTTGCTTGTAGACCCGGGCGAAGTTGCGCGGGCTCATGCGGCTTTGTTCCGCCAGGCGCTCCACCGTAAGCTCGCGGTCACTGAGGTTGTCGGCGATCCACAGGTGCAACGCATCGAAACCGGCAGTGTCGTCGGTCTGGGCTTGCAGCAGTTGGCTGAACTGGGCCTGGCCGCCAGGCCTTTTGAGAAACACCACCAGTTCCCGTGCCACTTGCAGGGCGACGTGACGCCCGCAATCGGCCTCTACCAACGCCAGCGCAAGGTCGATGCCGGCACTCACGCCTGCCGACGTCCACACATTGCCTTGCTGGACAAAGATTGCGTCCATGTCCACATCGATGTTGGGGAACCCGCGCTTGAGCATGTCGCACATCGCCCAGTGCGTGGCAGCACGCCGGCCCTGGAGCAAGCCGGCCTGGGCCAGCAGGAAGGTGCCGCTGCACACCGAGGCCGTGCGCCGGGCCCGAGTGGAGGCGTGACGCAGCCAGTCCACCAGGTCGGTGTTGGCGGCCAGCGCCTGTTGAATGGCGGGGGCGCCGGGTACGATCAAGGTGTCCAGGGCGGCGGGGTCAAATTGCGCCAATGGCAGGTGTCGACGCTCAATCCTTCGGCCGTCGGCATCAAGCCGCCCGCCAGGCTGGCGGTGTGCACCACATAGCCCGGCAGGCCACGCTCGACCATGGCCTTGGTGGCAGCCCAGAACACGGTCTGGGCACCGGTCAGGTCGAGCAGGCCCATTTGCGGGTAGGCCAGGAACACCAAGGTGCGCGACTGGCCGAGCGGCTGGACGGGGTTCATAGCGCCGACAACACCGCCTCGAGTTTTTCCTGGTCCCGTGCAAACTGTCGAATCCCTTCCGCGAGTTTCTCAGTGGCCATCGCATCTTCGTTCGACGCCCAGCGGAACTGCGCTTCGTTCATTGGCTGACGCGCTTCGCCTTCGGTCACCGGCACCAATTTGCGCGCCAGCGTGCCCTGGTCTTCGTCGAGCTTCTGCAGCAGCTCCGGGCTGATGGTCAGGCGATCGCACCCCGCCAGCTGTTCGATCTGGCTGAGGGTGCGGAAGCTCGCGCCCATCACCACGGTGTTGATCTGGTTGGCCTTGTAGTAGTTGTAGATGCGCGTCACCGATTGCACGCCTGGGTCATCAGCGCCGGTGTAGTCCAGGCCGGTGTTCTTGCGGTACCAGTCGTAGATGCGGCCCACGAACGGTGAGATCAGGAACACCCCGGCATCGGCGCAGGCCTGGGCCTGGGCGAAGGAGAACAGCAGGGTGAGGTTGGTCTGGATGCCGGCTTTTTCCAGGCGTTCGGCCGTGCGGATGCCTTCCCAGGTGGAGGCGAGTTTGATCAGCACGCGGTCGCGGCTGATACCGGCCTGGTCGTACAGGGCGATCAACTGGTTGGCCTTGGCCCACAGCGCGTCTTCATCGAAGGACAGGCGCGCGTCGACTTCGGTGGAAATACGCCCGGGGATAACCTTCAAAATGCCGGCACCGACGGACACCGCGAAGTGGTCGCAGGACAGGCCGACGTCGCCCTTGGCCAGGTTGACGGCATTGCGCAGCAGCTCGGCGTATTCCGGGATCGCGGCGGCCTTGAGCAGCAGCGACGGGTTGGTGGTGGCGTCCACCGGGCGCAGGCGGCTGATGGCTTCGAGGTCGCCGGTGTCGCAGACCACGGTGGTGAATTGCTTGAGTTGTTCGAGCTTGGACGTCATGAGCGGCAGTCTCCAGAAATAGGGTTAGTGGTTCAGGGCCTGTGCGGTGTCCAGGTCGGTGATCAGGATGTCCAGGTAACCGCCCTTGAGCGCGCCACGAATGGCCTGGACCTTGTTCAGCCCGCCGGCCAGGCCGAGCACGCGGTGGATACTGCGCAACTTGGGCAGCGCCACCGAGACCACGAATTCTTCATCTTCCTCCAGCACCGGCTTGCCCTGGGCATCGAAGTAGCGCAGGCAGATATCGCCGACGGCACCGCGCTCGGCCAGCAGGCGCAGCATGTCCTCGGTGTAGTAGTTGCCACTGTTGCGCAGCAACTGTGAGGGTTCCAGGTCGCCGATGCCGACGATCGCCAGGGTGATGCTGTCAAAGCGTTGCAGCACTTCCTTGACCTCTTCCATCTGCACGATGCGCTGTTTGCTTTCCACCGATTGCTCGATGCTTTGCGACGGCAGCAGGAACGCCGGGCAGTTGAGCAGGGTGGCCAGGCGCTGGGTGAGCAGGGTGGCTTCAAACGCGCCTTTGTGGCCGACGCCGCCCAACAGTTGTACCACTTCCTGGGCGCCTTGTTTGCCCGGCTGGGCATGCAGGTGGCCGACCATGGCGCGAATGGTGCTGCTCCACGACGAAATGCCGATATGGTCCTGGGGCGACAGGCTGGTCTCCAGGTAGTGGGCAGCCGCCGAGCCGATGGCTTGCTTGATGCTTTCATCGTTGCCGGGCTCGGTGGCTTCCACCACGATCACCTGGCGCACGTCGTAGCGGCGTTGCAATTGGTTTTCCAGCTCCAGGTGCAGGCCTTGCAGGCGCATCACGCTGATCTTCACCACGCCTTCCTGCAGCGCCCGGCGCAGGGCACGGCTGATAAAGGATTGGGACAGGTCCAGCTGGGCGGAAATCTCGGACTGCTTGAGCCCCTCTTCGTAATAGAGGCTCGCGATCTTGGTGATCAGGCGCTGTTCTTCGATCTGGCTCATGAAGGCCTCAGTGATGACATCAATGCGGGTGAGGATACCAAACCCTTACGACATGATCAGGCCGCCGTCGATATTGATCGCCTGGCCGGTCAGGTAGGCCGCGTCATCCGAGGCCAGGAACGCCACCAGACCGGCGACATCCGAGGGCTTGCCGGCCCGGCGCAGGGGGATGTTCCTGACCCATTCGGCCATCAACTCGCCCTTGGCGTAGCGTTTTTCGTCGGTGCTGAGGATCTCGCCCCATACGCGGTCGTTGTAGTCCCACATCTCGCTTTCGATGATGCCCGGGCAAAACGCGTTGACCGTGATGTTATGCCGCGCCAGTTCCAGTGCCAGGCTCTGGGTAATGCCGATCACGCCCATTTTGCTGGCGGCGTAGTGCGGGGTGTAGATAAACCCCTGGCGGCCCTGGCCGGACGAGGTGTTGATCAAGCGCCCGCTGCCTTGCTTGACCATGTACTTGGCCGCCTCCCGGCAGCCCAGCCACACGCCGGTGGTGTTGACCTGCAGCACCTTGTCGAAGTCGGCGCGGGGCATCTTGTCGTAGTGGTCGATGGTGATGATGCCGGCGTTCTGCACTGACACGTCGATGCTGCCGAAGCGCGCGTGACCCTCGCGGTAGAGGGTTTCGATGTCTTCTTCGCGGGTCACGTCGATGCCCAGGGCCAGGGTGTCGACCTTGTATTCCCGGGCCAGTTGGTCGGCGGTGAATGTCACGCGCTCCAGGTCGTTGGAGGCCAGCACCAGGTTGGCACCTTCCTGGGCGAAGCGCTCGGCAATGCCGGCACCGATGCCACGGCAGGCGCCGGTGATCACGATGGTTTTACCGCTGAAACGTTGCGACATGACAAAACTCCTTACCAGCAGACAAAACCACCATCGACCAGCAGGTCGACACCGGTGCAGAAAGACGAGGCCTGGCTGACCAGGAAAATCGCCGGGCCGACCATTTCGTCCACGCTGGCCATGCGGCCCATGGGCGTGGTCTGTTCAAAGATCTTCACCTGGTCGGCGACTTCCGGGCGTGAGTTCATCGGCGTGGCGGTGTAGCCGGGGCTGATGCAGTTGACGCGCAGGCCTTTGTCGGCCCATTCCATCGCCAGGCTTTTGCTCAGGTGGATCACCCCGGCCTTGGAGGTGTTGTAGTGCGCCTGCAACAGGCCGCGGTTGACGATGCTGCCGGACATGGAGGCGATATTGACGATGGCGCCTTTGCCACGCGGCAACATCACCGCGGCCTGGGCCTGGCAACTGAGGAAAATGCCGGTGAGGTTGATGTCCAGGGTGGTTTGCCAGCGTTGCAGCTCCAGGTCTTCGGCGGCCTGGGCATTGGCGATGCCGGCGCAGTTGACGGCCACGCTGAGCGGGCCGAGCTCATGCTCGGTGTGCGCGACCGCTGCATCCAGGGCAGCTCGCTCGGTGACGGTGCCGCTGAGGGCCAGGGCGCGCCGGCCCAGGGCCTGGATGCGTTCTACCGTGCTGGCGATGCCGGGGCTGCCCGGAAGATCAAAGCAGGCTACATCCGCGCCCGCTTCGGCGAGCCCGACGGCGATAGCCTGGCCAATGCCGCTGCCGGCGCCGGTAACAAAGGCCACTTGGCCTTGAAGACTAAAAAGCTGCATGAATAACTCCAATTTTTGAAATCACAGTAGATCCCCTGTGGGAAGGGCGGTGCGACGACTCGACTTGCTCCCGATAGCAGTGGTTCAGTTACAGATGCATCTACTGACACTCCCTCATCGGGGCATAGGTATTTACATAATTTTCAGAGACTGGCGAGTTCTCCTGTGGTGAGCGGGCTTGTCCCGCGCTGGGCTGCGAAGCAGCCCCATTACAGGCGATGTGTTTTTAACTGACACACCGAGGTGCCTGGTTTTGGGGCCGCTTCGCGCCCCAGCGCGGGGCAAGCCCGCTCACCACAGCAGCCCTATCTGCCGAGCGTTCAGCGCCGAGCCAACGTTGTGTAGATACCCACCGCAATCGGGGGCAAGCCCCCTCCCACATTTGATCGCCATTGTTTGTGAGGACCGGGTTCCTAGGCGGTGGCCATTTCCATGACCGCAACCGGAGTGGCCTCGCCACGCTCCAGAATCCCCATCTGCCGCCCTCGGCTCATCACCATCACCCGGTGGGACAAGCCCAGCACTTCGTCCAGATCGGAACTCACTACAATCACCGCCATGCCCTTGGCCGCCAGGTCCGCGATCACTTCATAAATCGCCGCCCGCGCGCCCACGTCGATGCCGCGTGTGGGTTCATCGAGGATGAACACCTTCGGGTTGCGCGCCAGCCACTTTGCAATGATCACCTTCTGCTGGTTACCGCCGGACAAGCTGGAAATCCGCGACTGCGGCGCACCTTTGACCCCCAGTCGCGCCACCGCCGTGCGCGCGAATTCGCGCAGTGGGGCAGGGAACACCCAGCCGCGTTTATCCAGCAGGTCGGTGTTGCCATAAATCAGGTTGTCTTCGATGCGATGCTCCACCACCACGCCTTGCTGCTTGCGGTCTTCGGGCACCAGCACCACGCCGGCCTGGATCGCCTCGAAGGGCGAGCGCAACTGGCGGACCTCGCCATCCAGCACCATATGGCCGCGAATATCCTGGGCCGCGCCGGCAATGGTACGCACCAGCTCGGTTCGCCCGGCGCCGACCACCCCGGCAATGCCGAATACCTCGCCGGCACGCACGCTGAAGTCGATGCCGTGCAAGGCAAACTCACGGCAGCTCAACGCCTTGACCTGCAACATCACCTGCTCCTGGGGCGCCTGCAACGCAGGAAAGATCCGCTCCAGGCTGCGCCCGACCATCTGCTCCACCAACTCCCGCACCGGCACCTGGGCCGTGGCATGCAGGGCGATCTGGCGACCGTCGCGCAGCACCAGCACGCGGTCGGCGATGCGTGCGATCTCTTCCAGGCGGTGGCTGATATAGATAAACGACACACCCTCGGCCTTCAGCCGTTCCACCTGCTTGAACAGCAGCTCGGTTTCCTCGCCACCCAATGCGGCGGTGGGTTCATCGAGGATCAACAGGCTGGCCTTCAGCGTCAGCGCCTTGGCGATCTCCACCAGTTGCTGGGCCGCCACGCTCAGGCCTTCGACCTTGCGCGAGGCCGGCACCTTGAGCCCCAGGCGCTCTAACTGGATCTGCGCCTGGGCCTCCATGTACTCGCGGTCCACCCGCCCACGGCGCATGGGCAGGCGGCCGACGAAGATGTTCTCGGCAATCGACAGTTGCGGCAGCAGGCGGATTTCCTGGTGGATCAGGCCGATCCCGGCGCCCAGCGCAGCCCCCGGTGAAGCGGGGGCGTAGGGCGCGCCGAGCCAGGTCATGCTGCCCCCGGCTTCCGGTTGCACCAGCCCGGCGATGATCGACGACAAGGTCGACTTGCCCGCGCCGTTCTCACCGAGCAGGGCCAGTACTTCACCGGGGCGAATGTCCACGTTGACCTGCGACAACACCTGCACCGGCCCGTAGGCCTTGCTGATATTGCGCAGGCACAGCACCGCGTCTGATCGAGCGGTGTCAACGGCTGCTGCTTGCATGACGACCTCCAAGGCTTACGGGTGCTGTTGCAGGAACGGCGCGACGTTTTCTTTAGTGGTCAGCACGGTGGGCAACAACTGCTCCTTGGGCAGGGTCTTGCCGGCTTTGAGGTCGATGGCCGAGGCCACGGCCAGGCGCCCCATTTTCTGCGTCTGCTGGGTCATGGTCGCGTTCAGCACACCGCTTTGCACGGCCTTGAGCCCGGCCACGTCGCCGTCGAAACCGACCACGACCACCTTGTGATCGAGGTTGCCGACTTTCACCGCCTGGGCAGCGCCCAAGGCCATGGCATCGGCTCGGCCGAAGAACACGGTGATGTTCGGGTCACGCTGGAGCAGGTCCTGGGCCACGGCGAAGCCTTTGTCCTGGGCCCATTCAGCTGGTTGCTGGGCGACGACCTTGAGGTCCGGGAAGGCTTTCAGGCCCTCTTCAAAGCCTTTGGCGCGATCATTCTCGGGGGTGGTACCGATCTGGCCTTGCAGGATCGCGATGCGGCCCTTGCCGTCGGTGATCTTGCCCACGTACTCGGCCAGGGTCTTGGCGCCGGCCACGCTGTCGCTGGCGATAAAGGTGTCGCCCGGTGCGTCGGGGGCGTTGCGGTCCACGGCGATCACCGGGATGCCCGCAGCCTTGGCGGCTTTCACCGGCACACCGGCGGCGGTGGCACCGGCCGGGATGTAGATCAGCACGTCGATCTGGCGGGTGATCAGGTCTTCAATCTGGCTGACCTGGGTGGAGGAGTTGCCCTGGGCGTCCACGGTGATCACCTTGACCCCCTTGGCTTTGCCTTCGGCTTCCACCGATTGCTTGATCTGGTTGAAGAAGTCGGCCTGCAGGTTGGCCACGGCCAGGCCGATGGTCAAATCCTTGGCCCAGGTGGTGCCGGCAACGGTGAGGGTGGCGGCGGCGAGAGCGGTGGCCAACAGCAATTTCTTGGGGCTGAACATGTCGGTGACTCCTGGTTTTATTGTTGGAGGGTGTCAACTGTCGAACAGGTTTAACGGGCAGTGCTGGAGCGGCGTCGCAGGGTGTCGATGGTGACGGCGAGGGCGATGACCACGCCGATCACCACTTGTTGAATAAAGGGCGAAACCCCCAGCAGGTTGAGGCCATTGCGCAATACGCCAATGATCAGTACGCCCACCAGGGTGCCGCCGATGCTGCCGACGCCGCCACTGAGGCTTGCGCCGCCAATCACCACGGCGGCGATGGCGTCCAGCTCCAGGCTCAGCCCGGCGCTCGGTTGCGAGGAGTCCAGGCGCGCGGCCAGGGTCACGGCGGCGATGCCGGCCAGCGCACCGCTGATGGCGTACACCCAGAGGGTAATCGCCCGCACCTTGATGCCCGACAGCCGCGCCACTTCCGGGCTGCCGCCCATGGCGTAGAGGTTGCGGCCGCCGGCACGAAAGCGCAGGAACACCCAGGCCACCACCAGCATCACCAGGAACAGGCCCACGGTGGCGGAGAGGAAACCGAAGTGACGCACCGTCGCCAGGCTGGTGAACCAGTCCGGATAGCCGACGATCTGCCGGCCTTCGGTGAGGATATTCGCCAGGCCACGGGCCACCGACATCATGGTCAGCGTGGCAATAAAGGGTGGCAGCTTGGCGTAGGTGATCAACGCGCCGGAGACCAGCCCGGCGAGCATGC
The DNA here is from genome assembly GCF_900067035.1 of Pseudomonas sp. 1 R 17. NCBI lineage: Bacteria > Pseudomonadati > Pseudomonadota > Gammaproteobacteria > Pseudomonadales > Pseudomonadaceae > Pseudomonas > Pseudomonas sp. 1 R 17. Next base: position 34,581 of record NZ_FKLB01000058.1, read on the forward strand.
CGCTGGCAATCGAGATCGGAATCGCAAAGCCCAGGGGCACCGCCTGATCCTGATACAGCCAGCCGAGCATCATCATCGAGAAGGCCAGCACCGAGCCGACCGACAGGTCGATGCCGCCGATCACGATCACCGCCGTCATGCCGATCGCCAGGATGCCCAGCACCGTGACCTGATCGAGGATGTTCAGGCCATTGCGCAACGAGAAGAAGAATTCGGAACTGAAGGAGAAGACCAGCACCAGCAGCACCAGCCCGATCAACGGGCCGCCGATATTACTGGGCAGCAGTTTGACAATACGTGGGCGAGGTGGCGGCTTGAGTTCGGCCGGGTGCTGGACAATAGCTTTGGCGTCCACAGTGTTCTCCTGAGTTATTTTTTTTGGAGTGCTTCAGGCTTCTTGAATATTTATGCGTGCCTGACTGTTAATTCAGATTCCAGTGACACCGTGTCAAAGTCAAGCGCTTAATTTTTCTTGCCTGCCGCTGAAACGGTGTTTTTGCCCGGCGCAAAGCCACGGTCTAGAGGAGCCGGCGTGGGATTTTGGCCGTTTGTCCGAGGGGGATTTCCGAGTTTTATTTGATTTTTCGGCGGTTCGCTCACTTGACCTGCCGGAGGATCGGCGTCTAAATAGAAATATATTGTCACTGCTGAATAAATATTCAAAGACAGCCTTGGACACTTTCACCCCGCGTGGTCAGCCTCAAAGGAGCCGCTGCATGAATGCCTTCCAGTACGACGCCCACCAGATCAAGGAACAGGCCCGCCTGATTCGTCGCCATGTGATCCGCCTGAACGCCGACTCACCGGCCGGCGGGCACACCGGGGCGGATCTTTCCGAAACCGACATCCTCGCCACCCTGTATTTCCGCGTCCTCAACACCGGCCCGGAACGCACCGAAGACCCCGAGCGCGATATTTATATCCAGAGCAAGGGCCACGGCGTGGGCGGTTTGTACTGCTGCCTGGCGCAGGCGGGCTACATCCCCACCGAGTGGCTGCCCACCTACCAGCACTTCAACTCGCACCTGCCCGGCCACCCGGTACGCCAGAAAACCCCCGGCATCGAACTGAACACCGGCGCCCTCGGCCACGGTTTGCCGGTGGCGGTCGGGCTGGCCCTCGCGGCGAAGATGTCCGGCAGCAACAAGCGCATCTACGTGCTCACCGGTGACGGCGAACTGGCCGAAGGCTCCAACTGGGAAGCGGCGATGGCGGCGGCCAAGTACGGCCTGGATAACCTGTTTGTGATCGTCGACAAGAACAAGCTGCAGCTTGCCGGTTTGACCGCCGAGATCATGCCGCTGGACCCACTGGACGTGAAATGGGCGGCCTTTGGCTTCCGCGTCAGCGAGTGCGACGGTAACGATGTCGGCCAATTGATCGAAGCCCTGGAAAGCATGCAGACCAAGACCGGCGCGCCCCAGGTGCTGATCGCCCACACCATTAAAGGCAAGGGCGTGTCGTTTATCGAAGCCCGCCCCGAATGGCACCACCGCGTGCCCAAGGGTGATGAAATCAACGCAGCACTGGAGGAGTTGAACCATGGCGAGTGAACATTTGGCGAGCGTCATGGTGCAAGCGTTTATCGCTGCCGTCGATGCCGGGCTGGACGTAGTGCCGGTGGTCAGCGACTCCACCTCCACGGCCAAGATCGGCCCGTTTGCCCAGCGTTTTCCCGAGCGGCTGATCAATGTGGGCATTGCCGAGCAATCCCTGGTCAGCGTCGCGGCGGGCCTGGCCCTGGGCGGCAAGATCGCCGCCACCTGCAATGCGGCGCCGTTCCTGATCTCGCGGGCCAATGAGCAGATCAAGGTGGACGTCTGCTACAACCAGGCCAACGTGAAGATGTTCGGCCTGAATGCCGGCACCAGTTATGGCCCGCTTGCCAGCACCCACCACAGCCTCGACGATATTTCGGTGATGCGCGGGTTTGGCAATGTGCAGATCTTCGCCCCCGCCGATGCCGTCGAGTGCCGGCAGATCGTCGATTACGCGCTGCGCTACCACGGCCCGGTGTATATCCGCCTCGACGGCAAAGCCTTGCCCGACGTGCACGGCGCCGATTATCAGTTTGTGCCCGGTCAGGTCGACATCCTGCGCCAGGGCGCCGATGTGAGCATCGTGGCCCTGGGCTCGGTGGTGCATGAAGCGGTGGATGCAGCGGCATTGCTGGCGGAGCAGGGCATCCAGGCGCAGGTGATCAACCTGTCGTCGATCCGGCCCTTGCAGCGTGATGTGTTGCTCAGCGCCTTGAGCGGCACGCGCGCGGTTATCAGCGTGGAAGAACACAACATCAATGGCGGCGTCGGCAGCCTGGTCGCCGAAGTGCTGGCCGAAGCCGGGTTGGGCATTGCCCTGATCCGCCTGGGTATCGGCGATGGCGAGTACGCCGCCGCCGGTGCCCGCGAACCGACCCGCGCCTTGCATAACATCGACGCGGCTGGGATCGTGGCGGCTGCCACTCGGTTGCGGTGAATTCAATGAATAACAATACCCCGCTGATCCTGGCGATAGATGAAGGTACCAGCAACGCCAAGGCGGTGCTGGTCAACGAACTTGGCCAGGTGATTGCGCGCGGTTCGCGGCCCTTGAGCATCCGCCATCCCCAGGCCGGGTTTTCCGAGCAGGACCCGCTGCTGATCTGGCAAAACACGTTGGCTGCGATTGAAGAATGCCTGGCCCAGGTGGACCGTCCGATCACTGCGTTGGCCATCAGCAACCAGCGTGAATCGGTGGTGGCTTGGGATAGGCATACCGGTGAGCCATTGTCGCCGTGCATCAGTTGGCAGTGCCGACGCTCTACGGCGTTGTGCACGCACCTGCATGAGCAGGGCCATGAAGCGCTGATCCTGGAAAAGACCGGGCTGGCGTTGGACCCGATGTTCTCGGCGGGCAAGTTCCGCTGGATTCTCGATCACCTTGAGGATGGTCACGCCCGCGCTGCTGCAGGCGATATCTGCCTGGGCACCGTCGACAGCTGGCTGTTGTGGCAACTCAGCGGCGGCCAGGTGTTCGCCACCGACTATTCCAACGCCGCACGCACCCAACTGTTCAACCTGCACACCTGCGCCTGGGATCCTGAGCTGTTGGCGCTGTTCGGCATTCCGGCTGCGGCGTTGGCGCCGATCCGGCCGAGCGCCGGTTTCTTCGCCGAAACCGTCGCGTTGGGCGGCTTGCCCGCCGGCATCCCGGTGATGTCGATGATCGGCGACTCCCATGCGGCGCTGTACGGGCAGGGCGGTTTCGCGCCGGGGCTGGTCAAGGCCACCCTCGGCACTGGTTCGTCCTTGATGACGCCCATGGGCGGGCCGATTGCCTCCACCCATGGCCTGTCGACCACCCTGGCCTGGCACGATGGCAGCCAACCTACTTTCGGCATGGAAGGCAATATCGTCCATACCGGCGCTGCCGTGCAGTGGGCGTCGAAGCTGGTGGCGGGAGAATCCCTGGATGCGCTGACCGAACAGGCCGCGCAATTGCCGGATAACGGCGGCGTGTATTTTGTCCCGGCGCTGTCCGGCCTCGGCGCACCGCACTGGAAGGCCGACGCCCATGGGCTGATCTGCGGGTTGAGCGAAGCCACGTCCGGCGCGCACATCCTGCGCGCCTCGCTGGAATCCATCGGCTATCAGATTCGCGATGTGTTCGAAGCCATGCAGCAAGACATCGGCAGCCCGCTCAAGGAACTGTGGGTGGATGGCGGCGCCACGCGCAACCGCTGGCTGATGCAGTTCCTGGCCAACCTGCTGCAACGCCCGGTGGTGCGCAGCCTGTCGCCGGAGGTTTCGGCATTGGGCGCCGCGCACCTGGCGGGACGGGCGTTGGGGGTGTGGGCGAGTGATGCGGCGCTGGGGCAGTTGCAGCGCCAGCGCGAGCGCTTTGAGCCGCAGGAGGATCCGGCGATGGCGGAGCGTTACTCAGAGTGGAAAAAGGCTCTAGCCCGAACACTCCTCTAACCGCATATGCAAACCAACTGTGGGAGGGGCTTGCCGCCGATGAGCATAGGGATCTACATAACGTTGACTCAACACTGAACGTCCGGCAGATAGGGCTGTTGTGGTGAGCGGGCTTGTCGAATCGTCGCACCGCCCCTCCCACATTGAGATCACACCCGCCTTCAAGGCCGCCAGGTCTGCACATCCTTGGCATCCACCGCCTTGGGCAACAACCCCGCCTTGAAGAACGCATCGGCAATCTTCTGCTGCTCACCCAACTGCTCAATCGTCACCGGCTGCACCTGATAACTGCGGTGCGCATTCGCCGCTTCCACCGTGGCTGCATCCAGGTTGCCCCACAGCGGGCCGAGCACTTTTGCCGCGTCCTGCGGGTTGGTTTTTACCCAGTGGCCGGCGTTTTCCAGCTGCGCATACACCACCTTCAATACCTCCGGGTGCGCCTTGGCGTAGGGCGTGCCGGTCAGGTAGTAACGCTTGTAACTGGCCAGCCCGGCACCGTCCGCCAGGGTGCGTGTCGGCAGTTGGCGCTGCACGCTGGTGAGGAAGGGTTCCCAGGTGACCCAGGCGTCCACCTTGTTGTTCTCGAACGCCGCGCGGCCATCGGCCGGCGACAGGTAAGCCGGCTCGATATCCGAGAATGCAAGGCCGGCCTGGGCCAGCGCGGCAATCAACAGATAGTGAGTGCCGGCGGCCTTGGTCACCGCGATCTTCTTGCCCTTCAAATCCGCCAACTGTTGGATCGGCGAGTCCTTGCGTACCACGATGGCCTGGGCCGAAGGCGAGGGCGCTTCCTGGGCGAAGTAGGTGAGTTTGGCCTGGGCGGCCTGGGCGAAGATCGGCACGGTGTCGGCCACGTCGGCGCTGATGTCCACGTTGCCGACGTTCAGCGCTTCCAGCAGCGGCAGGCCGCTGGGGAACTCATGCCAGCTCACCTCGATGTTGTCGGCCTTGAGGGCTTTCTCCAGGGTGCCCTGGGTCTTGAGCAGGGTGATCAGCGTGGAGGATTTCTGGTAACCGATGCGCACGGTTTCCTGGGCTTGCGCACTGACAGCGACGGAAAAAGCCAGCAATCCTAATACAGCGGCGAGGGGACTACGAAGGGGCATGGTGGGCTCGATTTTCAACGAAATATGCCCAAGCTTAATGATCTAAAAACCATTCGATAAATACTCTTTCGATCTGAGCTTAGGGCGCTTTCATCCGCTTCCTGCCCATCAGGCATAACCATAGAATTATATGGTTCTTTCATAAAAGTCAGTCATTAATATAATCAAAATGGTTTTTTTGACGCTTTCGGCCCTTCTTTGGAGTGGGCTGATCCATTAAATAGGGATAGTTCGCATGGCTGCTTTTGATCACCTGACCCGTCGCCGCCTGCTGGGTCTGGCCGGCCTCACCCTGGCCAGCCTGTCGCTGCCGCGCCTGGGTTTTTCCGCCGACGCACACGCCGGCCACACTACCGCCCAGGAGCCTGCCGGCACCGGTGAGTTCATCCGCCTCGACGCACCGCGCAAACTCAAACTGGCAGTCAACCTCAACGCGGTGTGCCTGGCGCCGGTGGTGATCGCCCATGGGCAGGGCTTCTTCACCAAGCACAACCTGGACGTGGAACTGGTCAACTTCGGCAACTCCACCGAGGTCTTGCTGGAAGCCATCGCTACCGGCAAGGCCGACGCAGGCGTGGGTATGGCGCTGCGCTGGCTCAAGGCCCTGGAGCAGGGCTTTGACGTGAAGCTCACCGCCGGCACCCATGGCGGTTGCCTGCGGTTGCTCAGTGCCGCCAACGGCGGCGTGAGCAAGCTGGAAGACCTCAAGGGCAAGGCCATAGGCGTCACCGACATGGCCAGCCCGGACCGCAATTTCTTTTCGATCCTGCTGAAAAAACACGGCGTCGACCCGGTGCGCGATGTGGAGTGGCGCCTGTACCCGGCCGACCTGCTCGGCACGGCGCTGGAGCGTGGTGAAGTGCAGGCGGTGAGCGGCAGTGATCCGTTCATGTACCGTCTGATCAAGTCCGGCGTGGCGCGGGAGCTGTCCACCAACCTGGTGGAGGAATACGCCAATCTCAGTTGCTGCGTGGTCGGCGTCACCGGCAAATTGGTCCGCGAAGACAAGCGCGTGGTCGCGGCGCTGACCCAGGCGATCCTCGAAGCCCATGACTATTCCGTGCAGCACCCGGAGGACGTCGCCAAAGGCTTCCAGGCCTACGCACTGAACACCTCCACCGAAGAAGTCCAGGCGATCCTCCACGACCACACCCACGGCCACCACGCGGTCGGCGCGGCGCTGACCCAGGAGATCACCACCTACGTCACCGACCTGAAAACCGTGGAAGTGATCAGCAAAGGCACCGACCCGATAGCGTTTGCCAAGGAGATCACTGCCGATGTCTTCAACTGACGCAACCGTCCTCAACCCGCCTGTGGCGCTCAAGCTCGGGTGGCAAGGCGCGGCGGTGGTGGCGGCCTGGGTGGCCGTTGCGCTGCTGATCAGCTACTGGCCCAACGCGGTGCGCAATTGGCCGATGACCCAAGGCTTGGCCAACCTCTGTGTGGGCGTGGCGGCGTTGTTCATCGTGCTGAGCCTGCTGGGGCGCAGGCTGTCGACACTCGCGCTGCGCTTGCGCACGGCCGCGCCCTGGCTGATCGCCTTGCCGGTGCTTTTGGGCCTCTGGGAGTTGCTCACCGCCAAGCTTGCGCTGTTGCCGGTGCCGTTCTTCGCGCCGCCCCAAGCCTTGCTCGCGGTGTACATCGAAGACTACCCACGCCTGGCCGACAGCCTGCTGCATTCGGCGCTGCTGCTGGGCTCGGGGGTGGCGCTGGGCGCGGCCACCGGGTTTGTCGCCGGCGTCGCCATTGGCTGGTCCACGCGGATCGGCTACTGGCTGCACCCGGTGCTGCGCATCCTCGGCCCGGTGCCATCGACGGCGTTGTTGCCGCTGTGTTTTTTCCTGTTTCCCAGCAGTTGGAGTGCGAGTGTGTTTTTGATTGCCCTGGCCACCTGGTTTCCGGTCACGGTGCTCACCTGGTCCGGCGTGGCCAGCGTCGATAAAGCCTATTACGACGTGGCGCGCACCCTTGGCGCCCGGCCGGGTTTTCTTATTTTCAAGGTGGCGATTCCCGCCGCGTTGCCTCACGTCTTCGTCGGCCTGTTCATGGGCCTGGGCGCCTCATTCTCAACCTTGGTGGTGGCGGAAATGATGGGAGTCAAATCCGGCATCGGCTGGTACCTGCAATGGGCCCAGGGCTGGGCGGCCTACGCGAACATGTACGCCGCACTGCTGATCATGGCGCTGGCCTGTTCGGGGTTGATCACCGGGTTGTTCCTGGTGCGTGATCGGTTGCTGGCCTGGCAGAAAGGAGCGATGAAATGGTAGCCCTGGCACACGCGGGATCGGCTTTGGAAGGATTGGCGCTGCGCATAGAAAACCTCAGCCATGGTTTTGCGCTGGACGGCCGGCATTTGCCGGTGTTGGAGCGGGTGTCCCTGGACGTGGCGCCGGGAGAATTTGTGGCATTGCTCGGGCCGTCGGGTTGCGGCAAGTCCACCTTGCTGCGCCTGGTGGCGGGGCTGGAACCGGCGGACTCCGGCCGACTGCTGGCCGATGGCGAACCCATCGCCGGCCCGGACCCGAGCCGTGTGGTGGTGTTCCAGGACCCGACCCTGTACCCGTGGCGCCGCGTGTGGGACAACGTCGCCCTCGGCCTCGAAGCCCAGGGCCTGCTCAAGACCCATTCGGCTAAGGTCGATGAGGCCCTGCACAAGGTCGGCCTTGGCCCGTTCGCCCGTGCCTATCCCCGGCAGTTGTCCGGCGGCATGGCCCAGCGGGTGGCGTTGGCCCGTGCCCTGGTCAACCAGCCGCGTTTGCTGATCCTCGACGAACCCCTGGGCAAACTCGACTCCCTGACCCGCATCACCATGCAAAAAGAGCTGATCGACCTGTGGCAGCGCCAGGGCTACACGGCCCTGCTGGTGACCCACGATGTGGAAGAAGCCTTGCTGCTGGCCAACCGGGTGATTGTGTTCAGCGACCGCCCGGCGAAGATCCAGGCACAGTTGAGCATCGATAGGCCGTATCCACGGCACCGGGACGATCCTTACCTGGTGGACCTGCGGCGGCAGATACTGGGCCTGCTGGGGTTGGGCGAAAACTGGTAGTCAGTGGGCGTCTTTCAGCGCAATGGCCTGGGTGGTCGTACTTGAGACACCGGCACGGTCCGCCAGGTAACGCGCGGGCGGCTGGCCCACCGCCTTGCGGAACATGGTGATGAAGCCACTGGCGTTTTCATAACCCAGGTCCAGGGCCACCCGTTGCACACTTTCACCCTTGGCCAGCCGTTGCAGGGACAGGATTACATGCAACTGCCGGCGCCAGCGGCCGAAACTCAGGCCCAATTCCTCCAGCAACAGGCGCGTCATGCTGCGCTCGCTCATGCCGATGCGCACCGCCCACTGGCCGAGGGTGGCTTTGTCGGTCGGGTCGGCCAGCAGGCTGTTGGCCAGGCGGCGCAAGCGTGCGTCCTGGGGCATGGGCAGGTGCAGGGCTTCGACCGGGGCGGCGGCCAGTTCATCCAGCAAGGTGTTGATCAAGCGGCCTTGGGCGCCGGCCTCGTCATAGAGTTGCGGGAAGCTGACGGCCTTGCTGATCAGCTCATGCAGCAACCCGGACACGGCCAGGGTGCAGCATTGCGGCGGCAGGGCGTGGGCGGCGTCGGGGTCGATCAGCAGGCAATACACCTCGGCCTCGCCAGAGCCACGCGCCGCATGGGGCGTGCCGCCGGGAATCCACAGTGCACACTGGGGCGGCACGATCCAGATTCCCGCTTCGATTTCACAGTGGATGACCCCGCGCAGGGTGTACATCAACTGGCCCTTGCGGTGGGCGTGCTGGGCATGTTCCCAGGTGTCCGACGTGCTGGTGGCGCCCACGGCCACCACGGCGCGGGGGAACAGGTCGGCGTCCTTGGCCATCAACGGGTCGAGCAGATCAAGACGGTGGTGCTTCATGGCGCGGGTCGCAAGTTGGCCGGATTGCGAAACAGTCTGGCTATTCTGTGCAATGCCGTCCAGGGGTTCGAGCTTTATATTGAGATCCACTCTCATTAAGGAGCTTTGCCATGCGACTCGACAGTACAACGTTCCCTGTGGTGAAAATCGTCTTCGATGCGCCCAGCGAAGGTGGGCCGCAGGATGCTTTCCTGGCCTTTGAAGGGCTATTGGCGAGGGAGCAGGCCTTTATGTTGCTGCACGAAAAATCCGTGGATGAAAACAACCATGAGCACTCCCACGAAGAGCGTAAGCAGGCGTCGATCTGGATGAAGAAAAACAAACAGGCGCTGCGCATGTTCGTCAAAGGCATGATCCAAGTTGAGCCCAGCGCCGCCAAACGCCTGGCACTCAAGCCGTTCGCGGTGATGTTCAGCAAGGCCTGGGGCTACCCGTTGCTGGTGGTGGAATCCAAGGACCAGGCCTGGGCACTGGCGCGGGATGTGCTGGATGAGCGGGTGTCGGATGTGGCGCATTTTTGAAGGGTAAAGTGGAGCAAAAAATGTGCGAGCGGGTCTGGCCGCGGGCCCGCTCCCACATGGGTTGGTGGTATGGCTCAGTCCACGCAGTTCGCTCGGCCCAGCTTGCCTTTCTCCACCGTCGCCGAGCAGCCGAAGTGGCCGTTATCCACTTGGCACGCGCCGGTCACCGGACCGTTGCCGGACTGGGTGGTGACGCTGGTCTGGCACTCGCCTTCACACTGGCTCGAATCGGTACATGCCTTGCCCGCATCCTTGTACGGGGTGATGCATTTCCAGCTCTGCAGCTTGCCGACTTGCTTCATGGTACCGCCGCCTGCCAGGCAGGTGGACGCCGCAGCGTCCTGGGCGGGTGGGGTCGTGGTACAGGCCGATACCAGCAGTAAAGCGGCCAGGCCAATTATTAATTTCATGCAAAGTCCTCGTGGAGTAAGCGCAACGGTGCAGTGTACCGGCATATGGACTACTTTGATTGACGAGTGATCCCCACCCGGTAATGACTCATGCGCACGTTATGGAAGCGGTATGTGGCCCTGCTGGAAAACGACCTGAGCACGCAAGTTTTCGACAACGTCAAAAACCTGCTGGTGTGCGCGCTGCTGTTTGCGGCGGGTACCAATACTCTCGTGGGGCAGCAGGACCTGTTTATCGGGGTGTTCGCCTCCAGCGTGGCGGGGTGGGGGCTGATCCTTCTGTCGACAGTGCTGATGCTGTTGAACGTCAGCGATGGCATTCGCCGGTTGGCCAAGCTGCGTTATCACCTGGCATTGCAACTGTTGCTGATCCTGGTTTATCTGGTGGTGGCCGAGCGGGTGGTAGAGATTGTGTGGGGCTTCCGCGCCCATTGAAGTATCCTCCGCACCCCGCTTTCCACTGATTCAAAGACAGATGACAGGACAAGACATGCAGGCGCTGCTGGAGTCGATCCTCGACGAAGTGCGCCCCCTGATCGGCCGCGGCAAAGTCGCCGACTACATTCCCGCGCTGGCCGATATACCGGCCAACCAACTGGGCATCGCGGTATACGGCAACGACGGCTCGGCCTACCGAGCCGGTGACGCCGATACGCTGTTCTCGGTGCAGAGCATTTCCAAGGTGTTCAGCCTGGTGCAGGCCATCGACCACGGTGGTGAAACCATCTGGGAACGCCTGGGCCACGAGCCTTCGGGGCAGCCGTTCAACTCGTTGGTGCAACTGGAATTCGAACGCGGCCGCCCGCGTAACCCCTTCATCAATGCCGGCGCGCTGGTGATCTGCGACATCAACCAATCACGCTTTGCCGTGCCGATCCTGTCGATGCGCGACTTCGTGCGGCGCCTGTCGGGCAACCCGCAGATCCTGGTCAACAGCGTGGTCGCCGACTCCGAAGCCCAGCACGGTGCGCGCAATGCGGCCATGGCCTATCTGATGAAGTCCTTCGGCAATTTCCATAACGACGTGGACGCGGTGCTGCACAGCTACTTCAACTACTGCGCCTTGCAGATGAGCTGCCTGGACCTGGCCAAAGCCTTCAGCTTCCTGGCCAACGAGGGCACCAGCGCCCACAGCGGCGAACAGATCCTCACCGCGCGCCAGACCAAGCAAGTCAACTCGATCATGGCCACCAGCGGGCTGTATGACGAGGCGGGCAATTTTGCCTATCGCGTGGGCTTGCCGGGCAAGAGCGGTGTGGGCGGCGGCATTGTCGCGGTGGTGCCGGGGCAGTTTACGGTGTGCGTGTGGTCGCCTGAGTTGAACGCGGCGGGGAATTCGCTGGCGGGGATCAAGGCGTTGGAGTTGTTGAGTGAGCGGATTGGGTGGTCGGTGTTTTGAGATCGTTCCCACGCGCGTGGGAACGATGATCTGGGTGTCATGCCGCTGGATGGGCGTCATCCAGTGCTTTGTCTACCAACAGTTGCACACCTTCCAGCATTCGGCAGATGCCCAACGCCACATTGCGTTGCGCACCGTCGATTTCAAAGGCCAGGTGAGTGGCGATGTCGGTGATGGAGGATAGATCCTGGGAGGCGTTGACCAGCAGGGTTTCCGTGCCCAGGTCGGGGCGCACGGTGAAGAGTTTATCTGGAGGATTTGGGGTGTCTTTAATCATGGTGGAACTCCGTCGACAAGTGGAGCCGCCAGCGTTCGCGGTCAAACGAAGAGGGTGGCAGCTGTACGCGGGTTGACCGACCGGTTGTCAACGAACCCGGCATACCCGAAAGTATCCCGCGCACAACTGCCGCGACACGATACCTCAGGCACAAAAAAAACGCCTGGGATAGGTGCAGGGCGTAGCAGTTCGTTAACAAGGCCGGACGGTCAAATCCGGTCGCTGAATTGGCAGCGACGGCGCAGAGGTTAGTCAGCCGCGTTCCGATCGACAACCTGAAACAGTCGTGGGAAAACTCTGAGAGTCTGGGGCGAAGTGCTATCCCTGTGGGAGGGGCTTGCCCCTGATAGCAGTGTGTCAGCCAAGATGCATCAACTGACACGGCCTCATCGGGCATGAGTATCTACACAACTCTTAAAGGCTTATACATAACTCTGTGGTGAGCGGGCTTGCCCCGCGCTGGGCTGCGAAGCAGCCCCAATCCAGGCACCGCGTTTTTTCAGTCATAACCCATTGGCCGGTTTTGGGGCCGCTTCGCAGCCCAGCGCGGGGCAAGCCCGCTCACCACAAAAGCCCCCTCCCACATTTGGATCTTCATTGGTTTGTAATCGCTACCTACCCCAAACAAAAAATGCGCCCCTTCGGGCGCATTTTTTTGTTCGGTCAACTATCGCCTATCAGGCAATCGCATCCCAGGCCCGGTCACCGTTCTCGTCTTTGATGCGAGTCGGCAAACCCATCACGTCCAGCGCCTTGAGGAACGGCTCAGCCGGCAGTTCCTCGACGTTAGCCATGTGCTTCACATCCCACTCGCCACGGGCGACCAGCAACGCGGCGGCTACCGGTGGAACGCCTGCGGTGTAGGAGATGCCCTGGCTGTCGGTCTCGGCGAAGGCTTCTTCGTGATCCGCCACGTTGTAGATGAACATCTCACGCGGCTGGCCATCCTTGGTGCCTTTGACCAGGTCGCCGATGCAGGTCTTGCCGGTGTAGCCCGGGGCGAGCGAAGACGGGTCGGGCAGCACGGCCTTGACCACTTTCAACGGCACCACTTCCAGGCCTTCGGCGGTGGTGACCGGCTTCTCGGAGAGCAGGCCGAGGTTTTTCAGCACGGTGAACACGTTGATGTAGTGTTCGCCGAAGCTCATCCAGAAACGCACGTTGGGCACGTCGAGGTTTTTCGACAGCGAGTGCACTTCATCGTGGCCGGTGAGGTAGAGGTTCTGCGAACCCACGACCGGCAGGTCGTCGGTGCGTTTGACTTCGAACATGGTGTTGCTGGTCCACTGGCTGTTCTGCCAGCTCCACACCTGTCCGGTGAATTCGCGGAAGTTGATTTCCGGATCGAAGTTGGTGGCGAAGTATTTGCCATGGGAGCCGGCATTGACGTCGAGGATGTCGATCGAATCAATGCGGTCGAAATGCTGTTGCTGCGCCAGCGCGGCATACGCGTTGACGACACCCGGGTCGAAGCCCACGCCAAGGATGGCGGTGATGTTCTTCTGTTTGCACTCTTCCAGGTGGTTCCATTCGTAGTTGCCGTACCACGGCGGGGTCTCGCAGACCTTGCCCGGCTCTTCGTGGATGGCGGTGTCGAGGTACGCAACGCCCGTGTCGATGCAGGCACGCAGTACCGACATGTTGAGGAACGCGGAACCCACGTTGATGACGATCTGCGATTCGGTCTCGCGGATCAGGGCCTTGGTCGCTTCCACGTCCAGGGCGTTCAGCGCGAAGGCCTGGATGTCGGCGGGAACCTTGAGGCTACCCTTGGCCTTGACGCTGTCGATGATGGCCTGGCATTTGGAGATGTTGCGCGACGCGATAGCAATACGACCGAGTTCGTCGTTGTGCTGCGCGCACTTGTGGGCCACCACCTTGGCGACACCTCCTGCACCAATGATAAGAACGTTCTTTTTCAATTGCTTTATTTCTCCTATATCCGCCAGCTTACGAAAGGCTGGACAGGTAGTCGTCGTAACCAAATTCACGAACCACTTCGACTGTACCGTCGAGTTGTTTCACTACGATGGACGGCATTTTCAGGCCGTTGAACCAATTTTTCTTGACCATGGTGTAGCCCGCGGTGTCGATGAACGACAGCCGATCGCCGATGGCCAGCGGACGATCAAATTGATACTCGCCGAAGATGTCCCCGGCCAGGCAGGATTTGCCGCACACCATGTAGGTGTGTTCACCCTCGCTCGGCGCCAGCTTGGCGTTGAGGCGATAGATCAGCAGGTCCAGCAGGTGGGCTTCGATGGAGCTGTCCACGACGGCGAGGTTTTTGCCGTTGTAGAGGGTGTCGAGCACGGTGACTTCCAGGGAGGCGCTGTTGGTGATCGCCGCTTCGCCGGGTTCCAGGTAGACCTGCACGTCGTACTTCTGCGAGAACGCCTTGAGGCGCTGGCAGAAGGCGTCGATGGCATAGCCTTCACCGGTGAAGTGGATGCCGCCGCCGAGGCTGACCCAGTTGACCTTGTGCAGCAGCGCGCCGAAGCGTTCTTCGATGGTGTTGAGCATCTGGTCGAACAGGTTGAAATCGCCGTTCTCGCAGTTGTTGTGGAACATGAAGCCGGAGATCTGCTCGATCACGCCTTCGATCTTCACCGGGTCCCATTCGCCCAGGCGGCTGAACGGACGCGCCGGGTCGGCCAGCAGGTAGTCGGAGCTGCTCACCTGCGGGTTGACGCGCAGGCCGCGGGTCTTGCCTTCGCTGCGTTCGGCAAAACGCTGCAGCTGGCTGATGGAGTTGAAGATGATCTTGTCGCAGTTATCGAGCATCTCTTCGATTTCATCATCGGCCCAGGCCACGCTGTAGGCGTGCGCCTCACCTTCGAACTTCTGGCGACCGAGCTTCAACTCATACAGCGACGACGAGGTAGTGCCGTCCATGTATTCCTGCATCAGGTCGAACACCGACCAGGTGGCAAAGCACTTGAGCGCCAGCAGGGCCTTGGCGCCGGACTGCTCGCGCACGTAAGCAATCTTCTGCATGTTGACCAGAAGCTTCTGTTTATCGATGAGGTAGTACGGCGTTTTGATCATTTTTGAGAGCCTGCGGCGGTGCCTGCCAAAAAAGGACACGCATTGTGCCCGCACTTGGATCGAATCGAAAGGTTAGTGGGCGGATTTTGCTGCGCCGCTTTTAATCTGACCTGCCAATGTGACAGCCCGTGGGTATGATGAGCCACTGGGGTGACGACACGACGTTGGGATGACGAGAGGTGAGAATGGACGCGTGGACACTGCACTGGTTGGAAGCATCGGGCTCGTTGGCCACGCATCGCAAGGAATTGATGCAAGCGTTCGATGTTGCCTACCGGGGGATCTCCCAAGTGATGCCACCACCACGCTTGGATGTTCTGATTCAACGGCTGCCGGGCGAAACCATCCCGGAGTTGGGCCTGGTTGGCCGTGCTTATCGCAGCACGATGTTCTCCCTGACCCTGGACCCCGACAACCCAAATTTCGCCACGAGCCTCGAAGGCGGCGCAATGAGTCGGCATGTGGTGCATGAGGTGCATCATTGCCTGCGCATGGCTGGACCGGGGTATGGCTGGACGCTGGGGGAGGCCCTGGTCAGCGAAGGTCTGGCGGGACGGTTTGTACAGCATGTGCTGGGCAGCGAAGCCGAGGCGTGGGAGAGGGCGTTCAGCCTTGATGCACTCAGGCGTTTTCCTGCACACCTTAGAGAGCTTGAGGCGACGTACTACGATCACAGCACCTGGTTTTTTGGCACCGGCGACAAGCCTCGATGGCTGGGGTATGCCTTGGGTTATCAGGTGGTCGGATTATGGTTGGCATCGGTAGGAGCGCCTGATGCAGATACCTGGCTCAACGTTTCAGCCAAAGACATCCTGGCGATCGCGGCTGAGGAGGGCCTGGTGATTCGTGCCTGACGAGGACCGGCGGATAGAGCCAGCAGGCTTGCCTGCTTTCAGCGCGATCGCATGTAGCTACCGTCCTATCCAACACCGCGCAAACCCGCGGCGTCGAGCCCCGGCGAGGCTGCGTCGGCCGCGGCTCGATCCTGAATCGGCAGCGCGCCCGACGCAGCCTCGCTTGCGCTCGGCAGCTGCTACGGGGGTGAGGCCGTGAGGTGGATTGGTTTTCGTAGCAGCTGTCGAGCCCCGGCGAGGCTGCGTCGGCCGCGACTCGATCCTGAATCGGCAGCGCGCCCGACGCAGCCTCGCTTGCGCTCGGCAGCTGCTACGGGGGGTGGGGCCGTGAGGTGGATTGGTTTTCGTAGCAGCTGTCGAGCCCCGGCGAGGCTGCGTCGGCCGCGGCTCGGACTTGAATCGGCAGCGCGCCCGACGCAGCCTCGCTTGCGCTCGGCAGCTGCTACGGGGGTGAGGCCGTGAGATGGATGCTTTTCGTAGCAGCTGTCGAGCCCCGGCGAGGCTGCGTCGGCCGCGACTCGATCCTGAATCGGCAGCGCGCCCGACGCAGCCTCGCTTGCGCTCGGCAGCTGCTACGGGGGTGTGGCCGTGAGGTGGATTGGTTTTCGTAAGAGCGTGCCCGGGCCTGGCTGCCATCAAACCGTCATCTGCCCACCACCTTCCTGCCACATTTCGCCGTTACTGTCCTCGCCAATGAGATCGATCTCAAGCGAGTGACCATGACTGATTTGAAAGACGTCGCGCGACTGGCCGGCGTTTCCCGCGCGACTGCCGCTCGTACCTTTGCCTCCCCCGACCAGGTGCGCCCGGCGACCCGTGAGCAGGTGTTCGCCGCTGCCCGGGAGTTGGGGTTTCGGCCCAACCTGCTCGGCCGCCAACTGCGCCTGCAAACGACCCAGTTGATCGGCGTGGTGGTGCCCAACCTGCTCAACCCGGTGTTCGCCGAACAGTTCCAGGCCATGGAGCGTGCCGCACGTTTGCGTGGCTACAGCCTGGTGCTGGCGACCACCGACTACAGCAGCGAGCGCGAGTGCATCGTAGTGGAAGAACTGCTGCGCCAGCGCGTCGATGGCCTGGTGCTGACGGTCACCGATGCCGAAAGCAACAGCGTGCTCAGCAGCCTGAATACCGAACGGACGCCGTTCGTGCTGGCCTATCACCAACCGAGCAACCCCAACTACAGCGCCGTGTCGGTGGACAACCGCGCCGGCATGGCCTTGGCCACGCGTTACCTGCTGGAGGCCGGTCATCGACGCATCAGCATGGTCGCCGGCCCCGCCTTGCAGTCCGACCGCGCACGCCTGCGCTATGCCGGTTACTGCGACGCGATGAAGGCATACGGTCTCAAAAGCCGCGCGGTGATCGAAATGCCCGCCCATACCCAGGCTGAATTCGCTGCCATCCAGCCGTACCTCAACGGCCCCGACGCCCCCAGCGCGCTGGTGTGTTCCAACGATTTCCTGGCTATCAGCCTGATCGCCGAGCTGCGCCGCAACGCCTGGAATGTACCTGGGCAACTGTCGGTGATGGGCTTTGACGGCATCGCCCTCGGCACCCAGATGCACCCGACCCTGTGCAGCGTGGTACAGCCCATCGCGCTGCTGGCCAGCACGGTGATTGACCAACTGCTGGCGCAGATCGCCGGCAACGATCCCATTTCCCATTGCCTGCCTTGCCATATCCGGCCGGGCGAAAGTACCCAACCCTTTGAGGAGTCCCTTGATGCGCGCATTCAGTAAAACCCTGGCCACCGTGCTGCTCTGCGGTGTGGCCAGCCTGGCCCAGGCCGCCGACACCGCGATTTGCTACAACTGCCCGCCGGACTGGGCCGACTGGGGCACCCAGCTCAAGGCCATCGCCGCCAGCACCGGTGTGCAGGTGCCGCTGGACAACAAGAACTCCGGCCAGTCCCTGGCGCAACTGGTGGCCGAAAAGGCCGCGCCCGTCGCCGACGTGGTCTACTACGGCGTGACCTTCGGCTTGCAGGCGCAAAAGGCCGGCGTGGTCGAGGGTTATAAGCCCAAGGGCTGGGAACAGATCCCCGCCGGGTTGAAAGACCCCGCCGGCCAGTGGTTTGCGATCCACTCCGGCACCCTGGGCATCATGGTCAACGTCGAGGCATTGGGTGGCCTGCCGGTGCCGCAAAGCTGGGCCGACCTGCTCAAGCCTGAATATAAAGGCATGGTCGGCTACCTGGACCCGTCCAGCGCCTTCGTCGGTTACGTCTCTGCCGTGGCGATCAACCGCGCAATGGGCGGCGACCTGGACAACTTCGCCCCGGCCATCGACTACTTCCAGAAACTGGCGAAAAACGCCCCCATCGTGCCCAAGCAGACCGCCTATGCGCGGGTACTGTCCGGCGAGTTGCCGATCCTGGTGGACTACGACTTCAACGCCTACCGCGCCCGCTACAAGGACAACGCCAACGTCGCCTTCGTGATCCCCAAGGAAGGCAGCATCAGCGTGCCCTATGTGATGAGCCTGGTGGCCAACGCACCGCACCGCGCCAATGGCGAGAAGGTGCTGGACTTCGTATTGTCGGACCAAGGCCAGGCCCTCTGGGCCAAGGCGTACTTGCGCCCGGTACGCCCAGTGAACATGCCGGCCGACGTCGCCGCGCAGTTCCTGCCCGACAGCGATTACGCCCGCGCCGGTGTGGTGGACTATCAGAAAATGGCCGCTGTGCAGGAAGCCTTCGCCGCCCGTTACCTGAACGAGGTCAAGTAAGTGGCTGCATCGGCAAAACAAGCGGCCTGGGCGCTGGCCCCGGCCTTTGCGGTGCTGTTCGCGTTCTGGCTGTTGCCGCTGGCTCACTTGATGCTGCTCGGCGCCGATAGCCGCGACAGCCACGGCAGCGGCTATTGGCAGGTGCTCAGCAGCGCGCAGTACCTGGGCAGCCTGGCGCAGACCTGCGTGCTGGCCATCGTGGTGACGTTCACCGCGTTGTTGATCGGTGGCATCAGCGGCGTGTTCCTCGCGCGCCAGCAGTTTTTCGGGCGCTCGGCGTTGGTGGCGTTGCTCACGTTTCCCCTGGCGTTTCCGGGGGTGGTGGTGGGCTTCCTGGTGATCCTGCTGGCCGGGCGCCAGGGGTTGCTGGCGTCCCTGGGCCTGCAATTGGCCGGTGAGCGCTGGATCTTTGCCTACTCGCTGGCCGGGCTGTTTGTCGGCTACCTGTACTTCTCGATTCCGCGGGTGATCCTCACGGTGATGGCCGCGTGCGAAAGCCTCGACCGCAGCCTGGAAGAAGCCGCGCATTCGCTGGGAGCAGGGCACTGGCGGGTGGTCTGCGACGTGATCGTGCCGGGCCTGGCGCCGGCGTTGGCGTCCTGCGGTGCGATCTGCTTCGCCACGTCCATGGGCGCGTTCGGCACCGCGTTCACCTTGGGCACGCGCCTGAATGTAACCCCGGTGGCGATCTACAATGTATTCACCAACTACGCCAATTTTGCCGTCGCCGCCGCGTTGTCGGTGGTGCTCGGCGCGGTGACCTGGGCGGTGCTGTTGCTCACGCGACGCCTGGTGAAAAATGCGGGGACGGTCTTGTGAAACGCTCATCGCTGTTTGTGATGCAACTGCTGTTCACCCTGCTGGTGTGCGCGTTCATGCTGGTGCCGGTGCTGATGTCGTTGCTGGCCGGGTTGACGCGCAATTTCTTCGTCGGCCTGTCCAGCGGCCTGACGTTCGACTGGCTGATCCAGGTATGGCAGGCCTATTCGCCCACCGTATGGCTGTCGTTGCAATTGGCCCTGGCGTGCGCGGTGTGTGTCTGCGTGATCGGCGTGCCGGCGGCCTATGCGCTGGTGCGCATGAACAACCGCTTCAGCCGTGCCTTCGAAGAGCTGATGGTGCTGCCCGTGGCGATGCCGGGGCTGGCCAGTGCGCTGGCGTTGCTGCTCACCTATGGCCAGTTCGGCACGTTTCGCAGCAGTTGGCTGTTCATCCTGGTCGGCCATGTGTTGTTCACCTTGCCGTTCCTGGTACGTCCGGTGATGGCGGTGATGCAACGCCAGCAACTGCCGGTGCTGGAAGAGGCGGCGGCCAGTCTGGGCGCCGGGCCGATCAGGCGCTTTTTCAGCGTGGTGGTGCCCAACTGCCGGGCGGGGATTCTGGCGGGCGTGCTGATGGTGGTGACCTTGTCGTTGGGGGAGTTCAACCTGACCTGGATGCTCCACACGCCGATGACCAAGACATTGCCCGTGGGCCTGGCCGACAGCTACGCCTCGGCGCGCCTGGAAATCGCCAGCGCCTATACCCTTATCTTTTTGCTGATGATCGTGCCGCTGCTGATTGCGTTGCAGGCCATCAGCGCTCGTTTGTCCCGTGGAGAGCGTCGATGACCGCTATCACTATCCGCCTGCAAGGCTGTCGCAAGGCATTCGCCGACGGCACCGTGGCTGTGCATGACCTGAACCTGACCGTCGAAGGCGGTGAGACCCTGGCGATCCTCGGCCCGTCCGGCTGCGGCAAGACCACCACCTTGCGCCTGATTGCCGGCCTGGAACGCCCGGATGTGGGCCAGGTTTTTTTCGGCACCGACGACGTCACCCGCCTGCCCATCGAGCGCCGCGACGTGGGCATGGTGTTCCAGAACTACGCGCTGTTTCCCAACCTCGATGTGGCCGGCAATATCATCTACGGCTTGAAGATTCGCGGCATGGCGCCGCTTGCGCGGAACAAGCGCTGTGAGGAACTGCTGGAGTTGGTCGGCCTGCAACAGCATGGCAAGCGCAGCATCCACGAATTGTCCGGTGGCCAACGTCAACGGGTGGCCCTGGCCCGTGCCCTGGCGCCGCGCCCTAAAGTGCTGTTGCTGGATGAACCGCTGGCCGCCCTGGATGCGCAATTGCGTGAGCGCCTGCGCAGCGAGCTGAATGAACTGCTGCGCGGCCTCGGTATCACCTCGGTATTTGTCACCCACGACCAGGGCGAAGCCATGGCCCTGGGCGATCGTATCCTGGTGATGGAGCACGGCCGCGTCGCGCAACTGGCCAGCCCACGGGAGATCTACCAAAAGCCGGCGAATGCCTTCGTCGCCGGTTTTGTCGGCAACCTCAATGCCTTTGCCGTCACCTCGCGAACAGCCCATGGCCTGAAAGTCTGCGGCGGCGAGTTGCCGTGGCAGGCCGTCGACGTGCCCAACACGGTGTACTGCCGCCCCGAACACTTGCGGGTGATGGAGAGCGAAGGGCACTTGCACGGCCATCTATTGGCGCAGTTTTTCCAGGGCGCGCAAAGCCGCCTGTTGGTGGACGTGGGCGGCCCGCAACCGCTGCTGGTGGACAGCAGCGACAACCACCTGTACGCCGTCGGCGCGCCGATTGCCCTGGCGATTGCGCCGCACATGTTGTTCACCCTGAATGCGTGAGAGTTTGCTTGTGAATCGTCCGTTTCTTGTTGCGCAAATCAGCGACCTGCACCTTAAAGCCGGCCAGCGCCTGACGTATGGGGTGGTCGATACCCTGGGCGCGCTGCGCCGTGCCGTCGACCATTTGAACGCCAGCCACCCACGGCCCGATATCGTGGTGGTCAGCGGTGACCTGGTGGACTTCGGCCGCGCCGATGAATACGCCGTGCTGCACCCCGAACTCGCGCGCCTGCACATGCCGTGCTACCTGGTGCCCGGCAACCACGACACACGCGGTCCGTTGCTCGAGGCATTCCGTGATCACGCCTATTTGCCGTTGTCGGCAGAGGGGCCGTTGGACTGGGTGGTGGACGAGCATCCGCTGCGCTTGATCGGCCTGGACTCGACTATCCCGGGTGGGCACGGCGGCCAGCTACTGGACAGCCAATTGCACTGGTTGGACGCGCAACTGGCACGACGCCCGGACGTGCCGACGTTGCTGATCCTGCACCATCCACCGTTTATCAGCGGCATCGGCCATATGGACCGCGAACCCTTTATCAACGCTGCGGCGCTGGAAGCAGTTGTGTCTCGCCACCCGCAAGTGGAACGCCTGCTGTGCGGGCACCTGCACCGACCGATGCAACGACGCTTTGGCGGCAGCTTGAGTTGTGTGTGCCCCGGTACTTCCCATCAGATTGTGCTGGACCTGCAGGACGCCGCGCCCGCGCATTTCAACCTGGAGCCGGCGGGGTATCTGTTGCATCGCTGGGATGCGCAACAGGGCCTGATCAGCCACAACGGCGTGTTCGGGGATTACCCGGGGCCGTACCCGTTTTATGACGCTCATGGATTGATTGACTGAGGTTTACGGAGGTTTCACTTCACTCAACTCGCTAACAACTAAGCAACTGAATAACCGTTAACGCCGCGGCCAACTTCACATTTGGCCGACGGCATCCTGCTGCCCATTTTTTGCGCCCGGAACCTGGGTTCCGCGCCGGAGTTCGTCCTGATGAAAGCCACGTTGAATGTATTAAGTGTATTGACCGGCGGCCTGGGCATTGCCCTGAGCCCCTTGGCGTCTGCTGACTTTTTGAGCGACAGCAAAGCCAACTTGAGCATGCGTAACTTCTACTTCAATAACGACAACCGCGACGGCACGGCGGCACCGTCGAAGACCGAAGAGTGGGGCCAGGCCTTTATCCTCAACTACCAGTCGGGCTTTACCGACGGCACCGTCGGCTTTGGCCTGGACGCCATCGGCATGCTCGGCGTGACCCTCGACAGCAGCGCCGCGCGCCATGTCGGCAGCTCGATGATCCCCACCGAAGACGGCAAGGCCACGGATAACTGGGCCCGTGGTGGCGCGACGGCCAAGGCACGCTTTGCCAAGACCGAAGCGCGCTACGGCTACCTGCGCCCGAACCTGCCGATCCTGGTGAGCAACGACGGCCGCCTGTTGCCGCAGTCGTTCGAAGGCGGGCAGGTCACCAGCAAGGACATCGACAACCTGACCCTGGTCGGCGGCCAGCTTGAGCACACCACCGGTCGCGGTTCCAGCGACCGCAGTGGCCTGGCAGCGGCGGGCGGTACCCAGGAAAGCAATAAATTTACCTACGCCGGTGCGGACTACCAGCTGACCAAGGACCTGATGGTCCAGTACTACTACGCCAACCTCGAAGACTATTACCAACAACACTTCGCCGGGTTGATCCACGTATTGCCGTTGGGCGAATACGGCTCATTGAAAACCGACCTGCGCTACTTCAAGACCAGCTCCGACGGTAAAAACAGCAGCGCCGCCGGCCGTGCCGAAGGCTATAAGCTGGGCGGCTATACCAAGAACGGTAACGGTGAAATCGACAACAACACCTGGAGCGCCGCGTTCATCTACTCCCTGGGCCCGCACGCGATCACTGCCGGTTACCAGCAAGTCTCGGACGACAGCAACTTCGCCCAACTCAACCAGGGCGGCCTGGTGAACAAAGGCGAGGGCGGTGCCAGCCTGTACCTCTACACCGACCGTACCGTACAGACCTTCATCCAGGCCGGCGAACGCACCGGCTTTGCCCAGTACGCCTACGACTTCGCGTCGCTGGGTGTACCCGGCCTGAAGGCCTCGGTCATGTACCTCAAGGGCGAGCACATCCTCACCACCAGCGGCAACGACGCCAGCGAGTGGGAGCGGGACATCTCGTTGGATTACGTGGTGCAGAGCGGCACGTTCAAGAACGTCGGCTTCGGCTGGCGTAACGGCGTGTCACGCAGTGAAGTGGCGCGGGACCAGGACCAGAATCGGGTGTTTGTGAGTTATTCGATTCCGTTGATGTAGTACCGCTGAGCCCCTCATCTTTGTAGGAGCGAGCTTGCTCGCGAAAAATGTCAACGATAACGCGCCTGTTCAGAATGCCAGCGGTGTCCTTGGGTTCTTCGCGAGCAAGCTCGCTCCTACAGGGGGGCTTGCTCACGTCACCCGATTCCTGCCCGCGCCCTTGGCCTCATACAAGCGCATGTCCGCGCGCTTGAGCAATGCCAGGGAGTCGCGGTCAGAAGGCTCGGCCACGCCCACGCCGATACTCACGGTCAGGCGACCCACGCTTGGGAACACTGCCGCCTCGACAGCCACACGGATCTTTTCGGCGACCACGTCAGGGCTGTCCGGCGCTTCGACTTCCGGCAGCAGCACGGCGAATTCTTCTCCGCCATAACGGGCAACGAAGTCGGTGGCGCGCGTGGTGTTTTCTATCAGGGCTGCCAGTTGGCACAGCACATCGTCACCGATGGCATGGCCGTAGGTATCGTTGACGCGCTTGAAATAGTCGGCGTCGATCAGCAGCAGGGCGAAGGTGCGGCCGGTACGTTGGAACAGCAGGCTGTTCTCGGCGAGTTTTTCGTCGAAGCGGCGCCGGTTGAACACGCCGGTGAGGGCGTCGTGGGTGGCCAGCTTGAGCAGGTCGGCGTTGGCCTGGGTGAGGTCGGCGGTGCGTTGCGCCACGGTGGCTTCCAGGGAGGCGTTGGCGTCTTGCAGTTCACGTTCCTTGGCGAGCAGCGATTGCGTCATGCCGGTGAGCGATTGTCCCAGTTGGGCAATCTCCAGCACCGGGTGTTCCTGGGGGAAGACCGCGCCGGGCTGATGGTCCTGCACCTGTTTGGCGGACTTTGCCAGGCGCTCGATGGGACGGCTGAGGGAGGAGGCGAGGTAATACGCGGCCACTACAAAAGTGATCGCCGCGAGCAGGCCGAGCACGAGCAATTTGTACAGCAGGCTGCGCGCCGGTTGCAGGGCTACGTCCAACGGCTGGCGCACCATGATGTACCAGTTCATCCTGGCGTTGGACGGGCTTGGCACGGCGACGGAGGCCGTGACGTAGCCGTTGCCGGAGAACCAGCCGGCCGACGTGAGCAGCTTGTCTGAGGGTATCTGTTCACCCGCGAGGGCTTCGGGGTAAAGCACCTTGCCATCGAAGTCGACAATCAAGGCCTCGATATCGGGGAGGGCGTCTTTTTGCGTTACGGCAGCAGTTTGGCCAGCAGCACTGCCTCGTGGGGATCGCCGGTGTACTCACCGCGCAGGCCGGCCTGGAACCATGCTGCACCGATTGATTGACCAGCAGCCCGTTGACGGCCTGGCGCACTTGGCCATCGGCGTCGGCGATGCCCATCCAGGCATATTCGGCGCGTGATTGCGTACGCAGTTCCATCAGCGTGAGGATATCCGGTGCGTCCAGGTCGCCCTTGCGCATGATCGGTGCTTTGCTCAACAAAGACACTTCCAGCTGGCGCTCGTGCAGTTGCACCGCCAACAGCGCTGCGGTCGAGCGCGCCGTGCTCAGCAGGGGGCTGGCGCTGGTGGGGTGTGCGTATTTCATGTTTTACGCGTTTTACCTGCACGTGATTGCGCCCTGAGATGAGTGGTTGAAATGGGCGGTTGTACTTCACGCGGAACCGTTGGCGCTCTCGGCACCAACTGTTCATTGTGGCAAAAAGCCGGACAACCACGGAGATCATGATTGTGATGACAGGAATTAATATTCAGCCATTTATACCGCCTTCCTACGCCCAGCCGAATGATGACACTGGCCAGAAACAGCCCGTCGACGCACCGGTTTTATCCAGGAGCAAGCGTGGGGTGGCCCTAGAGGCTGCGTTGTGGCCACAGTTTTCGACGGTCAGGATTTCTCTGATGGAGATGACCAAGGAACAGGAAAAATTCATCAAGGACAACATCAACAAATGGGCGCCGTATATCAACCTGAAACTGGAGTTCACCAAAGAGCTCGATGGCGATATCAGAATCAAGGCAGATAATGACCTCCTCGGTGGGAACTCCTATTACGGCACCCAAGGTAAACAAACGGCAGGTGCCGGTGAGCCTACGATGAATATCGGCTTCAAGGGTGGGCTGAATGAACTCAACGCTCGCGTGATAATGCATGAGTTCGGTCATGCATTGGGATTAGCCCATGAGCATCAGCACCCGGAAAATACACTCGACCTGAATTTTGAGCGGATTCGCAAATATCACACAGAGAAAAATGAGCCCTCGGCCCATGAATGGTTTTTCCCGTTCGACTCACAGACGGTTGTCACCTCCCCCTATGATCAAGCGTCCGTCATGCACTACACCATTCTCAAGGATTTTCGGAACAGTGGACATTATGTCGAGGGCGGCAGTGAGTTGTCAGAAGGCGACAAGCAATTTGCGCGCAAGCTCTATCCCATCCCCCGTCCTCCGGTACCGCCTCGTTGGTGGAACCTTTACAACGGACACGTCCCTTCTTCGCGAGCCTGAGCTGATCCCCCATTCAGACATCACCCAATGCGCCACCGCGAAAAGGGCGGGTTTGCAGCTTGTGATCATGAATTAAATTTGTGTTCGTATAAAATAAAATGAGTTTGTCTCACTATGATTGACTGCCGACAATGGCTCCCATCTCAACAGATTGGAGTTTTTTGTCATGGCAGTCGCTCATTCCCTCGGATTTCCGCGCATTGGACGCGATCGTGAACTGAAAAAAGCGCAGGAAGCGTTCTGGAAGGGCGAACTCGACGAAGCCGGCCTGCGGGCCGTCGGCCGGGAACTGCGCAAGGCCCACTGGGATCTGCAGAAACAGGCCGGTATCGAGTTGCTGCCCGCCGGTGATTTCGCCTGGTACGACCAGGTGCTGACCCACTCGCTGATGTTCGGTGTGATCCCCGAGCGTTTCCGTCCAGCCGACGGCAACGCCACCCTGCAGACGTTGTTCGGCATGGCCCGTGGCGTCAGCGACAGCTGCTGCGGCGGTGCCCATGCCCAGGAAATGACCAAGTGGTTCGATACCAACTACCACTACCTGGTGCCTGAATTCAGCGCCGACCAGCAATTTCACCTGGGTTGGGAGCAGTTGTTCGAAGAGGTGCAGGAAGCCCTCGACCTGGGCCACACCGTCAAGCCGGTGGTGATCGGCCCGCTGACCTACCTGTGGCTGGGCAAGGCCAAGGGGGGTGATTTCGACAAGCTCGACCTGCTTGAGCGTCTGCTGCCGTTGTACGGCCAGATCTTCCAGGGCCTGGCCGACCTCGGCGTGGAATGGGTGCAGATCGACGAGCCGATCCTGGTCCTCGACCTGCCGCAGGAATGGAAGAACGCGTTCGAGCGTGCCTACAACCTGATCCAGCGCGACCCGCTGAAAAAGCTGGTGGCGACCTACTTCGGCGGCCTGGAAGAGAACCTCGGCCTGGCCGCGAACCTGCCGGTGGATGGTCTGCACATCGACCTGGTGCGCGCGCCGGAGCAGTACCCGACCATTCTCGACCGCCTGCCGGCGTACAAGGTGCTGTCCCTGGGTGTGGTCAACGGCCGTAACGTCTGGCGTTGTGACCTGGAAAACGCTCTGGCCACCTTGCAGCACGCCCATGAAAAACTCGGTGATCGCCTGTGGGTGGCGCCATCCTGCTCGCTGCTGCACAGCCCGGTGGACCTGGGCCGTGAAGACCAGTTGGATGCCGAGCTGAAAAGCTGGCTGGCATTCGCCGTGCAAAAATGCGCTGAAGTGGCGGTGCTGGCGCAAGCGGTTAACCAGCCTGAAGCGCCCAACGTCCTTGCTGCCCTGGCCGAAAGCCGCGCGGTGCAGGCGGCCCGCGCGGTCTCGCCGCGTATCCACAAGCCTGCGGTACAGGCGCGGGTGGCGGCGATTACCCGCCAGGACAGCCAGCGCCAGTCGCCGTTTACCCAGCGTATCGAGAAACAACGTGCGGGCCTGAACCTGCCGCTGTTTCCGACCACCACCATCGGTTCGTTCCCGCAGACCGCATCGATCCGCCTGGCGCGGCAGTCCTACAAACAGGGCAAGTTGAGCCAGGCCGAATACGTCGAAGCCATGCACAGCGAGATTCGTCACGCCGTCGAGGTGCAGGAAAACCTCGGTCTGGATGTGCTGGTGCACGGGGAAGCCGAGCGCAACGACATGGTCGAGTACTTCGCCGAGCAGTTGGACGGCTATGTGTTCACCCGCTTCGGCTGGGTGCAGAGCTACGGTTCGCGTTGCGTGAAGCCGGCAGTGATCTTCGGCGACCTGAGCCGCCCGAAGGCGATGACGGTGGAGTGGATCCGCTACGCCCAAGGCCTCACCCGCAAGGTGATGAAGGGCATGCTGACCGGCCCTGTGACCATGCTGATGTGGTCGTTCCCGCGCGAAGACGTGAGCCGCGAAGTGCAGGCCCGCCAACTGGCCCTGGCGATTCGCGACGAAGTGGTCGACCTGGAAGCTGCCGGTATCCAGATCGTGCAGATCGACGAAGCCGCGTTCCGCGAAGGCTTGCCGTTGCGCCAGGCGCACTGGCAGGGGTACCTGGACTGGGCCACCGAAGTGTTCCGCCTGTGCGCCTCGGGCGTGCGGGATGAAACCCAGATCCATACGCACATGTGCTACAGCGAGTTCAACGATGTGATCGAGTCCATCGCGGCCATGGATGCCGACGTGATCACCATCGAGACGTCACGCTCGGACATGGAGCTGCTGGATGCGTTCGAAGCTTTCGCGTACCCCAATGACATTGGCCCAGGCGTCTACGACATCCACTCGCCACGGGTGCCGGATGCCTCGGAAATGGCCAACCTGTTGCGCAAGGCGGCGAAACGGATTCCTGCCGAGCGCCTGTGGGTGAACCCGGATTGCGGGTTGAAGACGCGGGGGTGGCCGGAGACGGAGGCGGCGTTGATTCATATGGTCACTGCAGCTCGCCAGCTACGCGCTGAGTTGGCTTGATATCGTAAAAAATGTGGGAGGGGGCTTGCTGTGGTGAGCGGGCTTGCCCCGCGCTGGGCCGCGCAGCAGCCCCAGTAAAGCAGAATGCGGTATATCAGAAACTCCATAGCGGCTGTTTTGGGGCCGCTACGCGGCCCAACGCGGGACAAGCCCGCTCGCCACAGGGGGAACTCGCCAGTCTCTGAAAATTGTGTAGATACCTATGCCACGATGAGTATGGGCGAGCTCCCACATTTGGATCCGTGTCAGGTCAGAGGTATTTGAGCCAGGCCAGGTCGCGCCGCCGCGCCTTGAGCCCGGCGAACCAGCGCACCGGCGGGTAGAGCGCCAGGGGTAATACTAGCGCCATCAGCCACACCGCGCCCATGCTGTCGAAGCCAAAGTAGTTGCCCTGGTTCAGGCCAAGCAGCGCGACACAGGCGACATACAGCACTTTCAGCACATAAAGGTGCAACAGGTAAAAGAACATCGGCACGGATCCAAACACCGCCAACACGCCGATCCAGCGTCGATGCCCCGCGCGTTCAAACGCCAGCAACAGTAACAGTCCAATGCCCAGGGTCAACGCCAGGAACAGCAGCGAAGGCGGGTACTTGGTGACGTTGAAAAAGCTCATCAGCGTCTGCACGCCGTTGTCATACGCCTGCCAGGGTTTCTCGCCGTAGCCATTGAGCCCACGCAACAGCACAAACCCCAGCAACGCACCCAAGCCGCCGAGCAGCAAATACCGCTGGCGCACGGCAGGCCGCGTGGCATTGGCAAACCACGGTCCCAGGCCGTAACCCAGGGCAATCACGCCGATCCACGGCAGTACCGGGTAGGTCGTGCGCAGGCGCAGGGTGTCGGACACGTCAATCCAACTGCGTTCATGCAGGATCGTCCACGGAATATGCAGCGCCGAGCCTGGGTCGAAGTGCAGGCCATCCAGCAGGTTGTGCCCGCCGATGATCACCAGCGCCAGCACGATCAACAGCGGGCGCGGCAACCACACCAGGGCGGCGAGGGCGAGCATGCTGATGCCAATCGCCCAGATCACCTGCAGATAGATCACGCTGGGCGGCAACTGGAAGGTCCAGGCGAAGTTGACCAGGGTGAACTCCAGCACCACCAGGAACAACCCGCGCTTGAACAGGAACGCCGACACATCGCGGCGGCCCTGGTATTTCTGGCCGTATAAAAACGCGGATAAGCCCGTGAGCAACACAAACACCGGCGCGCACAGGTGGGCGAGGGTGCGGCTGATAAACAACGCGGGCTCGGTGCTGTCGATGCTCATCGGGTCGCTGACCTGGCGATGCAGCAGGAAGGTCTCGCGTACGTGGTCGAGCAGCATGAACAGGATCACCAGGCCGCGCAGGGCGTCGATGGAGAGCAGGCGTTGGCGCAGGGGAACGGCATCGGTCATGGGCGGGATCACAGGGCAGGGCGGAAAATTGGCGTTATCCTATAACATTAATCGACGCGTTGCCCTCCATTGATCCCGCTTCTGATACCTTCAGTAAACCCATACCCGGAGCCCCTGAGCATGAGCACCCCTCAAACCGTCATCGACTTCTGGCAGCACGCCGGCCCCAAGCGCTGGTTCGCCAAGGACGATGGGTTCGACGCCACCTTCCGCGACACCTTCCACGCCACCCACCTGCAGGCCGCCCGGCGCGAGCTGGAAAGCTGGCTGGATTCAGCCGAAGGCGCCTTGGCCTTGCTGATCCTGCTCGACCAATACCCACGCAACGCCTTTCGCGGCACCGCGCACATGTTTGCCACCGACCCGCTCGCGCGTCTGTATGCCGCGCGCATGGTGGACGCCGGGCTCGACCAGCAGGTGGAGCCGGCATTGCGCGCGTTCTGTTATTTGCCGTTCGAACACTCGGAAGACCCAAGGGACCAGCAACGCTCCCTGGCCCTCAACCAGCCACTGGACGCCAACACTTACCGCTGGGCCAAGGAACACGCGCAGATCATCGAGCGCTTCGGGCGTTTTCCCCATCGCAATGCGGTGCTGGCCAGGGTCACCACGGATGAAGAGCGCGCCTTTCTGGACAAGGGCGGGTTTGCCGGTTAACCCGCTATTCCGCCCGGGAATGCCCCCATAAAAACCGCGCATTGTCTTTCTCGGCGCGCATCTCGTAGCGTAGGGCTTCACCCAAGGAGCCCCGTTATGAACCAGCCCCCGTTGCGCCTCTACGTTGATTCGCTCTACACCAGCCCGTACGCGATGTCGGTGTTCGTCACCCTGCGGGAAAAAGGCCTGGCCTTCGACCTGGTCACCCTGGACCTGGACACCGCGCAAAACCAGACAGCCGACTTTGCCCAGCTATCCGTGACCCAGCGCGTGCCGACCCTGGTGGAAGGCGATTTTGCCTTGTCGGAATCCTCCGCGATTACCGAATACCTGGACCAGGCCTACCCCGAGACAGCCGTGTACCCGGCCGATCCCAAACAGCGGGCGAGGGCACGACAGGTGCAGGCGTGGTTGCGCAGTGATTTGCTGCCGATTCGCCAGGAGCGTTCGACCCTGGTGGTGTTTTATGGGCAGAAAATGCCGCCGTTGTCAGCCGACGCCCAAGGGGCAGCCCGGCGCTTGATCAGTGCGGCGCAGGTGCTGTTGGCGGGCAACCCTTCGTACTTGTTCGGTGAGTGGTGCATTGCTGACGTGGACCTGGCGGTGATGCTCAATCGCCTGATTCTCAACGGCGACAGCGTACCTGCCGAGTTGGTGGCTTATGCGCAGCGCCAGTGGCGCCGGCCGTCCGTGCAGGCGTGGGTCAACCTGCAACGTCCTGCGCTGTAGCGCTGGTCGTCATTTGCATGACGCGCCGGTCCAGGTCTTCCCAATCGGCCATGCCCAGCACCCGCGTGGTGTTCAAGCCACGCAGGTAGCCGCGCAACTGCTGGGCACTGGCGTGCACCTGGTCGGCCTCCGACGCCTCATCCAGCAGTACCTGTTCATACTCGACCAGGTAATCGGCGACCCGCTCGCGAAACTCCGGCAAGACGGCTTCGCGGATGCGGTCGAAGGTTTTCTGGTGAGGCTTCATGGCGTGGTCCTTATAGGTTTTATGTGAGCACTATCGGTTCAGATAATAGTCACCATCATGCAACGCAAGTTCTGTTTTTTCAGGAAAAGCGCAAAATCGTCTGCATCGAGACGCTGTTCAAGGAAATGCGCGATGAGGACGTTGATTCAGCTGGGTTTAATGATGCTGATGCTGGGCACTGTGATCGTCAACAACGCAGCGATCGCTGATGAATTGCGTGCAGGCCATTTGCTACCTATCGTCGGTAGCGTAGACTCCCTGCAGCATGCGCAATCGGTGGGGGTGTTGTTAAGCGATAACACCCGCGACAACCTCAGCTACCTTGAACGCTACCACGACATGGCCTTGAACGGCGCCAGGGATGCCCTTGACGCAGGTATCCGCGAGGCGTTCGTCAACAGCTCCGACCCGGAACTGGCCATTGATTGGTTGATGAGCTCGCTGCAGGGAACCTTTTTGTCGGTGACGGTCTACGACAACCTGGATGCCCTGGTGCAGGCTCGCCCCGATGTGGTGGTGATGCTCGATACCCATAACCAATTGCTGACCCAGCGCAACGATCAGGTCGAAGCGCGTTTTATCGCACGGTTTTATGACGCGAACCTGCAATACATCGCCAAGGCCGAAGGCTCGGTGCACAGGCAGGTGCCCTCGGTGTGGGTGCACGACAAGGCCGCACCGGAGATTGCCGCGCGGATCGAACAGCAGCGGGATGTGCAGCTCGATGCGTTGAAGCAGTTCGATGCCTCGCTCAAGGCGCTGGTTCGCGCGGGTTGATGTGAACCTTTATTTTTAGACTCAGGATTTTTTCATGCGCTCTTTTTTCGTACCGGTCGCGGCCCTGTTGCTGGCCGGTTGTGTTTCCGCTCCCAATAATCCGACCTTGACCCTGCAAACCGGCAAGAGCCCGGATGACTATGTGCAATGCCTGCTTCCCAAGCTGGAAAAGCACGGCATCACGTCGACGGTGACCCAGAACTCGCGCCACGCCAAGCTGGTGTTGACCAGCAAGATTGCCGCCGATGACGTGCTGGAGGTCTACAAGGCGGGGGACGGCGGCAAGGTGTTTTTGTATGAGCGCAAGCCGCTGGCGTCGACCATTACGCCGTCGCGGCTTGAACAGGTGGCGCAGGACTGCAGATAACCGATGTGGGAGGGGGCAAGCCCCAAGCCCGCTCACCACAGCGGTTCGATCCTGCTGCTGGCGGTGGTCATCGACCGCATGAAACAACGCTGATGGTGGTAAACAAGCCCGTCGTAGTGAGCGGGCTTGCCCCGCGCTGGGGCGCGAAGCGGCCCCAATACAGTCACTGCATTCTTCCAGGCTGAACCGGGTTGCGGGTTTTAGGGCCGCTTCGCGCCCCAACGCGGGCAAGCCCGCTCACCACAGTTACAGTGTTCCTCCTTAACTGACTGGCATTTGGGCAAGCCCCCTCCCACATTTGAATCTGCATAAGGCCTAAGGTCTGGCTTCATTGCTGAAGCTGTTAACCGTTTTCACCAGTCCTTGAGCCGCCAGCGCCACCAACTCCCCACCTTTCTCCACCGTCGCCAGCGCCGGGTCCGAGCCCATGCGCCCGTCGGGGAAGCGGGCGCGGAAGTCCAGGGCTTCACGGATCGGCCCGGTGTTGGCGATCTGCGGGGAGTAGTCGGCCGACTTGATCGCGTCCGGGTACGCCCACTGCGTCACCGCGATTTCCGAAGGCGTCGCATGGCTGCCATGGCCCACCGGGAATTGGCGGTGCGCCAGATCAGTGACGCCTTCCAAGTCCCACCAGTTCACCAGCTTCAACGCAAACCCGGCAGGGCGACGGCCGAAGCTCGCCTCGGCGTACAGCTCGGAAAACGCCGCTTCAATCGTGGCGATATTGCCGCCGTGACCGTTCAGGAACAGGATCTTGTCGAAACCATGCCCGGCCAGCGAGCGCACCCAGTCGCCAATCGCAGCGATAAAGGTGGAAGGGCGCAGGGAAATGGTGCCAGGGAAACCCAGGTGGTGCTGGGCCATGCCGATATTGAAGGTCGGGCCGATGAGGATGTCGGCGTTCTTTTGCGCCTCATGGGCGATGATTTCCGGGCACATCCAGTCGGTACCCAGCAGGCCGGTGGGGCCGTGTTGTTCGTTGGAACCGATGGGGATCACCACCGTGCGGCTGCGTTCCAGGAACTGCCCGATCTCGATCCAGGTCGATTGATGTAGAAGCATGCGAAGCTCTCTTTTATCTGTGGGGACAGGCTAACCGCCACGGATTGTACGACTACTCGCCACCTGCTGGGGTTTGCAATTGAGGTACGTCGAGGACTTCAACCAGCGTTGGTCGGGGTACCACGAAAACATGAACTGCCCATCCTTGAGCTTGTCCACCACCTGGCGCGCCACCTGCGGGCGCACGGCCGGACAACCCTGGCTGCGGCCGATGCGGCCTTCGCGCTTGCTCCACAAGGGGCTGACGTAGTCGGCGGCGTGAATCACGATGGCGCGGTCGCGGGCCTGGTCATTGAACCCCGGCTCCAGGCCGTCCATGCGCAGCGAGTAGCCATGGGTGCCGAGGTAGCTTTCCTGGGTGCGGAACAGGCCCAGGCTGGATTGATGGCTGCCTTCCAGGTTGGAGAATTGGGTGGCGAAGTTTTCCCCGGACTTTGCGCCGTGGGCCACCAGGTCGCGCAGCACCAGGGTTTTCTTGCGCAGGTCGAAGATCCACAGCCGACGGGCGGTTGAAGGTTGGGAATAGTCAATCACGGCCAGGCGCTCGGAGCGTTCCTCGCCATTATTGACGGCGCATTGCACGGCGTTCAGGGCGCTTTTCAGTACCGTGGGATTGAGTTCTGGAGCCGAGCGCGCCAGGCTGCTATACAAGGAAGGAGGGTTGCCATTGGCGGCGAGCGTAATAGTGCTCAGTAAAGCCAGGCCCACGGTGACCAAACCGAGGCGGCACATAAAAGTCAGCATCTACAGTACATCCCCCCACTGTGGATTGGAGCAAAGCTATTGTTCAAAAAACACGCATGTTACTTGAGCATTTGCCTGCTCGTTGCACCATTGGTCGCCACAGCCGACGTGCTGCCGGTCGAGCCATTGCCGGTCACCACGCCGGCGCCGGTCGAACTGGCCCCGCTGCAACAGGCACTGGCGCAAATGCCGGGTGTCTGCCCCGGCCTTGCCGCGCAGATAGACGCCGCCGCCCAATTGCGCCTGCAAGCGTTCTACCAGCAGCAGGGGAATGGGCCGCTGTGGTCCGCCAACGATCGCCGCGAGGCACTGCACGCCCAATTGCAGCTGCTCGCCGATGACGGGCTGGACCCCTCCCACTATAGTCTGCCTGCGGCGGATGCCACGGCCAATGTGCTGTGCAGCGACATCGACATCAGCCAGCACTACCTGCAAGCCCTGCAGGATCTGCATTACGGGCGCCTGCAGCAATCGCGCTTCGAACCGCTGTGGCATTCGCAGCCGCCCACCCGCGACCCCGACACCGAAGTGCTGGCCCTCGCTGCCCTCGGCCTGCAAAACATGGCGCAAGCCTTTGACCAGGCGCGCCCCAGCGCCGACCTGTACCGCAGCCTGCGCAACGCCTATTCCACGGTCCGCCTGCAACCCTTGCCCCATTGGGATCCGGTCGGCAGCGGCCCGTTATTGCGTCCCGGCATGGACGACCCGCGTGTCCCGGAACTGGCCCGTCGGCTCCACAGCGGTGGCTACCTGTCTGTCGAGCCCAAGGGCGCGGGCAAACAATACGGTCCGGAACTGGTCACCGCGGTGAAGGCCTTCCAGCTCAGCCACTCCCTGCAATCGGACGGCGTGATCGGTGCCGGCACCGTGGCCGAACTCAATATCAGCCCGGCCATGCGCCGCGAACAACTGCGCATCAACCTCGAGCGTTTCCGCTGGCTGGCCCAGGACCTGGAGCCCGAAGGCGTACTGGTCAACGTCGCCGCCGCGCAACTGAGCGTGTACCAGAGCGGCATCCCGGTGTGGCAGACCCGCCTGCAAGTGGGCCGCGCCGAACGCCAGACGCCGCTGCTCAAGTCACGCATCACCCGGTTGACCCTCAACCCCACCTGGACCATCCCGCCCACCATCATGCGCGAGGACAAACTCCCGGCCATCCGCCTCAACCCCGAGTACCTGCGCCAGCAGAACCTGCAAGTGCTCGACGCCGAAGGCCACCCGCTGGCGCCGGAAAATATCGACTGGGCGCGCCCCGGCAATATCCTCCTGCGCCAGGAAGCGGGCCCGCGCAACCCACTGGGCAAGATCGTGATGCGCTTTCCCAACCCGTACTCGGTGTACCTGCACGACACCCCCAGCCAACCGCTGTTCACCAAGGGCCCGCGGGCGTTCAGCTCCGGTTGCGTGCGGGTCGAACAACCGCTGCTGCTGCGCGACCTGCTGGTCAGCCCGGCCGAACGCGCGCGCACCGATGAACTGCTGGCCACCGGCGTGACCCATGAATTCCGGCTGGCCACCCCGGTGCCGGTGCTGTTGGGCTACTGGACGGTGCAGGTCGACGGCCAGGGTGACCTGGTGTATGCGCCGGATATTTATGGGCGCGACCTGGTGTTGATGAAGGCGATGGGGAGTGTGCTCTAGGGCATTGCCGTGTGGGCAACGATCGACGCGACGGCCTCGGTAGCTGTCACGGAGGCCGTGTCCAGGGTCAACACGGGTTGGTCCCAACGCTCATATTCATGCGCCGATACCGACTGCCAAGTCGGCGGCGTCAACCCAGGAATGTCGCCCCTACGGGTTTCCACCCGGCGCCGGTGTTCCTGTGCGTCTGTACACACCACCTGAATATTGACCAGCGCCACGTCTGCCGTCGCGGCCGTCGCTGTCCAGGCTGCCCGACTCTCCTTGACCGGGTTCACGCAATCGGCGACGACCCTATGGCCCAACTGCAAGTTACTCAGCGCCAGCGCATTCGCCACGCCGTAACCGCTGGCACCGACATCACCCGCCAATACGCCAGCGTCGCGAATCGCCTGTTCGATCACATCGATGCGCAGGTAAACCGCACCGGTCTGGCGCGCCAACTCGCGGGCAATCGTGGTTTTGCCGGTGCCGGGCAGGCCGCTGAAGACGATAAGCATGCTTGACTCTCGATAAGCTTGGGTCGGTTCAGGGTATCCTCCAGTTCCCCCACCGGTCGACCCCAGGACAGCCCATGACCTTGCCGTTCACAAAGATGCACGCCCACGGCGACGATTTCATCATTATCGACCGCCGTGGCCTGGACGACCCTGTCACCCCCGAGGTCGCCCGCCGCCTGGGCAATCGCCACACCGGTATCGGCTTTAATCAATTGGCCGTGGTGCTCGACTGCGAAGACGCCGCTGCGCGCATCAAGTTCTGGAACCCCAATGGCACGCCGCTGCAAACCTGTGGCAGCGCCACGCGCGGGGTGGCCGACCGCTTGATGCATGAAACCCGCAGCGATTCGGTTGTGCTGCGCACCGACCGGGGCCTGCTGACCTGCGCGCGGGTAGCGGATCGTCAAGTGTCGGTCAACATGGGGGAGCCGTCGCTGGACTGGTCGGCCGTGCCGCTGGCCGAGGCCATGGATACGGGTACGTTACCGCTGGCGGGCAACCCGGCGGCGTGCAGCATGGGCAACCCCCATTGCACGTTTTTTGTGGCCGACATCAACGCCATCGACCCTGCCGCCGTCGGCCCGGCGCTGGAAATTCACCCGCTGTTCCCGGCCAGGACCAATGTGCATTTCGTGCAGGTGCTCGACCGTGGGCATATCCGCCTGCGCATCTGGGAGCGTGGCGGCGGCGTGCCGCTGGGTTCCGGTTCGTGCTGCTGCGGCGCGGTGGTCAATGGCATCCGCCGTGGCTTGCTGGATGCCACGGTGCAGGTGCAGTGCGACGGCGGTACGGTCACGGTGCACTGGGACGGGCAGGGTGGTGTGGTGTTGACGGGCAGTGTGGAACCGATCATGCAGGGCAGCGCCTACCTGTTCTGAAACGTCACCGTGAAGGTGGTGCCGGCCGTGGCACAGGAACTCACCGCCACATCGCCGCCATGGACCTTGGCCAACTCCCGCACGATATACAGGCCCAGGCCCACGCTGCGCACGTCGCTGCCCTGGTCGTTGCCACGGGTCATGGGCTCGAACAGCCCGGCCAGCAAACCTGCCGGAATCGCCGTACCGTGGTTGTGTACCGCCACTGCGCAAGCGCCCGCATCCAGGCGCGAGGTGATGGTGATCGGTCGTTGCGGGTCACCATAGGCCACGCTGTTGGCCACCAGGTTGCCGATGATCTGCTGCACGCGATCGGCATCCAGGCAGGCGTCGCCACGGCCCTGTGCGTGATGCTCCAGCGTTGCCTTGGGGAACGCCACGCGCAGTTCGTCCACCGCGCGATGGATCACCTCGTGCAGGTCCAGCGGCGCCGCCTTGATGGTGATGCCCTGGCCGACCCGTGCCTGGGTAAAGTCCAGCAGGTCGGCGATCATGCGTTGCGCGCGCTCGGAGGACTGGTCGATATGCCCCAGCAGTTGGCGCTCCTTGGGTGTGCGTTCGCCACGGCTGAGAAAGTCCGAGGCCATGCGGATCGCCGTGAGCGGGTTTTTCAGGTCATGGCTGACAATCGCGACCATCTGCTCGGCAAACAGGGCGCGACGCTGGGCGATGGCGTAGGCCTCGTTCAGTTCGGCCTGGGCTTGTTGCAGCGCGACTTCGGTGGCGGTTTTTTCCTGCAACAGCGCTTCGGCCAGGTGGCGCGCGTTGAGCAGCTCGCGCTCGTACTTGTCGCGGTCGGTGGTGCCGAACAGCGCCAGGTCGTACACCACGGCGCCGGCCTGTTCGCGTTTGTTGCCGTTGAGCAGCACGGTCAGCTTGTGGCCGTCGCGGTGCAGCAGGTCCAGCTTCACCTCGGTGACGCTGCCGTGCATGCGCAGCATGGGCGCCAGGTGAGTCTGATGGAAGATCCTCCCGCCCATGCTCAGCAGGTCCTGGAAACGCCGGCCCTGCAGCTCGGCGATGCTGAACCCCAGCCCGTCGCTGAAGCGTGCGTTGGCCTGCAGGATCGTGCCATCTTCCGTGGTGACAGCCAGGGCGCAGGCGGCGCTGTCGAACAGATCAGCCGGCACGTGCGGCCATCCACGGCACCAGGAAGGCGTCCATGGCCACCGCGCAGGCCTGCGGTGCGCTCATGTGCGGGCAATGGCCGACGTTGTCCACCAGGCAATAGGTGCTGTTGGGCAGCACGCTGTGCAGGTATTCACCCACGGCCACCGGGGCGATCAGGTCGTCACTCGATTGCAGGATCAGCACCGGGGTGGGCAGGCCGATCACGTCCTGGCGGTTGTCCGACATAAAGGTCACGCGCGCGAACTGCCTGGCGATCTCCGGCTCGGTGCGGCAGAAACTCTCGGTCAACTCGTCGCTCAGCGCCGGTTGGTCGGGGGCTCCCATGATCACCGGGGCCATGGCGCTGGACCAGCCGAGGTAGTTGCTGTCGAGGGTGTCGAGCAGGTCGTCGATGTCGGCGCGCTTGAAACCGCCCACGTAGCCATCGTCATCGATATAGCGTGGCGACGGGCCGATCATCACATGGGCGGCGACACGCCCGGGGGCCAGGCGGTCGGCGAGGGTGCCGATCATGGCACTGACCGAGTGTCCCACCAGGATGACCGGGCCCTCGGCAAAGGCTTCGATGATCTCGTTCAAGTCGCGGGCATAGCCGTCCAGCGCGCTGTACTTGGCCTTGTCAAAAGCGTTGAGGTCGGACAGGCCTGCGCCCGTCAGGTCATACATCACCACGCGAAAACGCTCTTTGAACTGCGGCGCAAGGTAGTTCCACATGGCCTGGTTGCAGCCAAAACCATGGGAAAACACCAGGGTCGAGTGGCCGTCACCCATCACGTTGACGTTGTTGCGCTGGAGTAGGCCCATGGGGATCTCGAAGTTATGGCGTATTGCTAGGTGTGCTGCAGTTTAGATAGTCGATGGCTTTGGGTCACGCGTTATAGCGCCGATAGGGTAAAGTCGGCGCCTTCAGGAAGAAACTTCAGGTAACAAACATGATGCGGTGGTTGCGGCAATCCGTCTTGAGTCTGCTGGTATTGATTTCCGCCGGCCTGTTTATCACCGCCCAGGGCGAGACGTCGCCCATCGGCGTGGCCCTCGACCAGCGGGTGATCGACCTCACC
Organism: Pseudomonas sp. 1 R 17; assembly: GCF_900067035.1. Classification (NCBI taxonomy): domain Bacteria; kingdom Pseudomonadati; phylum Pseudomonadota; class Gammaproteobacteria; order Pseudomonadales; family Pseudomonadaceae; genus Pseudomonas; species Pseudomonas sp. 1 R 17. Next base: position 73,846 of record NZ_FKLB01000058.1, read on the forward strand.
AACACCCTCGACGCCGCCACCACCACCCGTCTGCAAGACCAGCTCGCCGCCCTTGAGCAGCGCAAAGGCGCGCAGGTGGCGGTGTTGCTGGTGCCCACCACCCGTGGCGCGAGCATCGAGGACTACGCCAACCAACTGTTCCGCGCCTGGAAACTGGGGCGCAAGGATGTCAACGACGGCATCCTGCTGCTGGTGGCCAAGGATGATCGCAAGGTGCGCATCGAAGTCGGTTACGGCCTGGAGGGCACGGTGACCGACCTGCTGGCCCACCGGATTATTGAAGAACACATCACCCCGGCCTTTCGCCAGGGCGACTATGCCGGCGGTGTCGAGCAGGGCGTGAACGACTTGGTTGTCCTGGTGGATGGCGGTGACTTGCCGCAAGTGGCCGGGCACGGCGGCAGTCTTGAGGCGCTTGCGGTATTGCTGGCGTTTGTGTGTGGTGCCATCGGTGGCGTGCTGGTCGCGGCGCGCAAGCTGGGCTGGCGCGGGGCGCTGATCGCCACCGCAGCCGTTACCGTGGCGCTGGTGGTATTCGCCGGTGGCCGGGAATGGCCGATGTACCTGCTGGTACTGCCGCTGACCCTCCTGATCGGCGGCGCCACCTTCGGCGCCTTGTGGCTGGCGCGCACGGCGTTCTACTGCGTGATAGGGCTGTTGGCCTACATCGCCGGGGTGGTGATCGCCAACCGGTTCGTGGAGGTCAGCTATATCCATTGGCTGGTGTGGCCGTTTGGCGCGGCATTGGTGCTGGGCTTGTACCTCGGGTTGTTCTTCGTCATCAGGGCATCCTGGAAAAAGCGCCCGCGCTTTTTCCTCCTGCGTGCGCTGGCGGTCATGGCCATCTACGTCGCTGCGGCGACACTGCTGGGGCACGGGTATCAGGGCTGGATCGTGGCGATTCCAGTGGCCTCCTTTGTGGCGTTTATCGTGTTTGTGCAGAGCATCGCCAGTTCCGGCTCGGGGTCCGGTTCGGGCGGTGGTTCCGGTTCGGGCTCCAGTGGCTCCAGCTCCAGCAGCAGTTCCTCGGGGGGCGGTGGTTCCAGTGGCGGTGGCGGGGCGTCGGGGAGTTGGTAATCGGCGGTTGTTCGGCGTGACGCCAGGCTGCAAGCGGCTGTCGGGCAAAGCCTTGGACGTTACAGCCGCTTGGACAGAAACACGCGACTGCTGCCTGCCGGTTCACATGGGACTTCCCCGAACCGCACCCACCCATGCTTTTCATAAAAGCCCGGTGCCTGAAAACTGAGGGTATAGAGCACCGCGTTCGCGCAGCCGCGACGCCGGGCTTCGTGCTCAAAGGCGTGCAGCAATCGGCTGCCGAGGCCTGTGCCGCGCAGGGTCTCGGGCAGGTGGAACAGGTCGAGAAAAGCCATGCCCAGGGTGGTTTTGCCGGTGATGCCGCCGACGATCTGCCGGGTATCGGGATCTTTGAGCAATACCGTCAGAGGCAGGCGATCGTTGTAGCCGGCGATACCTTCGTTGAACGCAGCCAGGCCGTTGCCGAGCATACGCTCGGCGTCGGGATTGGCCTGGTCGCTGACTTCAATAAGCGCTGCGGTCATTGCGAAACCCTCCGTTGGTTAAAGCGTCATCAGCATCTCATGCCAGGCCATGCCGCCATGATCCGAGGGTGACGGCTGCATGTAGGTGTAGCCCATGCGGGTGTACAACGGCACATGCTGTTCCTTGCACATCAGGTGAATCGTGCGCTTGCCCATGGCGCGCATGCGCTGCACGAACTCGCTCATCAGCACCTTGGAATACCCCTTGCCTTGATGCGCCGGGTCGACCACCACCGACATGATCACCACATTCGGCGCCTCGGCCGAATGCCCCACCAGTTCCTTGAACGCCTCGTCCGACATCACCACTTCGTGGGCACAGCCGCTGTTGATAAAACCTGCCACTTCGCCATCGGCTTCCAGGATCAAAAAACCTTGCGGGTATAGGGCAATGCGCGTGGCGATCTTTTCCAGGGTCGCGGCTTCGTCGCCCTCGTAGGCGGTGATTTCAATTTCAAAGCAACGGGCGGCGTCGGCGGGGAGGGCGTTGCGCAAGGTGAGGGCGGGCATGGGCGTTTCCTGGGGCGTTGAGCGAAAGGCCACATCATAACGGCCTCGCTGGGACTCTGCGCAGAACACAGATCGAAATTGTGGGAGGGGGCAAGCCCCCTCCCACAGTTTTGTCCGCGCCAGGCTTGGTGGTGGGTGCTGTTTTCGATGCATGTTGGTCAGGGCCATGACGTTCAAGAGGCAGTGTGGAACCCGCCAAAGCGGGTTTCCTCACTGCTCAAGTCACATCAACTCACCGTAAACACATCCGCCACGTCCTGGACCAGGATCCGGGCGGTATTGGCGACGGTGCAACCGATTGGCAGAACGACTGCTCGGCCTGAGTGCTTGATAGGATTAAACTGCCAAAGCGGGAGCAAGCTCCCTCACCTCCGTTATTCATTCACCCGGGCGGGCAACGGAAATCCATGAAGGAAGGACCCATGCTGGAAATAAAACGCGCCACCCCCACCGACGCCAACGCCGCTTTTGACATCCGCCGCGCAGCCATTCGCAGCCAATGCATCGGTGCCTACACCGCTGAACAAATGGCGCTCTGGACCCGTGGCAAGGCCGAGGACGGCTACAGCGCGCTGATGGAAAAACCGTTCTACCTGGGCTGGTTGAACGGTGAGCCGATCGCCACTGGCATGCTCGACCCGGCCAACAACGAAGTCGGCGCGCTGTTCGTGTTGCCCGCATTTACCGGATGCGGGTATGGCAAGGCGATGCTGGATCACCTTGAGCAGGTCGCGCGGGAACTGGCGATTGAAGAGGTGGTGCTGGACGCGACGTTGAATGCCGCGAGTTTTTATCGCGCGTGCGGCTATGTGGGCGATGAACAGGCGATTTATCACTCGCCGTCGGGGTTGCGGTTGGCGTGTATTCCGATGAAAAAACAGATGGGTTGAAACGGAGTTCCAACCAAAAAAGCGCCATTGGCTTGTTACGCAATAATCTACTCCGCCCGTCACCCGCAAAGTCTGGTCAATAACCGGCGATGTTATAGTCCCGGCGCTTTTTTACCTTTTGATCGCGCCGGGAGGCCCTAGGAGACTCCGCATGAACCTCTACACCGCAGGCTACGAAGGACTGTCTATCGACGCATTCATCGCGCGACTCAGGCAGGCCGGGATCGACAAGGTGCTGGATGTGCGTGAATACCCGCTGTCGCGAAAAAAAGGCTTCTCCAAAAATGCCTTTGCCCAATGCCTGGCTGCGGAGGGGATCGCCTATGAGCACATCCGGTCGCTCGGCTGCCCGAAGCCCATACGCAAGCAATACAAGGAAGACGGTAATTGGGCCACCTATGCGCGTGAGTTCAGGGCTTATATCCGCACCCAAGGCACTGTGTTGAGCGAGCTGCTTTGCAGCGCGGTTGAACTGCGTATCTGCATGGTCTGCTATGAGGCGGACGCAAGTTTTTGCCATCGCAGTTTGATCGCCGAAGCCGCGCAGGAAGTGGAGCCGTCGCTGGATGTTCAGCATCTGCCGGTCAAAACAACGCTATTTGTTGATCGTCTTCGTTCTGTCGCTTAGGTGGATAGATCAAGCTTATGATCAGCCACTGTTTGGGAAAACGATGGATCGTGCCCATCAACAGCATGAGGTCTTTGTCGGGTAGATCGGTTTCCAGCTTGTGCCGAAATGGGGCCTCCTGATCTTTCATCGCTGCATGGGAATCTACACAACTTTGTAGCAGCCAACGGTAACCACGATGCGAGTGGTGGGGCAATGTACTCGGTCTGATCCAACATCCTGCTCGGTTGTCAGTCTGCTATCGGGGGCAAGCCCCCTCCCACATTTAGGTAGCTGGGCATCAGTTAGATAGTCGTCGGCTCCCGAGCCGTCAGGTAGCAAACTCCAGGGGACCTGCATCAGTGACGCAAATGTGCACGCAAGCTCCCAATCACCTGCTCAACCGACAGCCCTTTGATCACCGGAGGCCTCAGGCTCTCACCAAACTCCCGCCACACAAACAGCGTCAGTTCCGCACCATCGGTGAGCGTTTTTGCCAGGCCCTGCGAACCCAAACCCTGCAACCGCCGATAGCGCTCATCCCGCCAGAATGCTTCCTCCACCCAGTCATACACCGGGATGAAATGAAAGTGCAGCGGGAACCCCGGCAGATGCCCATAGCGGCTGATATACAACCATTTGGGCTTGAGTTGCGCCTCCATGACCCGCTGGGTTTTCGCAAGCAGTCCACCCAGTTCGGCCAGCGCTGCATCCGGCATATCGGCGAGGGAATCAACAGGCGCCTTGGCACCCAGCATCAGGTAACCCGGCAGCTTCGAAGCCAGGTGATGGTTGAGCAGCCAGTGCTCGGTCTCAAACAGGATGTAGGCGGGGTCGATCTGCATCAGTGCGCGTCCTTGGGAGCAAGGTCGGCAGGATAACAAGCACGCACGCCTGTATCCCACAAAACCACGGGATCTGTGTCTACCCCATGCAGCCTCAGCCCGATAGCTTCCCGTCACGACCACCCACGACCGAGCAAACCATGGAACTCACCGCTGTCCCGTTTGGCATCACCGACTGGTCCACCGTCGAACCCGAGCTTCACCCCGGCGTCAGCGGCAGTGCCTCATGGCGCACCTGCCACTTTGGCACCACCCGCGTGCGCAGGGTCGAATACAGCCCCGGCTACCTGGCCGATCACTGGTGCAAGCGCGGGCATGTGCTGCTGTGCCTGGAAGGCGAGTTGCACACTGAGCTGGAAGACGGCCGCCGGTTCACGCTGACGGCGGGGATGAGTTACCAGGTGGGCAATGATATGGAGGCACATCGTTCCTCGACGAGTGTCGGGGCGAAGCTGTTTATCGTGGATTGAGGAGTGACCTTTGCGGCGAGCGGGCTTGTTGTGGTGAGCGGGCTTGCCCCGCGTTGGGCTGCGAAGCAGCCCCAATAAGATCATGAAGTTCCTTCAGATAGACCTCGTCGGCAGGCTTCAGGGCCGCTTCACAGCCCAACGCGGGGCAAGCCCGCTCGCCACAAAAACAGGAACAGCCACAGAAACAACCACAAAAATCCGGTGCATCAATGCATCTTGCTATGGTCCATGCCATCCAGCCCACGCGCCGTGGCCTGGACCTCAACGGTCTGCTTTTCGCCCTTGGCGTCCTGCACCGTCAGGGTCAGCGGCACCTGGTCACCTTCCTTGATCTGGCCGGTCAGGCCCATCAGCATCACGTGGTAGCCGTCCGGGTCGAGCTTGACTGCCTTGCCCGTCGGCAGGGCCACCGAGTCCACGGGGGCCATGCGCATCACGTCGTCCTTCATGCTCATCTCATGGATCTGCACATCCTTGGCCATCGGCGAGGCCACGCTGAGCAGCTTGCTGTCGCTGTCGGCGGTCACGGTCATGAATGCCCCGCTGGACGGTTGGCCCGGCACCGAGGCGCGCACCCAGGCGTCGGTGACTTGCACCTGGGCACTGGCGTGGGCGGCGAGGCCCAGCAGGGTGAGGCCAAGGGTGAAGCGCTTGAGGTGTTGAACGGCAGTCATTAGCAGACCTCCATGACGGTGAGCAGGTCTTCTGCGCACTCTTTAGCGGTAAGGGATGCCTGCAACCCCAGGCGCAGGTTGCCACGGGTGTCGAAGACAAAACTGGTGGCCGTGTGGGACAGGGTGTAGGTGTCGCCGGCGGGGATCTTTTCATAGAAGATCCCGAACTCCTTGGCGGCCACGGCGATTTCTTCCGGGGTGCCGTACAGCGCTTCGAAGCTGGGGTCGAAGGCCTTGACGTACTTGTCGAGAATCTCCGGCGTGTCGCGTTCCGGGTCCAGGGTGATAAAGATCACCTGCATGATCTCGCCGTCGCGGCCCATCAGTTTCTTGGCCTGGGCGGCGCGGGCCAGCGTGGTCGGGCACACGGCCGGGCACTGGGTGAAACCGAAGAACACCACCGGCATCAGGCCACGGTAGGAACTGAGGGTGACGATGTCGCCCTCGGTGTTCTTGAGCTTGAAGGTGCGGCCCATGATCTTGTCGCTCAAGTCCTTGCCGTACTTGAAGTTCAACTTGGGGCTGTTGTCACAACCGGCCAGCAGGCCCAGGCCCAACAGGCCCATGCCGGTCAGGACCTTGCGGCGGGTGAATAACGTACTCATCAACGGTGCATCCTGTGAAACGCCCGCATTGCGCGAAATCAACTCGGCGGGCTTTGAATAGGAGTAAACGAGGAGGGCGCCAAGTCTACCAACCCTGGCCAGCCCGCGTAATCTGCGACGTTCTGCCACAGGGGCACGCTGGATTTCATCCTTTTGCACCGCTGGTGGTAGAGTCGCCGCCATGAAATCGAGCCACCCCGACCGTTCCCTGATCGTCTGGACCCTGTACTTCTGCGTGCTGATGAACCTGTTCGTGTGCGGTTTGGGCCATGGCCAGATGACCGGCCAGCAGCTCAACGGGATCGGTGGCGCGTTCTGTGGAGTGGACGGCCAACAGGCGCCACTTTCCGACAAAGGGCTGGGCGCCCCGTCTTCCAGTAACATCTCGTACTACTTTGCCTGCCCGGTGTGCAACGCCGTGACCGTCGCGCTGGTGTTCCTGATCGGCCTGGCCTGGTTGCTGGGCCTGGGGCAGACCCCACGCCCGGCCCATGAGCGGCGCAACAAGGCGCCGCCGCGTTATTCCTGGCCTTCGGCCAACCCCCGCGCATCCCCCGCATTCTGACGTGTGCCCTGGGCCTCCTGTGAACAGGGGGCGTTCTATCGTCACGACTGTGAGTGCGCTTTATGAACCATCACTTGCCTGCAGGCGCCAGCCGCCTGGTCAGCCAGGCGTCCCGCCGCACGCGCGCGGAGCCGGCACGCCCGGACTACCCGAGCAATGCCCGCTGCTTTGTGCACCTGGATGCACGCCTGTTGCCGTATTGGCACACCGTGTTCGACATCTGCCCGACGCTGCTCAAGCTCGACCCGCCCGAAGGCCTGAACCTGTTTCGCAGCTTCATGACCTGGGCCTATCGCAACCGCCCGGCCCAGGACTGGACGTATCACTTGAGCGTCTGTCGTTGGCTGTTGGGCTCGGCGTATCGCGCGCAGATTGGCGACGAGCCCATCGAGGCCTTCATGGCCGCCGCCGCAGCGCGCTGGATCATTACCGATCAGAGCCCTGCGCTGGGCATCGTCCTGGCGTGGCGCGGGTCGAAGGTGTTCGATTGGAAGGACGCTCGGTTCGCGGCTGCCGAACAACAGGTGCTGCCCGCTCCAGCGTGGGAGTTTGCCTGGAGCCCGCTGACGCACCTGGGCGAATTCAACCGCTGGTTGCCGCTGCCGTGAACCGCGCTTGATCGGCATCAAGGCCACGGCCTGCGCAAGTCCGCACACTGAGGGTCCTCACTGGCCGGTCCCTCTGCGAGGCCTCCATGCTCTACCTCCTGTTGCTATTGGCCCACCTGTTCGCCGCGCTGATCTTTATCGGCACGGTGTTTTTCGAGGTGCTGATCCTGGGGCACCTGCACCAGCACTTGCCGATTCGGGTGATGGTGCTGGTGGAGCAGGGCGTCGGCCGGCGCGCCCGGGTAGTGATGCCGTGGGTGTTGCTGGTGCTGTTCGGCGCCGGGCTCGGCATGGTCTGGCTGCGTTATCTGCCGGCGTTGGCGGCACCGTTGGCGTCCTCGTTCGGCACGTTGCTGAGCCTCAAGTTGATCCTGGCCGCCAGCGTATTGCTGCACTTTCTGGTGACCATGGCGCGGATGCGCTGGGGCAAGGTCAGCGCGCGCTATAGCCGCTTTATTCACCTGAGCCTGTTCGCGCACATGGTCGCCATTGTGTTGCTGGCCAAGGGCATGTTTTACCTCAGTTGGTAACGACCTTGATGCATATCAAGGTGCGCCGACCAGTCGCACCGGACAATGCACCACCGCCGCCCGCTCCGGAGTCCGCCATGCGCACCCATCTTCATCCCACCCGCTTTCGTCAGGGCCAGGGCGTGCTGGACCTGGCCTGCGATGCGGACACGCGCCGCTTCCATGGCGGTGTGGGTTCCCTCGACCTGTTGCGTGCCCTGCGCGACAGTCGCCAGCGCCAGCGGCCCCTGGCGTTGAACCTGCAGTGGCCGGCGGTTGACGGCGGCGCCGACTACCTGCGCAGCCTCACCGAGGAAATCCAGTTGATCGGCTGCCAGCTCGGCCCGCGCCAACCGGTCGAGCACTTTCACCTGCGCGGCACCACGCCGACGATCGAGCAGGTGTGTACGTTGCTGGAACACCTGCACAGCCGCTTCAACTTTCTCGACCACGACCGTGGCGACTACCGAATCGACCTCGACCCCTGGCACATCGACTGGGCCACCATGGGCCTGTTGCGCGACCAGGGCTTCAACCATGCCAGCATCGGCGTGCCCGACGTCAGTCGCGAGGGACCGCTGTGCCAGGCGCGCTACCAGGACCCGGCGCCTATCGAATCGCTGGTGGATGCGGCGCGCACCTTTGGCTTTCGCTCGGTGAACATCGACCTCGGCTACGGCCATGCCTGGCAGACGCCGGCCAGTTTCGAGTTGAAACTGGCCAGCCTGATTGCCCTGGAGCCGGATCGCCTGCAACTGTTCGATTACGCCCAGCCACCGGTGCGCTATCAGGGCCGTCAATCCCAGGCGTTTTGCAGCACGGCGGATAAACGCGCCATGCGCCGCAGCGGCTTTGAACACCTGGCCGCCGCCGGGTATCACTACATCGGCCTGGGCCAGTTCGCCCGCACCGACGATGACCTCAAGCAGGCCCAGGAGCGCGGTCGTCTCAGCCGTAATTGCGAAGGCTTCACCCTGCACGGCTACTGCGATCACATCGGCTTTGGCCTGGGGGCCATCAGCCAGATCGACACGCTGTGTGTCCAGAACACCCTGGATGCCCTTGAGTACTGCGCCCAGCTGAGCAACGGCCAGCTCGCCACCTGTTGTGGCGGGTTTCACGAAACCGCCGACCCGGCGCGTCTGTACGTCACCGAGCCCCTGACCACCTCCGTCAGCGCCAACGACGAGGTGATCGACCATGACGGCGTTTGAGTTCGACCGTGCCCTGGTGCACAAATACGACCGCCCGGGGCCGCGCTACACCTCGTACCCGACCGCGCCGCAGTTCAACAGCGCGTTTGCCCTGGACGACTATCACCAGGCCGTGCGCGCCAGTCACCAACTCGCCGCGCCCAAGGCGTTGTCGATGTACATCCATATTCCGTTCTGCCAGAGCCTTTGCTACTACTGCGGCTGCCACAAGATCATCACCCGCAAGACCCATCGCGCCGTCGAGTATGTGGCGTACCTCAAGCGCGAGATCCAGATGCAGGGCGCGCTGTTCGAGCGCTCGCGACGCCTGACCCAATTGCACCTGGGCGGCGGCACCCCGACGTATCTGGACGACGCGCAACTGGCCGAACTGATGGCCTGCCTGGCGGACAACTTCAGCCTGGATGACAGCGACGCCCATGAGTTTTCCATCGAGGTCGACCCGCGCACCATCAGCCTTGAGCGCATCAACACCCTGCGCCGCCTGGGCTTCAATCGCCTGAGCTTCGGCGTGCAGGACTTCGACCCCGACGTCCAGGCCGCCGTCAATCGCGTGCAAAGCGAAGCGCAGATCCTGCAACTGGTGGCGGCGGCCCGCGAGGCGCGCTTCAAGTCGGTGAGTGTCGACCTGATCTACGGCCTGCCCCTGCAAACCGTGGCCAGCTTCGACGTGACCCTGAGCAAGCTGATCGCCCTGCGCCCCGACCGCGTGGCCGCCTACAGCTACGCGCACCTGCCAAGCCAGATCCGCGCCCAGCGCATGATCCGCCCCGAAGACATGCCACCCCCGGCACGCAAGCTGGAGCTGCTGGAACTGACCATTCGCCGCCTCACCGAGGCCGGGTATGTCTACATCGGCATGGACCATTTCGCCCTGCCCGACGATGAGTTGGCACTGGCCCGCGTCAACGGCAGCCTGCAACGTAACTTCCAGGGTTACTCCACCCATGCCGATTGCGACTTGATCGGCCTGGGCGTATCGGCCATCGGCAAGGTCGGCGACAGCTACAGCCAGAGCGTCAAGGAACTGTCCCAGTACTACGCGCGCATCGATGCGGGCATGCTGCCGGTGCAACGCGGTTACCGGCTCAACCCCGACGACGTACTGCGCCGCGAGGTGATCAATGGGTTGATGTGCGACGGCCGCGTCGATGTCGCCCAGGTGGAAGCGGCCCATGGCATTCGGTTCAATGAGTATTTTGCCCAAGCGTTGACGCAGTTGGACGAGCAAGTGGCGGACGGGCTGTTGCTGGTTCGGGACGACGCGCTGCAACTGCTGCCCAAGGGCCAACTGATGGTACGCAGCGTGGCCATGGCCTTCGACGCCTACCTGGGCGGTGCCCACAAAGGCCAATTCTCCCGCACCGTCTGACCCACCACGCAGCCCGATAGCAGTGTGTCAGCCAACACCTCTACCAACCCTGCCACCGCCATCGAAGCCTCGCTGAAGCTCGACATCTCCCAGAGGGAATCAGCGGTGCCCATCAGACCTACGGTCGGACGTTTTCTACCTGTCAACAACATTCAAATGTGGGAGGGGCGGTGCGACGATTCGACTTGCTCCCGATAGCGGTGGGTCAGCCAGCACCTCTATCAACTGTGCCGCCGTCATCGAAGCCTCGCTGAAGCTCGACATCTCCCACAGGGGATCAGCGGTGCCCACGAGATCTACAATCGGGCAACTTCCCACCTGCCAACCGAGCTCAAATGTGGGAGGGGCGGTGCGACGATTCGACTTGCTCCCGATAGCGGTGGGTCAGCCAGCCCCTCTATCAACTGTGCCGCCGCCATCGAAGCCTCGCTGAAGCTCGACATCTCCCACAGGGGATCAGCGGTGCCCACGAGATCTACAACCGGGCAACTTCCCACCTGCCAACCGAGCTCAAATGTGGGAGGGGCGGTGCGACGATTCGACTTGCTCCCGATAGCGGTGGGTCAGCCAGCCCCTCTATCAACTGTGCCGCCGCCATCGAAGCCTCGCTAAAGCTCGACATCTCCCACAGGGGATCAGTGGTGCCCATGCGCTCTACGACCTGGCTGCTTCCAGCCTGTCACCAGTGTTCAATGCGACGTCCCTTCCGCAAACTCCACCTTATTGCCCACGTTGTACTTGCCCGACGGCTTATTCATGGGAATGCGCTTCACCTCCTCGAGCGTCTGGCTGTCATACACAATCAGCGCCCCCTCCGTGGCCCAGATGCTCAGCAACACATACCGCCCATCCCGGGTGAATTCCACATGGGCTGCCGTCTTGCCCGGCACTGGCCTCAGGGTGTGGGCGATCTCGAGGGTCTGCTTGTCGATCAGGTGAATCGCATCATTGTCCGGCCCGAAAAACACGTCGCTCCACACATAGCGCGAGTTCACATGGCTGCGCATGAAAAAGCCCGGCCCGAGGGTGGGAATCTGTTTGATCAGGCTCCAGGTCTTGAGGTCGATCACCGAGATTTGCCCCTTGCTGATATTCGGCGTGGCAAACACCCATTGCCCGTTGCGTTGCCAGTACGTCCCCGAACCCAGGTGCGGCATGCCGGACAGCGGGACGTCGGTGACCACGCGGCCGCTGTCCAGGTCGATCACCTGGCCGCCGCCGGCCTTGCGTGAGGTGGCGATCAGTTGCCGGTAGTCGGGCGAGAACGAGAAGTCGTCGAGCACGTCCTGGGCCTGGATGCGCCGGGGCTCGAAGCTGGGGCGGGCATCGGCATAGGACAATTCCCAGACTTCGTTCACGTCCTTGAGCGCGACGATAAAGCTGTTGCGCGGTGGTGCAGTGTACACCGCACTGACCCGTGAGCCCGTTTCCAGGGTCTTGACCAGCGACAGGTCGCGGGCATCCAGCAGCACCAGGTTGCCCGGCAGGTAGTTGCCCGCCAGCACCCAGCGCCCATCCTTGCTCACCGCCAGGTTGCGGGTGTTGAGGCCCACGCGGATCTCGGCGATCAGCTTGAGGTTGTGCAGGTCGTACTGGCTGATCCAGCCGTCCCGCGAGGCGAAGTACACAAAGCGTCCGTCCGGGGAGAATTTCGGCCCGCCGTGCACCGCGAAATGGGTGGGGAAACGGTCCAGCACGGCAAAGGTGTCGCCGTCGAGAATATCCATGTGATGGTCGCCGGATTCCACCACCACAAACAGGTTGAGCGGGTCGGCGTGATGCTGCGGCGTGCTCGGCAATTGGCGCAGGTCCGCCAGCACGCTGTGGCTGGTGCGGATGTCCTGCTCGTTCCAGGTCGCCGGTGAGTCAGGCGGCTGTTGCAGAAACTGCGCCAGCCCATCCATCTGCGCGGCGCTCAGTTGCGCACTGAACGCGGCCATCTGGCTGGCGGGCCGGCCGTGTTCGATGACCTTGCGCACTTCATCCGGCTTGATCCGCCCCAGGCTCTCCGGCAGCAGCGCCGGGCCGGTGGCGCCGATGCGATTAAGCCCGTGGCAGCTTTCGCAATACTGGCGGTAGTCCTGCGCGGGCGTAGCGTGCGCGGCCGTGGCCCACAGCAGCGGCACCAGCAGCAGGCGCTTCATACCGCCACCGCTTCACGGGCCGGTGCCAGGCTGGCGGGGAAGTGCAGGGCGGCGTCGGCAAACAGGTTGACGACGTGGCCGATCACCGTCAGCGTCGGTACGCCGGGTTCGCAGTCGGCGGCCAGGGTGGGCAACTGGCGCAGGGTGCCACGGGCCACCTGTTGATCGGCGCGCGCACCGTTGCTGATCAGGGCGGCCGGCGTATCTGCGGGCAAACCGGCCGCCACCAAATGCTCGGCGATCAGTGCCAGGTTCGACAGGCCCATGTAGAACACCAGGGTCTGGCTCGGCTCGGCCAGGCTGGCCCATGGCAGTTTCAACGCGCCGTCGCGTTGCAGGTGGCCGGTGACGAAGCGGCACGAATTGACCAGCTCGCGGTGGGTCAGCGGGATACCGGCATAGGCGCTGCAGCCGGAGGCGGCGGTGATGCCCGGCACCACCTGGCACGGGATACCGCGCGCGAGCAGGTACTCCAGCTCCTCGGCGCCGCGCCCGAAGATAAACGGGTCGCCGCCCTTGAGGCGCACCACCCGCTGGCCCTGGTCGGCCAACTCAGCCAGCAGTTCATTGAGTTGATCCTGGGGCAGGCTGTGACAGCCGCTGGCCTTGCCCACGTAGTGGCGGGCGCAGGTCAGTGGGATCAGCGCCAGCAATTCAGCGCTGATCAGCCGGTCGAACACCACGGCGTCGGCCTGCATCAACAGGCTCCAGGCGCGCAGGGTCAGCAGGCGCGGGTCACCGGGGCCGGCGCCCACCAACGCGACTTCGCCGGGGTGCAAGGGGCTGTGCAGACTGGCCGGCAGGCCAATTGAAGGTTGGGCAGTTGAAGTGTGCATGAGACGTCCTTGGTTCATCATCAGGTAGGCGGCCCCCGGTTGTGTCACCGGGTGGTCGAGCAAGGGATCAGGGTCGGCGGCTGGCAGGCGATCTCGGCGTCGCTGAAGTAGCAACCGGGGTCCGGGCCCCACAGGTCGCCATCGGCCCAGGCGCGGGTGCGGGTATTGCCGTTGCAGATCGCCAGCCAGCGGCACTCGGCGCAGCGTCCGCCAATGCTGCGCGGGTGTTCGCGCAGGCGTAGCAGCAACGGGTCGGGCTGCTCCAGCCAGAGTTGGCGGAAGGTGGTGTTGCGCACATTGCCCACCGATTGCTGCCACCAGTAGGTGTCCGGGTGCACCTCGCCGGTGTTGTCGATATTGGCGATGCCGCTGCCCGAGGCATTGCCGCCCCAGCCGTGCAGCAGGTGTTCAAGCTGCGGGTAGTGTTCGGGCAGGTGCTGGTGCACCCATTGCAGCAACAGCACGGCGTCGGCGTCGTTGTTGCCGCTGACGAAATCGCTGTCCACGCCGTGTTGAATATCGCTCCAGGCCTGCTGGAAGATCAGCGCCATGGCCTCGCGGCTCATCTGCCGGTGCGCATCCAGCTGGCGGCTGCGCTTGCCGCGCCCGCTGTAGTTGAGGTGCGACAGGTAGAACTTCTGCACGTCATAGGTGCGCATCAGCGCCAGCAACTGCGGGAGCTGCCCATGGTTGTCCTGGGTCAGGGTGGTGCGCAGGCCCACGCGAATCCCGGCTTCGCGGCACAGGCGGATGGCGTGCATGGAGCGCTGGAAACTGCCGTGCAGTTGGCGAAACGCATCGTGGGTCGCCTCCAGGCCGTCGATGCTGATGCCCACATAGTCGAAGCGCGCGTCGGCGATCTGCTGGATGTTGTGCTCATCGATCAGCGTGCCGTTGGTCGACAGCGCGACGAAAAAACCCTTGTCACGGGCATAGGCGCTCAGCTCGAAGAGGTCTTCGCGCAGCAGCGGCTCGCCCCCGGACAGGATCAACACGCGAACCCCGGCGTCGTGCAAATCGTCGATCACCCGCAATGCTGCCGGGGTGTCGAGTTCATCGCGAAACACGCTGTCGGCGCTGGTGGCGTAGCAGTGCTTGCAGGTGAGATTGCAGCGCCGCAGCAGGTTCCAGATCACCACCGGCGGCCGCTCTCTGCCAGGGGGCGAGGTGCGCGGCGGCGGGCATTGGCCGGCGAGGGTGCGCAGGTACTGACTGATTCGCAGCATGGGCTATTCCTTTGAGTGCGCCGGCGTCAGGCGCAGGCCGGTCTTTTTCAGGATGCGGCTGCTCACCAGCATCTCGTCGGCGTGGCAGGCATCCCCCAGCAGGAAACGCAGGTGCTCGCGGTAGCTGTCGATTTCTTCGCGGCTGCGGCCATGCACCATGGCGAACAGGTTGTAGGGCCAGTTCGGGCGCCGGGGGCGACGGTAGCAATGGCTGACAAACGGCTGGGCGCCGAGCAGTTCTCCCAGGCGCGGCAGGTGCACATCGGCCACGTCCCACACGGTCATGCCGTTATGCCGATAGCCCAGGCGGTAGTGGTTGGGCACGGCGGCGATACGCCGGATCGCGCCTTCGGCCTGCAGGCGCTTGAGCAGGTCGAGGGTCGATTCGACGCTGATGCCCAACTGCTCGGCGAGCCAGGCCCACGGGTCCTCCACCAGCGGCAGGCCGCTTTGGGTGAGGGCGACCAGCTGCAGGGCCAGGGTGTTGTCAGACCGGGAAATACAGACCGACATGGTAGGTGTGCTCCTTCGGCAGATTGAGCACCGCCAGCCCGGTGAGGGCCTCGATGTGCGATAGGGTGGCGGCCAACTCCTGCGCGGTGGCGCAGGCCAGCACGAACCACATGTTCCAGCGGTGTTCGCGGCGGTAGTTGTGGGCCACCTGGGGCAGGGCGTTGAGCTGCTCGGCGACCGCGTCAAAGCGCGCCTCGGGTACGGCGAGCGCCGCGAGGGTGAAAGCGCCGCCGAGACGCTCGATATCGAACATCGGGCCGAAGCGCGTGAGCACGCCGTCTTCGAGCAGGGCATACAAGCGGTCGAGCAGTTCACTCGGATGGCTGTGCAGTTCCTCTGCCACCTGTTGCCAGGTCTGGCGCACCAGCGGCAGGCCGTGTTGCAGGCGGTTGATCAATTGTCGATCCAGCTCATCCATGGGCCCATACCTGTGACGTCGGCGGCGCGAAACGCCCGCCGCATTGCTTGAAGGCGCGGGTGCTGAACAGCAGTTGGTGGGGCAGGTCGCTGAGCAGATGCTGCTCCAGCAACGCCTGGATCTGCGCCTCGACCACCGCGCGCTCGCGCCCGTGCACCATGCAGAACAGGTTGTAGCGCCACTGCGGCAGGCGTCGCGGGCGCTGGTAACACAGATTCACGCCGGGCGCGCGGCCCAGGCGCGCACCGACTTCATCGACCAGCGCATCCGGCACATCCAGCACCAGCATGGCGTTGGCCACATAGCCCAGGGCGCGGTGATTGAGCACCAGGCCGACACGACGGAACAGGCCCTGGTCGTGCCATTGCTGCATCTGTTGCAGCACCTGATCGTGGTGGGCACCAATCTGCTCGGCGAGCTCGTCGTAGGGCCGTGGCACGATGGGCAAACCGCGTTCCAGGCACTGGCGCAGATCGAGCATCTGCTCGTGGTTCAGTGGCGCGATCACGGCTGCTCTCCCAAACTACCCACCTCAAAAAAATCTCCCGTAGCAGCTGCCGAGCCTTGGCGAGGCTGCGTTTGCGGTGTGTCTGACCCACCGCTGACGCAGCCTCGCCAAGGCTCGGCAGCTGCTACGCGCGGGGCTTCTCCCGCTTCGAGGGGGAAACCGAGGTCGATGCGATAGGCGGTGAGCATCGGCAGGTCCAGGGGCGTGAGGCCGGTGTCTTGCTCCAGCTCATCGAGGATCTGCTGCAGGTGCTGGCGGTGGGGCCCGGTGAGCACGAACCATAGGTTGTAATGATGCTCGCGGGCGTAGTTGTGATTGACCTCCGGGTACTGGCTGACCCGCGCGGCCACCTGTTCCAGGCGCTCGATCGGCACCGCCAGGGCGGCCAGGGTGCTGGCGCCCGCGCGGGTGTGTTCGAACACCGGGCCGATGCGCGACAAGGCGCCGGCCAGTTCCAGGCGTTGCAGGCAGGCCATCACCTCGGCCGCGCTGCAACCCAGCACCTGGGCCATTTCGCGGTAGGGCTCGGCGCACAGCGGCATGCCGTGCTGGAAGCGTTCGATCAATTGCTGGCTGAGCGAATCAAGGTCCATTTCAATACCCCATTTTTTGCGCGCGCAGGCTGAAGAAAATCCCGCTGGGACTCTGGGCCGGCAGGCTTTTCAGCAGGGTCAGGCGGTACGGGTCCCACACTTGCAGCTGTTCGCCATCGCGCACCGACAGCCACAGTTGCTCGCCACGCCCGCTGAATTCCATGTGCAGCACACCGGGGCCGGGGCGCAGGTCGGCGACCACTTGGTGGGTTTCGGTGTCGAGTACCTGCACCCGGTCGTTGTCCGGGTAGGCGAAGTTGACCCACAACTGGCGCCCGTCGGGCCGCGCAGTGACAAAGATCGGCTGCCCGGCCACCGGGATCGCCGCCGTCTGCTGCCAGGTGCGCGCGTCCATCACCAGCACCTGGTGGCGTCCCACCGCCGGCACGAACGCCTGGTCATCGGCGACGGCCCAGCCCTCCAGGTGGGGCATCTTGTACACCGGCAGCTTGGCCTGGCCCCGGCCATAGTCCTTGAGCACGCGCACCACGCCGCGCTCCGGGTGCCACAGGTCGAGCTGGGCCATGCCGTCTTCACCGAACAGCCCGGCCATGTAGTAGCGGCCGTCGGCGGTGATCAGCGCGTCATAGGGTTGCTCGCCGACCTCCTTGAAGCGGGTGATGCGCGGCGGGTTGCCGTGGCTGAAGTCGGCGCTCCAGATCTCGCCGGTGTCGAACAGGCTGAACACGAAGCGCTGCCCGGGCGCATCCACCAGGCCGACCACCCGCGAGCGTTTGCCATCGGCCGGTGCGGTCGCGGGGATGTCGGCGATGAGGGTCAGGTCTTCTGCATCGAACACCTTGACCCCGCCCGGCACGTAATTGGATACGGCGATCAAGCGCCCATCCTGGCTGATGGCGCCGCCGATGCTGTTGCCGCCCTGGACGATGCGCCGCTCGATGCGTTGGCGCAGCAGGTCGATCTTGGTCAGGCCGCCATCGCGGGCAAACACGTAGGCATAGCGCTGGTCGCGGGAAAACACCGCCGAGGCGTGGGACAGGTCGCCCAGCCCCTCGATACGGGCCAGTTCGGTCATGCCGGTGCTCTCGATAATCTGCACGCTGCCACTGGCGCGTTCGATCACCAGGCCCAGGTCGCCGCTGCCGCGCAAGGCGGGTTGGGCGCAGGCACCCAGCAACAGGCACAGGGATAACAGGGTAGGACGCATCATGGTGGGGGGCTTCCTTGCAATAGGCGGTCGACCAGCCAGGCAATATCGCCGGCACTCAGCAGCGGGCCCCAACCGGGCATGGCGCGGGCAGGGCGGCCGTAGGTCACGGTGGCGATCAGGCTGTCGCGGCTGTGGTGGACCAGGGCTTGCGGTGTGAGGGCCGGACCCAGGCCGCCGGTGAGGTGCAGGCCATGGCAGGCCCCGCAATCCTGGGTCAACAGGTGTTCAAGGCGGGCAGCGTCCGGGGTGGCCGCTGCCCGCGCGGGAATCAGCAGGAGCAGCGCCATGGCCGTACCGATCATCGATGCTTGCATGGCGTGCTCCTTGTGCTTATTTCAAGGTCAGGACCCAATCGGCCAACACCTTGGCTTCATCATCGGTGACCTGGTTCGGCGGCATCGGCACCGGCCCCCAGTTGCCCTGGGTACCGTTCTTGATGTGGCTGGCCAGGGTGGTGGCTGCGTCTTTCACACCGGCATTCTTGGCGGCGACGTCCTTCAAGGCCGGCCCCACCAGTTTGCTGTCAATCATGTGGCAGCCCACACAGGGTTTGCTGTTGAACAACCCCGGCCCGTCTTGTGCCAACACCGGTTGCAGGCTGAGCGCAGCGGCGGATGCCAGCAGTGCGAGGAGAATATTTTTCATTCGGTGACCTCGTGTTGATGGGGCTCAATAAATGTCGTGTTGGGTGTTGTAGACGTTGAATTTTCCGGTCGGCGTGATCAGGCGCTTGTCGCGGATGACCTGCTTGAGCTTCAAGGTCTTGTCATCGATCACCACCAGCGCCGACTCTTCGGTCTGGCCGTTCCACACCGAGAACCACACCTCGTCACCGGCCTTGTTGTATTCCGGTTGCACCACCCGCAGCGCGCCTTGCTTGATGCCCGAATACTCGGCAATCGGCAGCACGGTGTAGCCCTTGTCCAGCTGGTTGATGTCGAACACCGCCACCGACTGGCTGAGCTTGGCGTCGGGGTTGAGGGTGGTGTCGACATACAGGTGATGGGAGTTGGGGTGGGTCTTGATAAACAGCGAACCGCCGCCCTGGCCCTTGAGGGATTCCACCTGCTTCCAGGCGTATTGCGGGTGCTTGACCGGGTCGGTGCCGATCACCGAAATACCGCCGTCGCCCAGGTGGCTGGTAGCCCACACCGGGCCGTATTTGGGGTGAATGAAGTTGGCGCCACGGCCAGGGTGCGGGGTCTTGCCGACCTCTACCAACGCGGTGAGCTTGCGCTCCTTGGAGTCGATCACCGCGACCTTGTTGGAGTTATTCGCGGCGGTCATGAAGTAGCGGTGGGTGCTGTCCCAGCCGCCGTCATGCAGGAACGGCGCGGCGTCGATGGTGGTGATGGTGAGGTTCTTGATGTCCTGGTAATTGACCAGCATCACCTTGCCGGTTTCCTTGATATTGACGATGAACTCCGGCCACTCGTGGGAGGCGATGATCGCCGCCACGCGGGGTTCGGGGTGGTATTCCTGCTTATCGACGGTCATGCCCCGGGTGGACACGATCTGCCTGGGCTCCAGGGTTTCGCCATCCATGATGGTGAACTGCGGCGGCCAGTAGGAGCCGGCAATCGCGTACTTGTCTTCATAGCCCTTGAACTTCGAAGTCTCCACCGAGCGCGCTTCGATACCCACCTTGATCTCGGCGACTTTGGTCGGCTCCAGGGGCCACAGGTCGATCATGTCGATCTTGGCATCGCGGCCGATCACCAGCAGGTAGCGGCCAGACGCGGAGATACGCGAGATATGCACGGCGTAACCGGTGTCGATCAGCTTGATGATCTGCTTGGTGTCACCGTCCACCAGGGCGATCTTGCCGTCGTCGCGCAGGGTGACCGAGAACAGGTTTTGCAGGTTGAGGGTGTTCAGTTGTTTTTTCGGCCGGTCTTCGGGCTTGACCAGCACTTTCCAGGTCTTGAGGGTTTCGGCCATGCCCCATTCAGGCGGGGTGGGCGCGGTGTGCTGGATGAAGGTGGCCATGCTGGTGATCTGCGCCTTGGTCAGCGCATTGGACGTGCCCCAGTTGGGCATGCCGGCCGGGGAACCGTAGGTGATCAGCGCTTCCAGATACGCCTGGCCACGGGCCTGGGTGATGTCCGGGGTCAGCGGCTTGCCGGTGGCGCCCTTGCGCAACACGCCGTGGCAGCCTGCGCAGCGTTCGAAGTAAATCTGCTTGGAGGCGTCGAACTCCGCCTGGCTCATATCCGGCGCGCCGGGGCTTTTCACCATCCCGGTCGGCGCATCGCCATGGGCGTTGATGGGCAATGCGAGGGCCAGGGCGCAGCTCAGGCTGGCAAGACTCAGGACCCAGGGTTTTCTGTTGCGAGTCAGCATTCCATATCTCCTCAGGCAAGACCTTTGCGATGCCCGGCGAAGGCGGGGTAGAGCGCAGGTTCTTAGTGCCAGGCAAGACTATGTTGCAGTGGCGCGATGCTCGCTTGACGGCGATCAAGTTTGCCGTTGTACGTGCTTGCCAGGTTGTCGCAGGGGCCCTTAGCGTGGGGGCCGAACCCGTTGCGAGTACGCGTAATGACCGAGCCCTTCTACCAACCGCAGGACAACGAACAGCAGCTGTTCGAACACGCCTGGCGCCACCACCTGCCGGTGCTGATCAAAGGCCCCACGGGCTGTGGCAAGACGCGCTTCGTGCAGCACATGGCGCACCGCCTGAACCTGCCGCTGTACACCGTGGCCTGCCACGACGACCTCAGCGCCGCCGACCTGCTCGGCCGCCACCTGATCGGCACCGACGGCACCTGGTGGCAGGACGGCCCACTGACCCGCGCCGTGCGCGAAGGCGGGATCTGCTACCTCGACGAAGTTGTCGAAGCACGCCAGGACACCGCCGTGGTGCTGCACCCGATTGCCGATGAACGCCGTGAACTGTTCCTGGAACGCACCGGCGAAGTGCTCAAGGCGCCGTCGTCGTTCATGCTGGTGGTGTCGTACAACCCCGGCTACCAGAACCTGCTCAAGGGCATGAAACCCAGCACCCGCCAGCGCTTCGTGGCGATGCGGTTTGCCTACCCGCCGGTGGCCGACGAAGAACGCATCGTCGCCCGCGAGGCCGGTGTGGATGTGGCGCTGGCCGCCCAGGTCGTGCGCCTGGGCCAGGCGTTGCGTCGGCTTGACCAGCATGACCTGGAGGAGGTGGCCTCCACCCGGCTGCTGATCTTCACCGCCCGCCTGATCGGCGCCGGCATGAGCCCACGCGAAGCCTGCCTGGCGTGCCTGGCCGAACCGCTGAGCGACGACCCGCAGACCGTCGCCGCGCTGATGGACGTGGTGGATGTGCACTTTGCCTGAACCGCGCCGGCTGCCAGGCGACCTGGCGATGTGGTTTTTTATCCTCGCCGAGCTGTCGGTGTTCGCGATTCTGATCCTCACGTTTGCCGTGACCCAGGTGCTCAAGCCCGAGCTGTTTGCCGCCGGGCGCGCACAGCTGGATACCTCGACCGGGTTGGCGATGACCTTGAGCCTGCTGACCGCAGGCTTGTTGGCAGCGTTGGCGGTGCAGCAGGTGCGATTGCAGCGCTGGCGACGCGGCGCCGGTTTGTTCGTCGCGGCGTTGTTGGTGGCGCTGGTGTATGTGGCGATCAAACTCACCGAGTACGCCCACCTGGGCGCTGCCGGACTGGGCCTGGAGCACAGCACGTTTTTTACCTTGTACTGGATACTCACGGGGTTTCATTTCCTGCATGTGCTACTGGGGATGGTGATTCTCGGGTGGCTGGCGCTGGGCTGCTGGTGCGGCGGGCTGTCAGTCGGCGGGCTGGAGTCCGGGGTGCTGTATTGGCACATGGTGGATCTGGTGTGGGTGGTGCTGTTTCCGTTGGTCTATGTGATTCACTGAGGTGGGTATGACGGATTCCCAGACGCTGATCCTGTGTTGGCTGATGTTGGTGGTGCTGAGCGTTGGCACTGTACTGACGGGGGCGTCCGGGTTGTGGTGGGGGGTGTTGTTGCTGGCGGTGGTCAAGGGGTGGGTGATTGTGGATGGGTTTATGGCGTTGCGGCGTGGGCCAGTGTTGTGGAGATTTTTGATGCTGGGGTGGGGGGTGGTTGTGGTCGCTTTACTGAGTACATATCCGTTATTTGCGTAGCGGCTGCTTACGAGGCTCGGTATGCCCTCACTCCAGATCAAAAGCCAAGCCGCGGCGGCCTTAGAGCCGACCGGTGTTGGGTCTGGTGTACTCGGTTAAAAATGTGGGAGGGGGCTTGCCCCCGATTGCAGTGGGTCAGTACCAAATCCATCAACTGACACTCCCTCATCGGGGGCAAGCCCCCTCCCACATTTGGATCTCCATCCAGCAGGCAGGCCTCAGCCTGCTTTTGCTCTGCTTTTGCTCTGGCTTTTGATCTTGATCCTGGGCGCCCCGTCAAACACGCTGGCCGAACGCAGGCTTGAATCCGTGGGTAACCCGGCAGGACGCCGGGTTAGCCGTCCTGGGCCAAGGATGGCCCATGACGGCGGCCCACGGATTCAAGCCGGAGTGAGGGCATGCCGAGCCTAGGCGAGGCACCGAGTGTTGGGGCAAGAGCCCTTTGGTTACTTTGGGGCTCTTTTCCAAAGTGACCCGCTGTAAGAGCGGAACCATAGGCCGCCGTTACCTAAATAACGGATATGTACCCAACCCAACCCCAAAAAAATACCCCACCAACACCATCAACAATTCTTGATCGCCATCAAGCAGTTTCCACCCCCCACCTCCCTATCATTCCCTGGCCAAGCCATGAGGAAGCGACCATGTCAGAGACCTTCACCAAGGGCATGGCCAGGAATATCTACTTCGGAGGAAGCGTGTTCTTCTTCCTGATTTTCCTGGCCCTGACCTACCACACCGAACAAACCTT
This sequence comes from Pseudomonas sp. 1 R 17, assembly GCF_900067035.1. Taxonomy (NCBI): domain Bacteria; kingdom Pseudomonadati; phylum Pseudomonadota; class Gammaproteobacteria; order Pseudomonadales; family Pseudomonadaceae; genus Pseudomonas; species Pseudomonas sp. 1 R 17. The sequence goes on from NZ_FKLB01000058.1 coordinate 96,549, forward strand.
TCCCGCCCGCAGCAACGTCGACCAACTCAGCGAATCCGTCGTTCGCGGCAAGGGCGTCTGGGAGCGCAACAACTGCGTCGGCTGCCACACCTTGCTGGGCGAGGGCGCTTATTTCGCGCCGGAGCTGGGCAATGTGTTCAAGCGCCGGGGCGGTGAAGAAGGGTTCAAGCCGTTCCTGCAAGCCTGGATGAAAATGCAGCCCCTGGGTGTACCGGGGCGGCGGGCCATGCCGCAATTCAATCTCAGTGACCAGGAGGTGGACGATATGGCCGAGTTCCTCAAATGGAGCTCGAAGATCAATACCAATAACTGGCCACCGAACAAGGAGGGCTGAGCCATGCGCAGTGCCAATCCATACTTGAAATTCCAATCCCAGGCCGTGGCCAAACCCTACTTTGTGTTCGCCCTGATCCTGTTTCTCGGTCAGGTGCTGTTCGGTTTGATCATGGGCCTGCAATACGTCATCGGCGACTTTCTGTTCCCGTTGATCCCCTTCAACGTGGCACGGATGGTCCACACCAACCTGCTGATCGTGTGGCTGCTGTTCGGCTTTATGGGCGCGGCTTACTACCTGATACCCGAGGAGGCCGAACGCGAGCTGCACAGCCCGAAACTGGCGATCATCCTGTTCTGGGTGTTCGCCGCCGCCGGGGTGTTGACCATCCTCGGCTACCTGCTGGTGCCGTATGCGGCGCTGGCCAGGCTGACCCACAACGAGCTGCTGCCGACCATGGGTCGTGAGTTCCTGGAGCAACCGACCATTACCAAAATGGGCATCGTCGTGGTGTGCCTGGGCTTTCTGTACAACATCGGCATGACCCTGCTCAAGGGCCGCAAGACCACCGTCAGCATGGTGATGATGACCGGGTTGATTGGTCTCGCGGTGTTCTTCCTGTTCTCTTTCTACAACCCCGGCAACCTGGCGCGTGACAAGTTCTACTGGTGGTGGGTGGTGCATCTGTGGGTCGAAGGCGTGTGGGAGCTGATCATGGGCTCGATGCTGGCCTTCGTGCTGATCAAGGTCACCGGCGTCGACCGCGAAGTGGTGGAGAAATGGCTTTACGTGATCATCGCCATGGCCTTGATCACCGGGATCATCGGCACCGGTCACCACTTTTTCTGGATCGGTGCGCCTGAGGTGTGGCTGTGGGTCGGTTCGATCTTCTCGGCCCTGGAGCCGCTGCCGTTCCTGGCGATGGTGATGTTCGCCTTCACCATGGTGAAGCAACGTCGGCGCCAGCACCCGAATCGCGCGGCGACGTTGTGGGCCAAGGGCACCACGGTCACGGCGTTCTTCGGCGCAGGCGTGTGGGGGTTCCTGCACACCCTGGCACCGGTCAACTTCTACACCCACGGCACCCAACTCACCGCCGCCCACGGGCACCTGGCGTTCTTCGGTGCCTACGCCATGATCGTGATGACCCTGATCAGCTACGCCATGCCCCGCCTGCGCGGTATCGGTGAAGCGCCGGACGCGCGTTCGCAGACCCTCGAAATCCGGGGCTTCTGGCTGATGGTGCTGTCGATGGTGATGATCACGCTGTTCCTCACCGCCGCCGGGGCCGTGCAGGTCTGGCTGCAACGCTGGCAGGTGGATGGGGTGGCCTTGCCGTTCATGGCCACGGTGGAGCATTTGCAGGGACTGTTCTGGGCGCGGTTGGTCAGTGGGGTGGTGTTCCTGCTCGGGCTGGTCTGCTACCTATGCAGCTTCCGGCAACGCGCCCGGATGGCTGGAGCACCGGTGCCGATCGTCTACTGAAGTAATGCGGTCCAAATGTGGCAGGGAGCTTGCTGTGGCGAGCGGGCTTGCTGTGGTGAGCGGGCTTGCCCCGCGCTGGGCTGCGCAGCAGCCCCCTGGAATCTGCGGTAAGCCCCCCTCCCACATTTGCACCGCAGTGTGCCCGTCGAATACCCATTAGTTGGAGCCCCTCCCATGGCCTTCACCCTTGAGCTGGAAGAATGGATCGGCAGTGCCTGGCACCGCTTTATCACCCGCCGCGCCAGCGCCGATTTCCCGGCGGCGCGGGTCGAGCTGGTCGACCGCCAGCGCAGCCTCGCCGTATTGTTTCGCGCCTTGGGCGGTGCCAGCGGGATCGCCCTCGAAGCCGCCAGCGAACGCGACCTGCTGCTGCGCCGCAACCTGTTGATGCGCATCGCCGGCACCTGCCGGCATGCGCCGCTGGCCTCCTGCGATGGCAACCGCCTGCGCCTGCCGTCGAGTCTGGCGGTGTACCCCACCGTCGCGTTGAACCGGGAGCTGTACCGCTGGCTGGCGCTGCTGGCCGCCCATGCAGGCCCCATGGCCCATTGGGCCCGGGACAACCAGCGCTGGACCTGGCTGCTGCTGCAACGCTACCCGGCGCTGTTGCCCAGTTACCAGCGCCTGGTGGACGCCCATATTACGCTGCGCCCCGACCCGGCCAGCCTGAGCCCCGCTGAAGCTGCCCTGGAAAAAGCCTTGCGCAAGGCCCTGCGCGAGCCCGGCAGCGTGCGCCATTTACCCCGCAGCGAACGTGCCGCCTGGCCGTTGCCCTTATGGCTTTACCCGCCGTTGCACCTGGACACGCCCCAGGCCCTCGACCTTGAAGACGACGGCGACGACCTCGCCACCCCGTCCGGGGAGCAGCAGGGCGCGCCCAAACGTGCCAGCCGTGTGGATGATCACAGCCGTGATGGCGGCCTGCTGGTGGTGCGCCTGGAAAACCTGTTCAGCTGGACCGAGCACGTCGACCTCGATCGCTGGGCCGACGACAGTGAGGACCCGGACGCCGCCCGCGTCGCCGAAGACCTCGACCAGTTGAGCCTGTCGCGCCAGCGCGTGCGCAAGAGTGGCGGCTTGAAGCTGCACCTCGACCTGCCTCCTGCCGAAGTGGATGACATCCCCCTCGGCGAGGGCATCAAGCTGCCCGAGTGGGATTACCGTCAACAATGCCTGCAACCCGGTTTCGTCAATCTGCAACGGATGCAGCCACGTGCCGATGCACCGCAACCGTTACCAGCCCGATTACTCGGCCCGGCCCAGCGCCTGCGCCGCCAGTTCCAGCAACTGCGCACCGACCGCCAATGGCTGCGCCAGCAACCCCAGGGCGCGGAGCTGGACCTGCAAGCCTGGGTGGATTTTTACGTGCAACGCCAACACGGCGCCTGCACCGAACGCGGCTTGTACCAGGAGCAACGTCACACCCGACGCGACCTGGCATGCCTGCTGCTGGCGGACCTGTCGATGTCCACCGACGCGCATTTGAACGACGAGCAAAAGGTCATCGACGTGATCCGCGACAGCCTGTTGCTGTTCGGCGAAAGCCTGGACGGGCTGGGGGATGCGTTTGCGTTGTATGGCTTCTCTTCCCTGCGCCGCCATCAGGTGCGCCTGCACCCGCTCAAGACCTTCGAGCAAGTCTATGACGACCGCACGCGCGGCTGCATCCAGGCCCTCAAGCCGGGGTACTACACGCGCATGGGCGCCGCGATTCGCCAGGCCACCCAGTTGCTGGGCGCGTGCAAACAGCGGCGCAAGTTGTTGTTGCTACTGACCGATGGCAAACCCAATGACCTGGATTTGTATGAGGGCCGCTACGGGGTCGAAGACACCCGCCAGGCAGTGGTCGAGGCGCGGCGCCAGGGCCTGATTCCGTTCTGCATCACCATCGACAGACAGGCCGGGGACTATTTGCCCTATATGTTCGGTGCCCATGGCTACACCCTGATCCGCCAGCCGGAGCAGCTGCCGCTGCGGTTGCCCCAGCTGTACCGGCAACTGACCGAGGGTCAGTAGAAGTCGCGCGGCAACCAGAAGAACATCGCGATGCAAAACAGCGTCAGGCTCAGGCAGAACCACTGGAAACGCCGCAAGCGAAGGGCCTGTATGCCGGCGTCCGAGGCGGGCAGGGCCATACCGCAATCCGTGCACTGCTGATGCTTGTCGGCATTGCGCTGCTGGCAGTACAGACAGGTTTTCACTCGAATTGCTCCAGGCGCAGCCGGTCCAGAATGGCGATCTGACGTCCGTCCTGGGTGATGATCTTTTCATCGATCAGGCGCCGGATAATCCGCGAAAAGGTTTCCGGCTGGATCGACAGATGCCCGGCAATCAACTGCTTGGCCATGGGCAGTTCGAAGGTGGCCTCGGTGCTGTGCAGGCGCATCAGTTGGGTCAGCAGGTAGCGCACCACGCGGTGGGTGGCGTTTTTCAGCGACAGGGTCTCGATCTCGTTGACCCGCTGGTGCAGGCGCACGCACAACGTGCCGAGCAGGGCGAAGGTCAGGCGGCTGTTGCTGTGCAGCAGGCGCATGTAGGTGGCGTTGGACAAACGGTACAATTGGGTGGGGCACACCGCTTCGGCGCAGGCCACGTAGTTGGGGGTGTCCATCAGCATCATGGCCTCGGCGAAGGTCTGGCGCTCGCCGATCACTTCGAAGACCTTCTCCTGGCCGTCGGGGGTCAAACGGTAGATCTTCACCGCACCGGCAATCACGAAGTAAAACGCATCGGCCGGTTCGCCCTGGCGGAACAGCGGCTCGCCTTTGTCGATACTCAGCAACTGGCTGTTGCCCATCAGCTCGTTGAGTTCTTCGTCGTTCAGCGGTTCGAACAGGTGATGGCTGCGCAGGATCTGGTGGTGCACGCGATGCAGCACCATGCCCGGTTCCTTGAACAGCAGCGGCGCGTTCACACCAGCACCAGCGAAAGCCCGCTGGCGGCGGCCAGCATGGAGCCGAGGATCACAAACCAGGCGAGGGGGACATAGGCGTTTTTCATCATGGCTCCAAAGCATGCTAAAGGTGTTGTAGGAGCGAGCTTGCTCGCGAAAAACCCACAGACACCGCGTTTAATCAGGATGCCCGCGTCATCGTTAACGTTCTTCGCGAGCAAGCTCGCTCCTACAGTGAGCGCAAGCGTAAGCGTTGAAGTGGGTTTGCGACTTGATCTACGACAAGGGCAACGCGCAGGTATCGGCGCAAGATTGCCGCAGTCCTGAAGGGAGACCGTGTCATGCAAGTGCTCGATCGGCGCAAGGCCATGTCGATTACCCCGTTGTTTCGCCTGGCCTTCCGGCCATTCTTCCTCGGCGCCTGTGTGTTGGCGGCGCTGGCAATCCCCCTGTGGCTGCTGGCCCTGGGCGGTCACCTCGGCAGCTGGCAGCCGGCGGGCGGCTGGCTGGCCTGGCATCGCCATGAGCTGCTGTTCGGCTTTGGCCTGGCGATTATCGCCGGGTTCCTGCTCACGGCAGTGCAGACCTGGACCGGCCGTCCGGGCATCAGCGGCAACGCCCTGGCGCTGCTTGCCGGCGTGTGGCTGGCGGCGCGCCTGGGGTGGTTGTTCAACCTGCACTGGCCGCTGTTGGCGGTGCTGGAGCTGACCTTTCCCCTGGCTGTCGCCGCAGTGATGGGCTGGACCCTCTGGCAGGTAAGACAGAAGCGTAATTACCCGATTGTGCTGGTGCTGGCGCTGTTGACCGTGGCCGATGCGCTGTCGCTGTATGGCTTGCTGCGCAATGACCCCGGCCTGCAACGCCAGGCGGTGCTCACAGGCCTGTGGCTGGTGGCGGCGATGATGGGCCTGATCGGCGGACGGGTGATTCCGTTTTTCACCCAGCGCGGTTTGGGCCGGGTCGAAGCGGTCAAACCCTGGGTGTGGCTGGACCTTATATTGCTTGGCGGCTCGCTGCTGATCGCCGTGCTGTATGCCGCAGGGCCTGCATTGGGCGCCAACCTGTGGATCGGCCTGCTGTTCGCCGCCCTCGGGTTGGGGCACCTGGTCCGCCTGGTCCGCTGGCATGATCGCGGCCTGTGGCGCGTGCCGTTGCTGTGGTCATTGCACCTGGCGTATGCCTGGCTGGCCGTGGCCTGCCTGGGCATGGCGCTGTGGCACTGCGGTGCGCCGCTCAATCCCAGCCTGGCCGTGCATGCATTGACCATCGGCGCCATGGCCGGGCTGATCCTGGCCATGATCGCCCGCGTCAGCCTGGGCCACACCGGCCGCCCGTTGCAGCCGCCGGTCGGGATGACCCTGGCCTTTGGGCTGCTGAACCTGGCGTGTGTGTGCCGGGTGGTGCTGGTCCTGCTGTTGCCGATGGCCGCGTTGTGGCTGGCGGGTGTGTGCTGGACCCTCGGGCTCGGCCTGTACCTGTGGCGGTATGGCCCGATGCTGTGGCAGGCGCGGGTCGATGGGCATCCAGGCTAGGGGGACGTCATGCTCTATTCCACCTTGTTGATCGTGCATTTGCTGGCGGCGATTGCGTTTATCGGCACGCTGTTTTTCGAAGTAGTGATCTGGCACAGCGCCCGTGAGGAATTGGCCTGGTCGGCGCAGTTCACCTCCGACCACGCCATTGCACGGCGTTCGCGCCAGGTACTGCACGGCGTGGTGGTGTTGCTGTACGGCGCCGGCATCGGCCTGGCCTGGCACTATCGCGGGCTGTTGGCGGTGCCCTGGGCCAGCCATTTCGGGGCGTTGCTGAGCCTGAAAATTTTGCTGGCCCTGAGCATCATCGGCCATTACCTGTGGCTGGCGTACCTGCTGGGCCATCAGCGCTTGAGCCCGAGGCGTGCGACGTGGATTCGTCGCAGCATCCTGGGGCATATGGTCGTGATCGTGATCGTGGCCAAGCTGATGTTGCGTTGATCAGGCAGGCGGACTGAGCGCCCTGGTAAACAACACGTCGTTCTCCAGGCGGATGTGGTCGCGCGGGTGTTGCTGCGGTAATGGAGTGAGATCCAGAGCAGACTAGTATCTACCTGACTGTATGGAGATCAAATGTGGGAGGGGGCTTGCCCCCGATGGCGGCCTGACAGCCGACCAGGATGTTGGATCAGGCCGAGTACATATCCGTTGCTACGGTAACGGCCACCTATGGTTCCGCTCTTACAGCGGCTCACTTTTGGAGGGACCCAAAAGTAAGCAAAAGGTCCTCGCCCCAACACTCGGCACC
>NZ_FKLB01000058.1:103530-205267 GCF_900067035.1 Pseudomonas sp. 1 R 17
GGCCCAGGACGGCTAACCCGGCGTCCTGCCGGGTTACCCACGGATTCAAGCCTGCGTTCGGCCAGCGTGTTTGACGGGGCGCCTGAGATCAAGATCAAAAGCAGAGCCAGAGCAACAGCCAGAGCAACAGCAACAGCAACAGCAACAGCAACAGCAACAGCAACAGCAACAGCAACGCGATCCGTTGTGTAGCCCCCCACACCCCAAGCAACCACATGCGGCGTCATGCCACGGGCGAATGTTGATCGCGGTCAAGGGATAACTTCGTGGTAGTTCCCACACTGTGGCGAACTTTCTGGAGGACTGCGCCATGCCCCTGTCTCTTGCGCAATTGCGCCGCAACTACACCCTTTATGGCCTGCGTGATGACTTGGTGCAGGACGATCCCCTGGTGCTGTTCGGTCAGTGGCTGGATCAGGCGCGCAAAACCGAGGTGCCTCCGGCGGAGGCCAATAGCATGGCGCTGGCCACCGTGGACAGCCAGGGCCATGCGCATTGCCGCATCTTGCTGCTCAAGGGTTTCAGCGCCGAGGGTTTTTTCTTTTTCGGCCATTACCAGAGTGCCAAGGGCCAGGAGTTGGCGAGCAACCCTCATGCGGCCATGACGTTTTTCTGGCCGGGGCTGGAGCGTCAGGTGCGTATCGAAGGCCCGGTGGTGCGGGCGGATGCGCAGTTGTCGGACGATTATTTCGATGCGCGTCCGGCCGCCAGCCAGTTGGGCGCCTGGGCGTCGCCGCAAAGCCAGCCCCTTGGCCATCGCAGCGAGCTGGAAAGCCGCTTGCGAGAGGTCACCGAGCGTTTCGCCGGGCAGCAACCGCCACGCCCCGAGCATTGGGGCGGCTACCGCCTGCAGCCGCAGCGCATCGAGTTCTGGCAGGGCCGGCCCGACCGTCTGCATGACCGTCTTGACTACCGCCTGCACGCGGGCATTTGGCAGCGCACGCGCCTGGCCCCCTGAACGAGATACCTCCTTGGAGGAATAGGCCCTGCGCCCGTTGCGGCGCAGGCTGACGGCAACTTTCTTGACGCCTGGAGCCTTGATCATGGCCCATTTGAAACAACGCAATTTCGTGCCCCTGAACATCGCCGTGCTGACCATCAGTGACACCCGTACCCTCGACACCGACACCTCCGGCCAGACCCTGGTGGACCGCCTCGAAAGTGCCGGGCATGTGCTCATCGACCGTGGCCTGGTGATCGACGATATCTACCAGATTCGTGCGCAAGTCTCCCTATGGATCGCCGATCCCGAGGTGCAAGTAGTGCTGATGACCGGCGGTACCGGTTTCACCGCCCGTGACAACACGCCCCAGGCGGTGTTGCCGTTGCTGGACAAACATGTCGAAGGCTTCGGTGAGCTGTTCCGCCAGGTGTCCCTGGCCGAGATCGGCACTTCCACCGTGCAGTCCCGCGCGTTGGCCGGCATCAGCAACGGCGTGCTGGTGTGCTGCATGCCGGGCTCGCCGGGGGCGTGTCGCACCGGCTGGGACCAGATCCTGGCGGGGCAGTTGGACAGCCGCACCGGCCCGTGCAACTTCGTGCCGCACCTCAAGCCCCAGCCTGAGCAAACCCTGCAAGCCTGCGAGTCGCGTTCATGAGTGTCTCGGTGTGTGACAGCGGCCACCTGATGCCGGTGGACGAAGCCATCGCCACGCTGCTGGCCCAGGCGCCGCCGCCGCCGAGCAGCCAGGTGATTGGCCTGGAGCAGGCGCTGGGGCGGGTGGTCGCTGAAGAGCTGTTCTCGCCCCTGGATTTGCCCGGTTTCGACAACAGCGCCATGGACGGCTACGCCCTGCGCGCCGAGGACGTGCCGGCCGAAGGCGGCTACCTGATGCTCGCCGGGCGCATTGCGGCGGGGCAGCACAGCAAGGTGAGCGTGCAGGCCGGGCAGGCCGTGCGCATCTTTACCGGTGCGCCGCTACCGCCTGGCGCTGACACGGTGGTGGCCCAGGAGCGTTGCCGCCTGTACGGCCAGCGCATCTGGTGCCCGCCGGTACGTCTCGGCGAGCACGTGCGCAAGCAGGGTGAAGAGCTGCAGCGCGGGCAGACCCTGATCGCCGTCGGCAAGCGCCTGCGCGCCCAGGATATCGGCTTGCTCGCCTCGGCGGGCATTCCTCGGTTGAAAGTCTATCGCCCGTTGCGGGTGTGCCTGCTCAGCAGCGGCAACGAGTTGCGTGATCCGGGCGAGGCGCTGGTGCCGGGGCAGATCTACAACAGCAACCGCTATGCCCTGGCCGCGTTGTTGCGTGGCTGGGGCGTGGACGTGCACGACTACGGGGTGATGGCCGATGAGTTGGCCGCCAGCCGTGATGCCCTGGCCCTGGCCTCGTCCGAATGCGACCTGTTGCTGACCTCGGCGGGTGTGTCGGTGGGGGAGGAGGACCATCTCAAGCAGGCCATCGAAGCGCTCGGTCGCGTGGACTTCTGGCGCCTGGCGATCCAGCCCGGCAAACCCCTGGCATTTGGCGAAGTGGCGGGCAAGCCGTGGCTGGGCCTGCCCGGTAACCCGTCGGCGGCGCTGATCACCGCGCTGGTGGTGGTGCGTCCGTTCCTGCTGCGCGCCCAAGGGGTGGAGCGGGTGTTGCCGGTGCCGATCCAGGTGCCGGCCGCGTTCGAATGGCTCAAGCCCAACAAGCGCCGCCAGTACCTGCGTGCACGCCTGAGCCCTGGCGAGGACGGGCAATTGCGCGCCGTGCTGCACCCCCAGCAAAGCTCGGCGATGCTCACCGCCGCCTGTTGGGCCGATGGCCTGGTGATCGTCGAGCGTGAGCATCAGGTGCTCAAGGATGAACCGGTGCCGTTTGTGTCTTTCGCTGAATTTCTCTGAGGAGCCCCCATGCAACTGGTCTGCCCGGCAGGCAACCTGCCTGCGCTTAAAGCCGCTGTGCGTCAAGGCGCCGATGCGGTGTATGTCGGTTTTCGCGATGACACCAATGCCCGGCACTTTGCCGGGTTGAACATGGACGACAAACAGTTCGACGGTGCCGTCGCCTTTATTCGCCAGCACCAGCGCAAGCTGTACGTGGCGGTCAACACCTACCCGCAACCGAAGATCTGGGCGCGCTGGCAACGCGCCGTCGACCGCGCGGCGGACCACGGCGTGGACGCCCTGATCGCCGCCGACCCCGGCGTGCTCGACTACGCCAGCCGCCAGCATCCGCACATGGCCTTGCACCTCTCGGTACAGGGCTCGGCCACCCACGCGGCGGCGCTGAAGTTCTATGCCGAACGCTATGGCATTCGCCGCGCGGTATTGCCCCGTGTGCTGTCCCTGGCCCAGGTCAAGCAGGTGGCTGCGAGCAGCCCGGTGCCCATCGAAGTGTTCGGTTTTGGCAGCCTGTGCATCATGGCCGAGGGGCGTTGCCACCTGTCTTCCTATATCACCGGCGAGTCGCCGAACCTGTGCGGCGTGTGCTCGCCGGCCAAGGCGGTGCGCTGGAGCGAAGATGCCGAGGGCTTGAGTGCGCGCCTGAGCGAAGTACTGATCGACCGCTATACCGCCGACGAACCCGCCGGTTACCCGACCCTGTGCAAGGGCCGCTTCCTGGTCGGCGGCAAACGCTTCCATGCCCTCGAAGAACCCACCAGCCTCGACACCCTCGACCTGCTGCCGGAGCTCAGCGCCATCGGCGTCGAAGCGGTCAAGATCGAAGGCCGCCAACGCAGCCCGGCGTATGTGGAACAAGTCACCCGGGTCTGGCGCGCCGCGCTCGACGCCCACCGCAGCGCACCGGCCAGCTTTGTGGTCAAGGACCAATGGCGCCAGGTGCTGGCCGGGTTATCCGAAGGCAGCCAGACCACACTCGGCGCCTACCATCGTGCATGGCAGTGAGGAGACACAGATGAAACTCAGCCTGGGACCGGTGCTGTTTTATTGGGATAAGGAACACCTGGGGCGCTTCTACTCGGACATGGCCGGCTTGCCCCTGGACGTGATTTACCTGGGCGAAACCGTGTGTGCCAAGCGCCGCGCGTTTTCCCTGGACCGTTGGTTGGGCCTGGGGCGGGAGCTGCAGACCTGCAGCCCGGCGCAGATCGTGTTGTCGAGCCTGACCTTGATCGAAGCCGCCTCCGAACTGTCGAGCCTGCGCCGCCTGTGCGACAACGGCGAGTGGCTGGTGGAGGCCAACGACATGGGCGCGGTGCAGATGCTGATCGAACGCAAATTGCCCTTTGTCGGCGGCCCGGCGCTCAACCTCTACAACGGTCACGCCCTGGTGCAACTGCTCGACGCCGGCATGCAGCGCTGGGTGCCGCCGGTGGAGTGCTCCCAGGGCTTGATCGCCGACGTGCTGGAACAGGTGCGCGAATTGGGCCGGCCATTGCCCGACGTGGAGATCTTCGCCTACGGCCATTTGCCCCTGGCCTACTCGGCGCGTTGCTTCACCGCCCGCGCGGAAAACCGCCCCAAGGACGATTGCCAGTTCTGCTGCATCAACTACCCCGACGGCATGCCACTGACCAGCCAGGAAGGGCAGGCGCTGTTCACCTTGAATGGCATCCAGACCATGTCCGCCGACGTTACCAACCTGCTGGCCGATTACCCCGGCCTGGTGTCCAGCGGTGCCGATCTGTTGCGCCTGAGCCCACGGGCCGAGGGCATGGTCGAGGTGGTGCGTGCCTACGACCAGGTACGCCAGGGCGCTACGCCGCCGCTGTATGTCGAAGGCTGCAACGGCTACTGGCACGGCCAGGCGGGCATGTTGCGGGTTGAGGAGGTGGGCCTGTGCTGAGTCGTAAACCATGGCTGCTCAAGGGTGCCGACCGGTTGTTGCCATTGATTCGCCGTGTGCCGTTTGGCGTACAGCGCCTGGTCTTGCAGCAGGCCCTCAACCGCTGCCTGGCCGAACCCCTGCGCGACGGCGGGTTTGACCTGCTGCGCGGGCGTTGGCTGTGTTTGCGTATTCCTGACCTGGGGTTGTGCTGGTACCTGACCCTGGGGCGGGATGGGTTGCGGATTGCGCAAAAGGCTGAGGCGCAGGTCAGCATCAGTGGTAATTGGCGGGAGTTTCTGTTGCTGGCCAGCCGCCAGGAAGATCCGGATACGCTGTTCTTTCGCCGCCGATTGGTGATTGAGGGGGATACGGAATTGGGGTTGGGGTTGAAGAATCTGATCGACAGTTTGGACCCGGATGTGTTGCCGCCTTGGTTGTGGCGGAATCTGGAGCGGGCGGGGCGAGCGTCAGCGGGCCATAGCGGGCACTGATCAGCCGGCCTGATAGCCCATCAACTGTTCTTCGCAGAGGATTCGAATGGTGCGCCGCTGCACCTCGATCAACCCGCCTTCCACCAGCCGGTGCAGGATCCTTGAAAAGGTCTCCGGCTGGATCCCCAGCTTCGACGCCACCAGGCGCTTGGGCACTTGCAGCACCACCTCGCCACTCAGCGCATCGCGCTCCTGGAACAGGAAGTTGATCACCCGACGGCTGGCGTTGGCCAGGGTCAGGGTGTCGATGTCCTTGAGGCGCTGATGCAGGTGGATGCTCATGCTGGCCAGGATCGCCAGGCAGATTTTCGGCTGGTCCTCCAGGGCCCGGCGGTAGTGCTGGCCTTCGATGCTGACCAGCACGCTGTCCTTGAGCGCGGTGGCGCTCACCGGATAGGCCTTGGCCTGGGTGAACAGCAGCGCTTCGGCAAAGGTCTGGCCGGGCTGGATGACTTCCACCAGATGTTCCTGGCCTTCACCCGTGACCCGGTGCAGCTTGATCTGGCCGCTGACCAGCAGGAAAAAACGCTCGGCCGCGTCGCCCTGATGCATCAAGGGCGCATGGCCGGGCAGGCGCTTGAGATTGGCCAGGGTGCAGACGTCCTGGAAGGTTTTTTCCGGGAGCTGGCTGAACAGGTGATGGCGACGCAGGGTGAGCACGATGTGGGGATGGGTGAGCATGGTTGGGCCTCCGCAATGGGCTAGCGTAGAGGGCTTGGGGCGGGGTTGATATGCCTCTGTGGGGGTACCTCTTGCGGGGTTTGTGTAAACGATGTCTACGGTTCTACACCCCGATGAGCAAGGGTATCTACACAACTTTTCAGACCCAGACAAATCTCCCTGTGGTGAGCGGGCTTGTCCCGCGCTGGGCTGCGTAGCGGCCCCAAAACCAGTGTCTACAGAGTGTCTGATACACCGCATTCTTCTGGACTGGGGCTGCTACGCAGCCCAGCGCGGGACAAGCCCGCTCACCACAACAGCCCTATCTGCCGCGCGTTCAGCGTTAAACAGCCTCACCCCGCCTGCCGCAAATGCTCCATCGCCCAAACCGCCGCTTCCACCCGCGACCGCAACCCCAGCTTATGCAGCAAATTCTTCACATGCACCTTCACCGTGCCCTCGGTAATCCCCAGCTTATGCCCGATCACCTTGTTGCTGTGCCCACTGGCAATCGTCCTCAGCACCTGGCGTTCGCGCTCGGTCAATTCCACTGCCCCATGGGGCTGCGGCGAGCGCAGGGCCTGGGCCAGTACGCGGGTCAGGCCGGGGCTGATCACCAACGCGCCATGCAACGCATCACGGATGTACTGGATCAACAACTCCGGCTCCATGTCCTTGAGCAGATAGCCATTGGCATCCAGGCGCAACGCATCACGAATATCGTCTTCAGCGTCGGACACGGTAAACAGCAACACCTTGCCGCCATAGTTCATGGCGCGCAGGCGGCGCAGGGTTTCGAGGCCGTTCATGTGCGGCATGTTGTTGTCCAGCAGCACCAGGTCCGGTTGCAGGGTGTCGATCTTGTCCAGGGCTTCCTGGCCGTTGCCGGCTTCGCCGACCACTTGCAGGTCGTCTTCCAGTTCAAGCATCTGGCGCATGCCGTGGCGCATCATCGGGTGATCGTCGACCAGCAGGATACGGTGGCGGGTGAGGGTGTTCATGAGGCGGTGCCTTGTAGGGAGTGGCCGAGAAATTCCGGTTGGAAACGCAATTGCACGCGGGTGCCCTGGGGCTCGCGGGGGCTGATGTCGAGGCGGCCATGCAGGCTGCGGGCGCGCTCGTCCATGATGGTCAGGCCGTGGTGTTCGCGGGTGTCGACCTCACCGCAGAAGCCCCGGCCGTCGTCCTCGATGCTCAGGCTCACGGTCTCGCCTTCCTGGCGCAGTTGCAGCCAGGCGTTTTGCGCATGGGCATGGCGCAGGCAATTGGACAGGGCCTCGCGGGTGACCTGCAACAAGTGGATCTGTTCGCTGGCCGACAGTTGGAAGGCCAGGGCGTCCACATGCAGGTGCACCTGGAACTCGCCACGCCGCGAGAACTCTTCGGCGGTCTCCTGCAGTTCCTGCACCAGCCCGGCATCGTGGATTTGCAGGCGGAATGTGGTGAGCAATTCGCGCAGTTGGCGGTAGGCGTTGTTCAGGCCATCGCGCAGTTCGGCGGTGACGGTGGCCAGGGTTTCCACCGGTTCGCCACGGCGGATCAGGGTTTGCATGCGGCTGACTTGCAGCTTCATGTACGACAGCGCCTGGGCCAGGGAATCGTGCAGTTCGCGGGCGATGATGGTGCGTTCGTCGAGTAGCAGCAGGCGGTGGTCCTGTTCACGCTGGCGCTTGAGCGACAGCGAGGTGCCGATCAGGTTGGCCAGGGCCTGGATCAGTTGTTTTTCCCAATCCTGGGGGGGATGGCCATCGTCGAAGTGGGCCTTGAGTTCGCCCAGTTCCGAGCCCTGGTTGCTGATGCTGAATACCTGGGGGAGCGCCACTTTCTGTTTTTGGCACGTCGCGCAATCACCGATGGCGCAGACGTTGCGGCTATCCCCTCCATTCAGGGAGAGCATCTGCTGGGCCGGCGCCAGGAAGTGCCCTTGCAGGCACAGCGACAGGCGCAACCCCGGCAGGCGTTTCTGGAAGCGCCGGATCAGTTCATCCAGGCCCTCGGCGTTCGCCAGGCGCGTGGCCAGGCTGCGGCTGCTCTGGTAAAGCAGCTCCAGGGCGGCGTTGGCTTGTTGCAGGTTGAGGGTTTTCTGCCGCACCTGGCTCTCGAGGGTGCGGTGGGAGTGTTCAATGGTCTCGGCCATGGCGTTGAAGCTCAGGGCGAGTTGCCCCAACTCGTCTTCGGAGCGGTGATTGACCCGGGTCTTGAAGTCACCATCACGAAAGCGCCGGGTCGCGTGCACCAGTTCTTCCAGGGGGTTGACCACGCCGTACTGCAATTCGTACAGGCCGATCAGCAGGATGATCAGCGTGCTGAACAGTGCCAGGCCCTGGATGCCTTGCTGCCAGCCCTGTTTCTGTTCGCTGTGTTGTTGCAGGAGGCTGACGAATTGGTTCAGTTGCTCGACGAACTCCGGTGCGCTGGCCTGGAACAGCACCGCGTCGCCACGGGCCAGCGCCGGGCGCAGATCGGTGTCCCAGCGCTGCTGGATCTGTTGGTAGCTCTGCAGCAGGGCGCTGCGCGGGCCGTCTTCGAGCACCGCCTTGAGCGATTGGCTGTCGAGGCGCCCTTGCAGGCTGTGGGTGATGGCGTCGATCTCGTCGGCAGGGGCCCCGGCGGCGAGTTTCCAGCTGAGGTGGTAGGTCTCCATGCGCACCGAGCCGGCGGTGTTGATGGCGGCCGCGTCGCCCTGGCTGAACCAGGCGATCAAGCCGGCGCTCAAGGAGCTGGCGAGGGCGAGAATGGCGATCAGGATTACCGCCAGGCCGGCGCGAGCGGGCAGGGAGCTGCGCAGCCAGTTAAACATGGCGGCGTGATCGAAGGGGGTTGAGAGCCTGCATGGCGGCACCTGCAAAGGGAAAAGGGCTGAAAAACCGCAATCCCTGGCGCACTACCTCTAAAGAGTTGCCGGCCAACCCTCCCACGGGAAAACGCCGGCACAAGAGACCAATCCATTGATAAATAAAGACTTTCTCTTGTTGTTAGGACTACCTCCTTAGAGGTATGTGGGGCCAGCATAGCCCCATACCCCCCAGGCGGACGTTGACCTGGGTCAAGTTCCACGGGGGTGTCGCCCCTAACCTGCGCCCATGGAATCACTTTCTGGAGCGCATACCGTGACTCAACCCCGTATGAGACAAGGCCTGGTGCTGGGCATGAGCACACTCGCCTTCACCGTCTGCTTTATGGTGTGGATGATGTTCGCCGTGTTGGGCGTACCCATCAAAGAGCTGCTGCAACTCAACGAAACCCAGTTCGGCCTGTTGGCCGCCACGCCGGTGTTGACCGGCTCCCTGGTACGCCTGCCCCTGGGCCTGCTGACTGACCGCTTCGGCGGGCGCATCGTGTTCTTCCTGTTGATGCTCGCCTGTGTGCTGCCGCTGTACCTGATCACCTACGCCACCGCCTATTGGCAGTTCCTGGTGCTGGGCCTGTTCGTCGGCCTGGCCGGCGGTTCGTTTTCGGTGGGCATCGCCTACGTCGCCAAGTGGTTCGACAAAGAGAACCAGGGCTTTGCCATGGGCGTGTTCGGCGCCGGCAACGCGGGCGCCGCCGTCACCAAGTTTCTGGCCCCGGCGCTGATCGCCCTCGGCACCTGGCACCTGGTGCCCAAGGTGTTCGGCGCGATCCTGTTTATCACCGCGCTGCTGTTCTGGTTCCTCACCAGCGAGAACAAGACCCACCGCAGTGGCGGCGGCGCCAGCCTGCGCCAGCAGTTGCTGTGCCTGAAAGACCCGGCCGTGTGGCGCTACTGCCAGTACTACTCGATTGTATTCGGCGGCTATGTGGCCCTGGCGCTGTGGATGACCAAGTACTACGTGCAGGAATACGGCTTCAGCCTGCAAAGCGCCGCGCTGCTGGCCGCGTGTTTCTCCCTGCCCGGCGGCGTGCTGCGTGCGGTGGGCGGCTGGATGTCCGACCGCTGGGGCGCCCAGAGCGTGACCTGGTGGGTGCTGTGGGTGAGCTGGATCTGCCTGTTCCTGCTCAGCTACCCGCAGACCCAATTGCAGGTGCAGACCGTCAACGGTCCCCTGGATTTCCATATCGGCCTCAACGCCACCCTGTTCACCGTGCTGTTGTTTGTGATGGGCATCGCCTTCGCGTTCGGCAAGGCCTCGGTGTTTAAGTACATCGCCAATGACTACCCACAGAACATGGGCGCGGTGTCCGGCATCGTCGGCCTGGCCGGTGGCCTGGGCGGCTTTGTGCTGCCGATCCTGTTTGGCGCCCTGGTGGACCTCACCGGCGTGCGCTCGTCCTGCTTCATGTTGATGTACGGCGTGGTCTGGGTGTCCCTGACCTGGATGTACTTCAGCGAAATGCGCAAGCAACCGCTGTTGGGCAAAACCGCCCAACCTCTCCAAGGAGAATGAACATGTCCATCGCGCAAAAGCCCGGCTCGGGGCCGGTGATCCACGACTGGCGCCCTGAAGACCCGGCGTTCTGGGGCGCCAGCGGCAAGAAGACCGCGACCCGCAACCTGTGGATCTCGATTCCCGCGCTGTTGCTGGCCTTCGCCGTGTGGATGGTGTGGAGCACGGTGATCGTGCGCCTGAACGCCATCGGCTTTACGTTCACCACCGACCAGCTGTTCTGGCTGGCGGCGTTGCCGGGCCTGTCCGGTGCCACCTTGCGGGTGTTCTACTCGTTCATGGTGCCGATCTTCGGCGGCCGCCGCTGGACCGCCCTGAGCACCGCGTCGCTGCTGCTGCCGTCGCTGTGGATGGGCTTTGCGGTGCAAGACCCCAACACCCCCTACAGCGTGTTTGTACTGATCGCGCTGCTGTGCGGTTTCGGCGGCGGCAACTTCGCCTCGAGCATGTCCAACATCAGCTTCTTCTACCCCAAGTCGCAGCAAGGCACGGCCCTGGGCCTGAACGCCGGCCTCGGCAACCTGGGGGTGTCGGTGATGCAGTTCTGCGTGCCGCTGGTGATCACGTTCGGCGTGTTCGGCCTGGTGGGCGGTCAACCGCAGACCTTGGCGGATGGCAGTCAACTCTGGCTGCAGAACGCCGGTTTCATCTGGGTGCCGTTTATCCTCACCGTCACCGTGGCGGCCTGGTTCGGCATGAATGACCTGTCCAGCGCCCGCGCTTCGTTCAGCGAGCAGGCGGTGATCTTCAAGCGCAAGCACAACTGGCTGATGTGCTGGTTGTACCTGGCCACCTTCGGCTCATTCATCGGCTTTTCGGCGGCGTTCCCGCTGCTGATCAAGACCTCGTTCCCCGATGTGGTGGCGCTGAAATTCGCCTTCCTCGGCCCGCTGGTCGGTGCCCTGGTGCGCCCACTCGGCGGCTGGCTGGCGGACAAGCTGGGCGGCGCACGGGTGACCTTGTGGAACTTCGTGCTGATGATCGTGATGGTGTTCGGCGTGCTGCACTTTTTGCCGCAGAACGGGCAGGGCGGCAGCTTCTACGGTTTCCTCGGCATGTTCATGCTGCTGTTCATCACCACCGGCGTCGGCAACGGCTCCACCTTTCGCATGATCCCGGTGATCTTCCGCACCCAGCACGAGAAGGCCAGTGCCGGTAAATCCGCCGCCGATCGCGAGCAGGCGATCAAGGATGCCGGCAAGGAATCCGCCGCCGTGCTGGGCTTCAGCTCGGCCATGGGTGCCTTCGGTGCGTTCTTCATTCCCAAGTCCTTCGGCACATCCATGGCCGCCACCGGCAGCCCGGCGATGGCCTTCTACATGTTTGTCGGTTTCTACCTGAGCTGCATTGTCGTGACCTGGTGGTGGTACGCCCGCAAAGGCTGCGCCACACCCTGCTGATCGACCACGAATTCGCGGGGCAACGCACCCCACGGCACGCCTGATGAGGAAAGCATCATGAGTCACTTACTGGATCAACTGCGGTTCTTCAACCGCAAGCAAAACGAATTCTCCGACGGTCACGGCGAGACCCGTAAGGAGTCCCGCGACTGGGAGAACGTCTACCGCTCGCGCTGGCAGTACGACAAGATCGTGCGCTCCACCCACGGCGTTAACTGCACCGGCTCGTGCTCGTGGAAGATCTACGTGAAGAACGGCCTGATCACCTGGGAAACCCAGCAGACCGACTACCCGCGCACCCGCAACGACCTGCCCAACCATGAGCCACGCGGCTGCCCACGGGGTGCCAGCTACAGCTGGTACATCTACAGCGCCAACCGCCTCAAGTACCCGAAGATCCGCAAGCCGCTGCTCAAGCTGTGGCGTGACGCGCGCCAGACCCTGTCGCCGGTGGAGGCGTGGGCGAGCATCGTCGAGGACAAGGTCAAGGCCGACTCGTACAAGAGCAAGCGCGGCATGGGCGGTTTCATTCGCTCGAACTGGGAAGAGGTCAACGAGATCATCGCCGCCTCCAACGTCTACACCATCAAGCAATACGGCCCGGACCGCATCGTCGGCTTCTCGCCGATCCCGGCCATGTCCATGGTCAGCTACGCGGCGGGTTCGCGTTACCTGTCGCTGATCGGCGGCGTGTGCCTGAGCTTCTACGATTGGTACTGCGACCTGCCACCGGCCTCGCCGATGGTGTGGGGCGAGCAGACCGACGTGCCCGAATCGGCCGACTGGTACAACTCCAACTACATCATCGCCTGGGGTTCCAACGTTCCGCAGACCCGCACCCCGGACGCGCACTTCTTCACCGAGGTGCGCTACAAGGGCACCAAGACCGTGGCCATCACCCCCGACTACTCGGAAGTAGCCAAGCTCACCGACCTGTGGCTCAACCCCAAGCAGGGCACCGACGCCGCGTTGGCCCAGGCCTTCAACCATGTGATCTTCAAGGAATTTCACCTGGATAAACCGAGCGCCTACTTCACCGACTACGCCAAGCGCTTTACCGACTTGCCGGTGCTGGTGATGCTCAAGCCGATGACCGGGTTCGCGCCCGGCGCCGGCTTCCAGCCCGACCGCTTCTTGCGCGCCTCGGACCTCACCGGCAACCTCGGCCAGGACAACAACCCGGAATGGAAAACCATCGCCCTCGACGAGAGCGGTGAACTGGTGTCGCCACAAGGCTCCATCGGCTACCGCTGGGGCGAGAAAGGCAAGTGGAACATCCTTGCCAAGGAGGGCGGTGAAGGCCGCGCCATCGACCTCAAGCTCAGCCTGATCGGTGACGACGTCGCCGAAGTGGCCTTCCCGTATTTTGCCGGCGAAGCCCACGAGCACTTCCAGCACGTGGCCGGCGATGCCGTGCAGTTCCGCCGCGTGCCGGTGCACAGCGTGACCCTGGCCGACGGCAGCGTGGCCAAAGTGGCGACGGTGTTCGACTTGTCCGCCGCCAACCTGGCCATCGACCGTGGCCTGGGCGGCCACAACGTGGCCAAGGACTACGACGACGCCAGCGTGCCGGGCACCCCTGCGTGGCAGGAAGCGATCACCGGCGTCAGCCGCGAGAAAGCCATCCAGATCGCCCGTGAGTTCGCCGACAACGCCGACAAGACCAAGGGCCGTTCGATGATCATCGTCGGCGCGGCGATGAACCACTGGTACCACATGGACATGAACTACCGCGGGCTGATCAATATGCTCATGCTCTGCGGTTGCGTCGGCCAGACCGGCGGCGGCTGGGCCCACTACGTCGGCCAGGAAAAACTGCGCCCGCAATGCGGCTGGCTGCCCCTGGCCTTCGGCCTCGACTGGAACCGCCCGCCACGCCAGATGAACGGCACCAGCTTCTTCTACGGCCACAGCTCGCAATGGCGCCACGAGAAGATGAGCATGCACGACGTGCTCTCGCCCCTGGCCGACAAGTCGCAGTTCCCGGAACACGCCCTGGACTACAACATCCGCGCCGAACGCGCCGGCTGGTTGCCGAGTGCGCCACAGCTCAACACCAACCCGCTGCACATCTGCCGTGATGCGGCTGCCGCCGGCATGACGCCGAAAGACTACGTGGTCAAGTCCTGGCAGGACGGCAGCCTGCGCTTCGCCTGCGAACAGCCGGACAGCCCGGTGAACTTCCCGCGCAACATGTTTATCTGGCGCTCCAACCTGCTCGGTTCCTCGGGCAAGGGCCATGAGTACATGCTCAAGTACCTGTTGGGCACCAAGAACGGCGTGATGAACGAAGACATCGGCCACAGCACCGAATGCAAGCCCACCGAGGCCGAATGGGTCGAAGACGGCGCCATCGGCAAGCTCGACCTGGTGACCACCCTGGACTTCCGCATGTCCTCCACCTGCGTGTATTCCGACATCGTCTTGCCGACTGCCACCTGGTACGAAAAAGACGATATGAACACCTCGGACATGCACCCGTTCATCCACCCGTTGTCGGCGGCCATCGACCCGGCGTGGGAGTCGCGCTCCGACTGGGAAATCTACAAGGGCATCGCCAAGGCGTTCTCGGCCATGTCGGTCGGCCACCTGGGCGTGGAGCAAGACCTGGTCACCGTGCCGTTGATGCACGACAGCGTCGGCGAACTGGCCCAGCCGTTTGGCGGCACCGACTGGAAAAGCGCCGGTGTGACGCCGGTTCCTGGCAAGAACGCGCCGAACATGGCGGTGGTGGAGCGGGACTACCCGAACATCTACAAGCAGTTCTCGTCCCTGGGTCCGATGCTGGAAAAACTCGGCAACGGCGGCAAGGGCATCAACTGGAACACCGATGAAGAAGTCGAGTTCCTCGGCGAGCTGAACCATCACGAAAGCGCTGCGGGCATCAGCCACGGCCGGCCGAAAATCGACACGGCCATCGACGCCGCCGAAGTGATCCTGTCCCTGGCCCCGGAAACCAACGGCAAGGTCGCCTTGAAAGCCTGGGCCGCGCTGTCGGAATTCACCGGCATCGACCACAGCCACCTGGCGATCTCCAAGGCCCACGAAGCGATTCGCTTCCGCGACATCCAGGCGCAGCCGCGCAAGATCATCTCCAGCCCGACCTGGTCAGGCCTGGAAGACGAGCACGTGAGCTACAACGCCGGCTACACCAACGTGCATGAAAACATCCCATGGCGCACCATCACCGGCCGCCAGCAGTTCTACCAGGATCACCCGTGGATGCAGGCGTTCGGCGAGCAGTTGATGAGCTACCGGCCACCGGTCAACACCCGCACCATCGAAGGGGTGAAGGGCAAGCGCAGCAATGGCGAGACCGAGATTGTGCTGAACTGGATCACCCCGCACCAGAAGTGGGGCATCCACAGCACCTACAGCGACAACCTGCTGATGCTCACCCTGAGCCGTGGCGGACCGATCGTGTGGCTCTCGGAAATCGACGCCAAGCGTGCCGGCATCGAAGACAACGACTGGATCGAATGCTTCAACGTCAACGGTGCATTGACCGCCCGTGCGGTGGTCAGCCAGCGCGTCAAGGAAGGCATGGTGATGATGTACCACGCCCAGGAACGCATCGTGAACGTGCCGGGTTCGGAAACCACCAAGACCCGTGGCGGCCACCACAACTCGGTAACCCGCGTGGTGCTCAAGCCGACCCACATGATCGGCGGCTATGCCCAGCAGGCCTACGGTTTCAACTACTACGGCACGGTCGGTTGCAACCGCGATGAGTTTGTCGTGGTGCGCAAGATGGCCAAGGTCGACTGGCTCGATGGCTCCAGCGGCGATGATTTGCCGCGCCCATTGCCGACTGACATCGAGGAGAACTGAGATGAAAATTCGCTCACAGATCGGCATGGTCCTCAACCTGGACAAATGCATCGGCTGCCACACCTGTTCGATCACCTGCAAGAACGTGTGGACCAGCCGTGAAGGCATGGAATACGCCTGGTTCAACAACGTCGAGTCCAAGCCCGGCATCGGCTACCCCAAAGAGTGGGAAAACCAGGACAAGTGGAAGGGCGGCTGGGTGCGCAACGCCAACGGCTCGATCAACCCACGCATCGGCGGCAAGTTCCGTGTGTTGGCGAACATCTTTGCCAACCCCGACCTGCCGAGCCTGGACGACTACTACGAGCCGTTCGACTTCGACTATCAGCACCTGCACACCGCGCCATTGGGCGAGCACCAGCCGACCGCACGCCCGCGTTCGCTGGTGTCCGGCAAGCGCATGGAAAAGATCGAGTGGGGCCCGAACTGGGAGGAAATCCTCGGTACCGAATTCGCCAAGCGCCGCAAGGACAAAAACTTCGACCAGATCCAGGCCGACATTTATGGCGAGTACGAAAACACCTTCATGATGTACCTGCCGCGCCTGTGCGAGCACTGCCTCAACCCGGCGTGTGCGGCATCCTGCCCGAGCGGTGCGATCTACAAGCGTGAAGAAGACGGCATCGTGCTGATCGACCAGGAGAAGTGCCGGGGCTGGCGCATGTGCATCAGCGGCTGCCCGTACAAGAAAATCTACTTCAACTGGAAGAGCGGCAAGTCCGAGAAGTGCATCTTCTGCTACCCGCGTATCGAAGCCGGTATGCCGACCGTGTGCGCCGAAACCTGCGTGGGTCGGATTCGCTACCTCGGTGTGCTGCTGTACGACGCCGACCGCATCAGCGAAGTGGCCAGCACCGCCAACGAGCAGGACCTGTACGAGAAGCAACTGGAAATCTTCCTCGACCCGAATGACCCGGCGGTGATTCGTCAGGCCCTGGCCGATGGCGTGCCGCAGTCGGTGATCGACTCGGCCCAGCGTTCGCCGGTGTACAAAATGGCCGTCGACTGGAAGTTGGCACTGCCGCTGCACCCGGAATACCGCACCTTGCCGATGGTCTGGTACGTGCCGCCGCTGTCACCGATCCAGAACGCCGCCGCGGCCGGCACCGTGGGCATGAACGGGGTGATCCCGGATGTGGACAGCCTGCGTATTCCGCTGCGCTACTTGGCGAACATGCTCACCGCCGGCGATGAAAAACCGGTCAAGCGTGCACTCAAGCGCTTGTTGGCGATGCGCGCCTACAAACGCTCCCAGCAAGTCGATGGCGTACAGGACCTGCAAGTGCTCGAAGACGTCGGCCTGAGCGTGGAGCAGGTGGAAGAGATGTACCGCTACCTGGCCATCGCCAACTACGAAGACCGCTTCGTGGTACCGAGCGCCCACCGTGAAGACGCCATGAGCGACGCGTTCGCCGAACGCTCCGGCTGTGGTTTCAGCTTCGGCAGCGGTTGCAGCGGCAGCTCCGACACCAACATGTTCGGCGCCAAGAAAGCCAACCGCCGTGACGTGCTGAAAACCGTCCAGATCTGGGAGGACTGAGCCATGCGCATTCTTAAAGTGATTTCGTTGCTGCTGGACTACCCCACTGAAACCTTGGTGAACGGTCGCGATGAACTGGAGCAGGCGATTCTCGAATCCCGGGAAATCAGCCCCAAGCAGCGCGGTGCGTTGTTCGAGCTGCTGGAACTGATCTGCGCCAATGACCTGATGGACGGCCAGGAACACTACGGCGCGCTGTTTGGCCGGGGCCGTTCGCTGTCGCTGTTGTTGTTCGAACACGTGCACGGCGAGTCCCGCGACCGCGGCCAGGCCATGGTCGACATGATGGCCCAGTACGAAGAAGCCGGGTTTGCCATCGGCGTCAAGGAGCTGCCGGACTACATCCCGTTGTACCTGGAGTTCCTGTCCACCCGCGAAGACATCGAGGCCCGTGAGGGCCTGGCGGATGTGGCGCACCTGCTGGCCTTGCTCGCTGCGCGTCTGGACGAGCGTGAGAGCGGCTATGCCAGTTGCTTCCGTGCGTTGTTGCAGATTGCCGGCGCCGAGCCGCACCAGGCCGTGGCCGAACTGCGCGCCCAGGTCGCCGCCGAACCGCGGGACGACTCCCTCGAAGCCCTGGACAAAATCTGGGAAGAGGAGGCGGTGGACTTTATGCAGGCTGAGCAACAGGACCGCTGCGGCTCGATGCCAAGCGCCCCCGGCAAGGCCCGCGAAGAAAGCGCGGTGCCGTTGCATTGGGTGGATTTTCAGCAAGAAGGCCGGGCCGCAGCGCCCGCCGGGGAGGTGGGTAATGTCTAAGTGGAATTTGCTGGTATTCGGGGTGTACCCCTATGTGGCCCTGGCGATCTGCCTGTTGGGCAGTTGGGCGCGGTTCGACCTGTCGCAGTACACCTGGAAGGCCGGTTCCAGCCAGATGCTCAACAACCGGGGCATGCGCGTGGCGAGCAACTTTTTCCACATCGGCGTGCTGTTCGTGCTGGCCGGGCATTTTGTCGGCCTGCTGACCCCGGCGTCGGTTTACCACCATGTGATCAGCACTGAGAACAAGCAGTTGCTGGCGATGGTCTCGGGCGGCTTCTTCGGCCTGCTGTGCCTGGTGGGCCTGCTGATGCTGGTCAAGCGTCGCCTGGGCGATCCGCGCGTGCGGGCGACCTCGAGCCCGTCGGACATCCTGATCCTGTTGGTGCTGCTCGCGCAGTTGCTGCTGGGCTTGCTGACCATCGTCGCGTCCACCGGGCATATGGACGGCTCGGTGATGGTGATGCTCGCCGACTGGGCGCAGAACGTGGTGCTGTTGCGGCCGGTGGAAGCGGCCGAGTCGATTGCGCCGGTGTCGCTGATCTACAAGGCCCACGTGGCGCTGGGCTTGACCCTGTTTGTGCTGTTCCCGTTTACCCGCCTGGTGCACATGGTCAGCGCGCCGATCTGGTACCTGGGGCGTCGTTATCAAATCGTGCGGCAGAAGTACTGAGGAGAACGTCATGACTACAGGATGCGGATGTGGTGGCGGTAACGGCGGCAGCGGTGGTTGCGGCTCGTCGGCCAAGGAACCGGTGATGGCCCAGGCTTCTTTCGAGGAAATCAAGGCGCCGGAGTTAATCGCCAGCAGTGAACAGGAATGGCCGATCATCAGCGTCAACGGCGTGGCGGTCACGCCCGAGGCCATGGCCCTGGAGTTGCAATACCACCCGGCCGCCAGCCGCGAGGAAGCGGTGTACCTGGCCGCCCGCGCGCTGGTGATCCGCGAGCTGTTGCAACAGCGGATCGCCGAGCTGGGCCTGGCGGTGGAAATCGCCGCCGGCGAGAACGAAGAAGAAGCCGCCACGCGCCTGCTGCTGGAGCGTGAGGTGACGGTGCCCGACTGCGACGAAGCCACCTGCGTGCGCTACTTCGAGAACAACCGTGGGCGCTTTCACAGCGCGCCGTTGCTGGCGGTGCGGCACATCCTGCTCGAGTGCGCGCCGGACGACGCCGAGGCGCGCCACCTGGCGCACACCCAGGCTGAAGTCCTGCTGCTGAGCCTGGAAGAACATCCGGGCCAGTTTGCCGAACTGGCGCTCAAGTACTCGGCCTGCCCGTCCAAGGCCCAGGGCGGTTCGTTGGGCCAGGTGAGTAAGGGCCAGACCGTGCCCGAGCTGGAGCGCCAGCTGTTCACCCTGGCCCCAGGCCTGGCCGCCAAGCCGCTGGAGAGCCGTTATGGCTGGCACGTAATCAGCGTCGACCAGCGTATCGAAGGCCAGCCGCTGCCTTATGAAGCGGTCGCGGTCGCGATTCGCACCCAGTTGCAGCAAGGGGTGTGGCAGAAGGCATTGGTGCAGTACCTGCAAACCCTGATCGGCGCAGCGGACATCCTCGGCATCGCGCTGCAGGGTGCCGACTCACCGTTGGTGCAGTGACATGAGCCTGGTGGATGGGGTGGGCCGTTCGATCGATTACCTGCGCTTGTCGGTGACCGACCGTTGCGATTTTCGTTGTGTGTACTGCATGGCGAAAAACATGACATTCCTGCCGCGCCAGCAGGTGTTGACCCTGGAAGAACTGCAACGCCTGGCCGCGCTGTTCGTGGGGCAGGGCGTGCGCAAGATCCGCCTCACCGGGGGCGAGCCGCTGATTCGCCCGGGCATTGTCGGGCTGTGCCGCAACATCGCGGCACTGCCGGGCTTGCGTGAACTGGTGATGACCAGCAATGGCTCGCAGTTGGCGCGACTGGCGCGGCCGTTGGTGGAGGCGGGGGTCAAGCGCATGAACATCAGCCTCGACAGCCTGGATGCGCAACGCTTTCGTGGGATCACTCGCAACGGTGATCTGCGCCAGGTGCTGGACGGTATCGAGGCCGCGCGGGATGCGGGGTTCGAGCGGGTCAAGCTCAACTGCGTGGTAATGAAGGGGCGCAACTTTGACGAGGTCCCGGCGTTGGTGCGGTACGCCATCGACCAGGGGATCGACATCAGTTTTATCGAGGAAATGCCCCTGGGGGACGTGGGGCGATCGCGGGGGGAGACGTTCTGCTCCAGCGATGAAGTACGGGCGGTGATTGCCCGTGAGCATGGGCTGATCGATAGCACCGAGAACAGCGGCGGGCCGGCGCGGTATGTGCGATTGGCGGGGCATCCTGGGACGCGGGTGGGGTTTATTTCGCCTAATTCCCATAATTTCTGTGGCAGTTGTAATCGGGTACGGATGACGGTGGAAGGGCAGTTGCTGTTGTGCCTGGGGCAGGAGGATGCGCTGGATTTTCGCGCGTTGTTACGGCGCTATCCGTTGGAGGATGGACCGTTGGTCGAGGCGTTGCACAGGGGGTTGAAGGGCAAGCCGTTGCGGCATGATTTCAGTGGGGCGGGGGAGGTGCAGGTGGTGCGGTTTATGAATATGAGTGGGGGGTGAGGGGAGGTGTGGGGTGGTGTGGTACTGAGTACATATCCGTTTCTTCGGTAACGGCGGCTTAGGGTTCCGCTCTTACAGCGGGTCACTTTTGGAAGAGCGCCAAAAGTAACCAAAAACGCTTCGCCCCAACACTCGGCACCTCGCCTAGGCTCGGTGTGCCCGAACGAAGGCTTTGGAGCGTGGGCCGCCGCGATGGGCCATCCCTGGCCCAGCGCGGCTAACCCGGCGTCCTGCCGGGTTACCCACGCTCCAAAGCCTGCGTTCGGCCAGCGTGTTTGACGGGGCGATTTTAGATCAAGAGCCAAAGCGCGGCGGCCTTAGAGCCGACCGGAGTCGGGTCTGGTGTACTGGGTTAAAAATGTGGGAGGGGCGGTGCGACGATTCGACTTGCCCCCGATGAGGGTGGGTCAGTGATACTTGGGTTGACTGACTCACCGCTATCGGGGGCAAGCCCCCTCCCACATTTGGATCTCCATCCAGCAGGTAGACCTCAGCCTGCTTTTGCTCTGCTTTTGCTCTGGCTTTTGATCTTGATCCTAGGCGCCCCGTCAAACACGCTGGCCGAACGCAGGCTTGAATCCGTGGGTAACCCGGCAGGACGCCGGGTTAGCCGTCCTGGGCCAGGGATGGCCCATGACGGCGGCCCACGGATTCAAGCCGGAGTGAGGGCACACCGAGCCTAGGCGAGGTGCCGAGTGTTGGGGCAAGAGCCCTTTTGGTTACTTTTGGGGCTCTTTTCCAAAAGTGACCCGCCGTAAGGGCGGAACCCTAAGCCGCCGTTACCTAAATAACGGATATGTACCCAATCAAAAAAGCTTGACCCCGATCAAGGGACCCCCACCCCATTCTCCGTAACCTCACTGCATATTGTGTCTGTAAACCTAAAAATATCTACATGTAGTGCCTGGAGCCCGGAAAATGCAAAACACGCTCACCCCGCTGGTCAGCACCCGCCTACACAAACGCGACGGCAGCCTGGTCCCCTTCAACGCCGAAAAAATCCACCACGCCCTGACCGCCGCCGGTACCGCTACCGGCGAGTACCAGGAGGCCGACGTCGACCTGTTACTGGGCGCTGTCCTGGCCCGCCTGAGGGGCATCGAACGCCTGGACGTCGAACAAATCCAGGACAGCGTCGAACGCGTGCTGATGGACGCCGGCTACTTCCTCTCCATGCGCGCCTATATCGTCTACCGCGAACAACACGGCCGCCTGCGTCGCGACCGCAAGACCCTGGTGGAAGTCGCCACCTCGATGAACGAATACCTCGACCGCGAAGACTGGCGCGTGCAAGCCAATGCCAACCAGGGCTACTCCCTGGGGGGGCTGGTGTTGAACGTGTCGGGCAAGGTCACCGCCAATTACTGGCTCGACGAGGTCTACAGCCAGCAGATTGGCCGCGCGCACCGTGAGGCGGATTTGCATATCCATGACCTCGACATGCTCGCCGGGTATTGCGCCGGCTGGTCGCTGCGTTCGCTGCTGCACGAAGGCCTCAATGGCGTGCCGGGCCGTGTCGAAGCGGGGCCGCCCAAGCACTTGAGCAGCGCCCTGGGGCAGATGGTCAACTTCCTCGGCACCCTGCAAAACGAATGGGCCGGCGCCCAGGCGTTCAGCTCGTTCGATACCTACCTGGCGCCCTATGTGCGCAAGGGCCAACTGAGTTACGCCGAGGTGCGCCAGGCGGTGCAGGAGTTCATCTACAACCTCAACGTGCCGTCGCGCTGGGGCACTCAGACGCCGTTTACCAACCTGACCTTCGACTGGGTGTGCCCGGAGGATCTGCGCGAGCAGGTGCCGGTGATCGGTGGTGAGGAAATGCCGTTTGCCTATGGCGACCTGCAAGCGGAAATGGAGCTGATCAACCGCGCCTACATCGAAGTGATGCAGGCCGGCGATGCCAAGGGCCGGGTCTTCACCTTCCCGATTCCCACCTACAACATCACCCACGATTTCCCCTGGGACAGCGAGAACGCCGACCGCCTGTTCGAGATGACCGCGCGCTACGGCCTGCCGTATTTCCAGAACTTCCTCAATTCCGATATGCAACCCAACCAGGTGCGCTCGATGTGCTGCCGCCTGCAATTGGACGTGCGCGAGCTGCTCAAGCGCGGCGGTGGGTTGTTCGGTTCGGCGGAGCAGACCGGCAGCCTGGGCGTGGTGACGATCAACTGCGCGCGCCTCGGCTACCTGTTCAAGGGCGACACCTCGGGCCTGTTGCAACGCCTGGACAGCCTGATGGACATGGCCATGGAAAGCCTGGAGGTCAAGCGCAAGGTGATCCAGCACCATATGGACGCCGGTTTGTACCCGTACACCAAGCGTTACCTCGGCACCTTGCGCAATCACTTCTCCACCATCGGCCTCAACGGCATGCACGAGATGCTGCGCAATTTCACCGGCGACGAGCAGGGCATGCACACCGAGGAAGGCCGCGCATTTGCCCTCAAGCTGCTCGACCATGTGCGCGCTACGTTGCTGCGCTTCCAGGAAGACACCGGCCACCTCTACAACCTCGAAGCCACCCCGGCGGAAGGCACCACCTACCGCTTCGCCAAGGAAGACCGCAAGCGCTACCCGGACATCCTGCAGGCCGGCAGCGACGTCGCGCCGTACTACACCAACTCCTCGCAACTGCCGGTGGGCTTTACCCAAGACCCCTTCGAAGCCCTGGAGCTGCAAGACGAACTGCAATGCAAGTACACCGGCGGCACCGTGTTGCACCTGTACATGGCCGAGCAGATTTCCTCGACCCAGGCCTGCAAGCAACTGGTGCGCAAGGCGTTGGGGCGTTTCCGTTTGCCGTACCTGACGATCACCCCGACGTTCTCGATCTGCCCGGTGCACGGTTACCTCGCCGGTGAGCATGAGTTCTGTCCCAAGTGCGATGAAGTGCTGGCACTGGCCGCTGCGCACTGAACCGATCTTCCAACCCGCAAGGAGATTCACATGCAAGCATCCCAGCCACAACGTCAGCGCTGCGAAGTCTGGACCCGGGTGATGGGCTATCACCGGCCCGTGTCGGCGTTCAATCCCGGCAAACAATCCGAGCACAAGGAACGGGTGCATTTCACTGAAACGGCCGCCGTGGCCGGGCGCCAATGAGTCGAGCGCTACGGGTCGGGGGCCTGGTGCCCCTGACCACCCTCGACTACCCCGGCATGCTCGCCTGTGTGCTGTTTTGCCAGGGCTGTGCCTGGCGCTGTCGTTACTGCCACAACCCGGACCTGATCCCGCCGCGCGGTAGCACGGAGGTGGATTGGCGCCGGGTGTTGCTGTTTTTGCAGCGGCGCAAGGACTTGCTCGACGCCGTGGTGTTCAGCGGTGGCGAGCCGACCTTGCAGGAAGGCTTGCCGGCGGCCATGGATGAAGTGCGGGCGATGGGGTTTCGCGTCGGCCTGCACAGCGCCGGGATCAAGCCGGCAGGGTTTGCCAATGCGTTGCGGCATGCCGATTGGGTCGGCTTTGACGTCAAGGCGCTGGCCGAGGATTGCCAGTTGATTACCCAGGTCAAGCACAGCGGCGCCGCCAACTGGCGCAGCCTCGACACCCTGTTGGCCAGCGGCGTCGAGTACGAGTGCC
The DNA here is from genome assembly GCF_900067035.1 of Pseudomonas sp. 1 R 17. NCBI lineage: Bacteria > Pseudomonadati > Pseudomonadota > Gammaproteobacteria > Pseudomonadales > Pseudomonadaceae > Pseudomonas > Pseudomonas sp. 1 R 17. Next base: position 127,462 of record NZ_FKLB01000058.1, read on the forward strand.
GCACCACGGTGCATTGGCATTTGATCGACCCGCCTCGGTTGCTGTTGCTGGCCCAGCGTTTGCAAGCCAACGGCGTGCAACGCTTTGCGGTGCAAATGGTGCGCACGGCCAGCATGCTCGATGCGCAATTGTCGAGTTCTCCGGCACAGGCTGCCTTGCCGGAGTTATGGAGCCGATTGCGCGAGTTGTTTCCTGCTTTTGTATTGCGAGGGTGATCGGCGCCCTCAAGCGGATTTTTATAGATGCTGCCCATGACGGGCAGGTTTTCATCAGGGACTATCACAATGAAGCAATTAACCACGGCACAACGCATTGTCGTCGGCTTCGCGATTGCGCCGCTGGCGCTGGTCGGCTTGGTGTTTTACGCCCTTCACGACCTGGCAACCCTCAAGCAGCAGTCCGAACAGATCGTGCAGCAGGACTGGCCACGGATCGCGCCGATCATGGTGATAGCCACCGGTGTGCGCGATAACGGGCGCAACACCCGCGACCTGCTGATCGACCAGGATAACCAGCAGGCCCAGGCCTCCATCGGCACCACGCGCGAACGCATCACCCAGGCGTTCGCCATCCTTGAGCCGCTGCTCGACACCGCCGAAGGCAAGGCCGCCTATGCCACCTTGAAAACCCACCGTGAAACCTACGTGGCGGCCTTCACCCAGGTGCAGGCGCTAATCAGGCAGGGTGCCCGCGAGCAAGGCCTGGCCCAGCTCAAGCAACAGGTGATCCCGGCCGAGCTTGAGGTGTTCAAGAGCCTGGATGCGCTGATGGCCATGCAGGGGCGGCTGTTCGCCGAGCGTCAGCAGGCGGCGCAAACCCTGTATGACGAGGCGCGAGGCACCATGCTCGGGCTGTTCCTGTTGTGCCTGGCCCTGGTGGTGGCGGCGGCGGTGATCGTCACGCGCAGCGTCACCCGCCCGCTGGGCGGCGAGCCGGATGAGGTGGCGCGGGTGTTGAGTCATATCGCCGAGGGCGACCTGACCCTCGAGGTGCCGTTGGGCAACAGTATCGACGGCAGTGTGATGCGCAACCTGCACCAGATGCAGCAGAACCTTAACCAGATGGTCCGGCATATCGCCGCGTCGGTGGACGGCGTGGCCAGCTCGTCGGAAGAGTTGAGCGCGGTCAGCGGCCAGACCAGCAGCAGCCTGCAGTTGCAGGGCCAGGAAATCGAACAGGCCGCCACGGCGGTGAATGAAATGACCGCCGCCGTCGACGAAGTGGCACGCAATGCCGTGAGCACCAGCGAAGCTTCGCGCCTGTCGGAGCAGACCGCCCAGCGTGGACAGGCGCAGGTGCAGGAAACCGTGGCGTCGATCAATACCTTGGCCACCGGCGTGGTGGAAACCTCGGAGCGTATCCAGCAACTGGCCGGCCGCGTGCAAGACATCAGCAGCGTGCTCGAAGTGATCCGCAGCATTGCCGACCAGACCAACCTGCTGGCGTTGAACGCGGCCATCGAAGCGGCCCGCGCCGGGGAAGCCGGGCGCGGGTTTGCGGTGGTCGCCGATGAAGTGCGCGCGTTGGCCCATCGTACCCAGGTCTCGACCCAGGAGATCGAGCAGATGATCGGCAATATCCGCCAGGACACCGAACACGCCGTGGCCGCCATGCACAGCAGCAGCGAGCGGGTACAGGCGACCTTGAACGTGGCGCAACGCTCGGGAGAGGCGCTGGACGAGATCACCCGGTCGATCTCGCAGATCAACGAACGCAATATGATGATTGCCAGCGCCACCGAAGAACAGGCGCTGGTGGCGCGGGAAGTGGATCGCAACCTGGTGGGCATTCGCAACCTGTCCCAGCAGGTGTTGCAGGGCGCGATACATACCGAGACGGCAGGCCATGACCTGGCCGGAATGGCGGGGACGCTGCATCAGACGGTGGCGCGGTTCAAGGTGTAACTTCGGCTGGTGCGGTCAAAACTGTGGGAGGGGGCTTGTTTCCGTGGCGGCCTTCGGGTCGACCATGTCGTTGGATTTGATTGAGTACATATCCATTGCTGCGGTCACGGCCACTTAGGGTTCCGCTCTTACAGCGGGTCACTTTTGGAAGAGCGCCAAAAGTAACCAAAAACGCTTCGCCCCAACACTCGGCACCTCGCCTAGGCTCGGTGTGCCCGAACGAAGGCTTTGGAGCGTGGGCCGCCGCGATGGGCCATCCTTGGCCCAGCGCGGCTAACCCGGCGTCCTGCCGGGTTACCCACGCTCCAAAGCCTGCGTTCGGCCAGCGTGTTTGACGGGGCGATTTGAGATCAAAAGCCAAAGCGCGGCGGCCTTAGAGCCGACCGGAGTTGGGTCTGGTGTACTCGGTAAAAATTGTGGGAGGGGGCTTGCCCCCGATGAGGGAGTGTCAGTTGGTGGATTTGGTACTGAGCCACTGCAATCGGGGGCAAGTCGAATCGTCGCACCGCCCCTCCCACATTTGGATCTCCATATATCAGATGGACCTCGGTCTGCTTTTGCTCTGGCTTTTGATCTTGATCCTAGGCGCCCCGTTAACCACGCTGGCCGAACGCAGGCTTGAATCCGTGGGTAACCCGGCAGGACGCCGGGTTAGCCGTCCTGGGCCAGGGATGGCCCATGACGGCGGCCCACGGATTCAAGCCTGCGTTCGGGCATACCGAGCCTAGGCGAGGTACCGAGTGGTGGGGCGAGAGCCTTTTGGTTACTTTTGGGCTCTTTCCAAAAGTGACCCGCTGTAAGAGCGGAACCAATAGCAGCCGTTACCGCAGCAACGGATATGTACTCATTCCAACCGGTCAACTCCAACGACATGGTCGGCCCGAAGGCCGCCACGGGAGCAAGCGCCCGCGCCACAGATACCCATGCTCATCAGGGGCAAGCCCCCTCCCACATTTGGATCGGTGTGCATCAGCCAGCCCACCCCCAGAACTGCAACCACCAGCCATAGCCCACCAGCCCGTTGCTCAGCAGTACGCACAACCACCCCAGGCAGCGCGGTCGGGTTCCAAGCCCCTGGAGCTGCCGCCAGCCCAACCACAAGCACCAGCCAATCGCCGCGCTCAACACCAGTGCACGAGCCGGTTGCACCCACGTCAATGCCAACCCTTCATAGCGCAACAACTTCACCGTCGTCGCCGACAGCCCCAGGAACAGCCCTGCACCCCCCAGGGGCGTGAGTGTCAGTGCCAAGGGCCGAAACAGTGCGCGGTCGCCGGCCACAGACGCGGCCAGGCGCAGCAGCAGCCAGCAGCCACCGCCGAGCAGCAGTGCGCTGCCAGCCAGGTACAGCACGATGCACAGGCCATCGAGCCAACTGAAGCTGTCGTTGAGTGGCGGGTAGTGGGTGAGCAGCCACCAGGGCGCGTTGTCTTGCAGCAGCCATAGCCAGTCGCGGCTTACCAGCCATTCGGCGAGTGTTTGTTTGAGCGCGATAAACCACGGGCTTACGGTCCATTGGAACGCGCCCATGGCCAGGCCGATCACGCCAAACAGCAGCAGGCGCGCATCCCACGGTGAGCCGGGTTGATGGGGCGCGTGGAGAATCTCCTGATTGCATGAGCGGGCGATCAGTTGCACCGCGCCGCGTTGCCCGCTGCAACGGCCACAGGCGTGGCAGTCGCTGGCGCCTTGCAGGCGGCGGATGTCCAGGAGTGGCGCGCAGTTGGGCAGCGGCAGGCGTGGGGCGTCGTTGGCTTTCCAGCGTTGTTCATCCACGGCGAAATGCACCGGCGCCAGGCGGGCGAGCAGGGCGAACACGCCGCTCACCGGGCACAGGTAACGGCACCACACGCGCTTGCCGCGCACGAACAGCAGGCCGACCGCCACCGCCGCCAACGTCGAGCCGCCGAGGATCAGCAATGCTGCCTGGGCGTAGTCGTACACGCTGATCAACTGGCCGTAGAGCGTGGTGAGGCAAAAGCCCAGGGTCGGCCAGCCGCCCCAACGCAGCCAGCGCGGTATGCCGAGGCCGCGCCCGTGCTGGCTGGCCCATTCGCTCAGCGAACCCTCCGGGCACAGCACGCCGCACCACAGGCGCCCGAACAGCACCATCGACAGCAACACGAACGGCCACCAGATCCCCCAGAAGATAAATTGCGCGAGCAGCGTCAGGTTGTTCACCATGCGCGCTTGGCTATCGGGCAACGGCAGCACGGCGGGCAGCACCAGCAACACGGCGTAGACCAGCACCACCACCCATTGCGCAGCACGGATCAAGCGCCCATGGCGGCGCATGCCATCGCCCAGTTGCTGCAACCAGCTCATGCCGCGTGCCGGGCGCGACGCAGGCCGTTGCCCACCCATAGCCAGTAGCCGAGCAGTACCAACACGGTGATAAGGCTGGGGGCCGCGCGGTAGCCGGCAAAGTCGGCCAGCAGCGCGCCGAGGCCATGGCTGTCGCTGAGCAGCGCGCTGCTGTCCCAGCGGCTGTCACCGATTGCGGCGTAGACCCACTCGGGCATGTCCATGCCCAGCAGTTGCCCACTGATACGGTCCACGGCCGCGATCAGCAAGGCGCCGCCGAGCAGCAACAGCAGCGCCTCGCTGAGGGCGAAAAACAGTGACCAGGAGATAAAGCGCCGACTGCCGCGCAACAGCAGCACGGTGAGCCCCGCCAGTGCCAGGCCGAGCACACCGCCGACGGCGAACAGGCCTTGCGCCTCATCGTGCAGGCGCGCTCCGGCGCCATACAAAAACACCACGGTTTCACTGCCTTCGCGGCTCACCGCCAGCAGCGCCAGTAACAGCACGCCCCAGCCGCCCTGGCGCGCCAGGCGCTCGTCGGCCTCGCGTACCAGGCTGTGTTTGAGCGTGGCCGCGTTGCGGTGCATCCAGAACACCATCTGCACCATCAAGCCGCTGGCCAACAGGGTCAGCGCCGCTTGCAGCCACTCGCCCTGTGGGCCGGTCATGGTGTCACCGGCCCACAGCATCAAACCGGCCAGCCCGGCCGAACACAGCAACCCCAGCAGCACCCCGGTCCAGAGGAAGCGGGCCAGTTGCGCATGGCCGGCCTGGCGGCTGATCCAGGCCTGCAGGATACCGATCACCAGCAGGGCCTCGACGCTTTCACGCCAGACAATAAACATCGATTGATTCATCAACGGCTCCTATTCGGCGAGGATGCTGCCTTCGGGCAACTGTGGGTTGAACTCGTCGAAGAACGGGTACAACCCCGGCTTGAGCGGGTGGATCACCACAAAGGTGGTCACCCCCGCAGACAACACCTTCTCGACCCGCAACGGCGTGCTTTCGAATTCGGCCGGGCCTTGGCCGATGTTCTTGAGCACGATCTTGAAACGCTCATCGGCCTTGACCACCAGTTGTGGCGGGTCGAAGTGGCCGTCCTGCAGGCTCAACTCATAGGTGGGCAACGGCGCCGCCACTGCCGCACCGCTTAGCAGCAGGCCGCCGAGCAACAGGGCGCGGCGCATCAATAGCCGCCTTTTTTGCCGATGCCGGCGTAGACGAATTCGTAGTGCACTTCGCAGCGTTCGAACCACGGGGCGACCCCGGTTTCCTTGTCGGTATGACGGCCCAGGGAGTGGTGGCCGGTGGGCGGCAATACGCTGAAGGTGAGGGTGTATTTGCCCGGGCCTTGCAGCTTGACGTTATCGCCGTAGTGCGGCCCGTCGTTGGCGACCATGGCGTGGAAGTCGCCGCTGATGGGCGTGTCGCTGCCTTGTTTCTTCAGGGTGAAAGACAGGTTGAGGTAGGACACGAAACTGCCTTCCTGAAACCCTTGGGCGTTGTCCGCCGTGGCGCGTACATCGGCCTCCAGGTGCACATCGGAATCGGCCGTGGCGCGCATCATGCCGGCGGGTGCCATCTCGATCGGCTGGAGGTACACCGCGCCGATTTCCAGGCCCGGGCAGTGTTGCGGTTCGCCGATTGGATACTCCTTGGCAACTGCCACGGAGGTGCTCAGCAGCAGGGCAAGGCACAGCAAAGAAGGGGTACGCATGGAGGCTTCCTGATGGATGTGGAGAGAGAACCCGAGTCTAGGAAGATCAGCAGTAAATAATAATGATTCTTGTCAAGTTCCGAGGATATTTCATCTTGGCCAGGCTTGATGCCGGTCAAGGTTGTACAGGCTGTATGGGGGTAGGTTGCAGGGAGTGTTCGTCGCCAGGGAGTCGACTCATGGCCAAGCCTTTTCCGCTGCACCCCAAGCATCCCGAACGTATCTGTTGGGGCTGTGATCGCTACTGTGCTGCCACCGACCTGGCTTGCGGCAATGGCGCCGACCGCACCATGCACCCGGCCGAGATGATCGGGGATGACTGGTACGAGCATGGCGACTGGGGGCTTGCGCCCGAGCCGCCGGTGGCGGATGAGCCGTCAGCTGCCTGAGCGGGGTTTTTCCTTGTCGTCTTTAGGGGTGTCAGCCGGCCTGACGGGTTTGCTCGGCGGTTTGGCGGTGTCCTTGGTTTTTTTGTCGCTGTCCGAGGGGCTGCTGGGGTAGGTCCCCGGTGGCAGGGCGGTGCCGGCGGCGCTGTCGCCACTCAAGGCGTTGGCGGCAGGTTCCGGGTTATCGCCAAAGGCGGCGAGGGCGGGGCCGGAGAGCAGGGCTGACAGGCCGACGATAAGCACAATCCGTTGGGACGATCTGGTCTTCATGACGCTATCCCCTATCGTGTAGATGTATCAGGAGCCTGGATGAATGCCAGGCTCCGGTCCTGCCTCGATCAAGCCGCCATGGGCTTGCTTGATTGCGACTTTTTATGCGCCGCTTTCATGGCTTCCATTTCGGCGCCCAACTCTTCAAGCAGCGCCTTGCCGAGCAGTTTTTTGGCCTGAGGGAACATCTCGGTTTCCTCTTCTTCGATATGGTGCTCGAGCAATTCCTTGACCACCTTGACGCGGCCGGAAAACTCGGTGGTCGACGGTTCGGTCTGCTTCAGGTCGGGCAGCACCAGGGCGTCGACGGTGCGGTGCTCTTCCTTGGCCTCGTGGTACATGATGTCCTGTTCCTTGCCGCCGGCCTTTCTGAACGCCGGGTAGAGGATTTCTTCTTCCAGCCTGGTGTGCAGGCTGATTTCCGCTTCCAGCTTGGCCAGCAGCTCCGTGCGCTTTTTCACCCCGCGTTCGGTGGATTCACTCAATTGAGTCAACAGGGCCTTTACGCGTTCGTGGTCGGCTTTGAGCAGGTCAATGGCATTCATCGGTGACACCTCACGGGAAACTCAGGGCGCGTCGATATGCACGCCTCGTCCCGTGCAGTGGTGCATCAGGCGTACCAACTTGAGCGATTTTAAATTGGCCTTTTAATTCAATTGGTTGAAGAGGATTGGAGAGAGGGCCTGTCGTGCAGGTTGCATGGTCGGCCTGGGGGCCCGTTGCATTCCACCACCCAGGAAAATTTAAATGAACCCTCGCGGCCGATGCTTGAACTAACGCATACGACCTAGGAGGTGAAGCATGGAAATTCAATATATCTGGATTGCGTTGGCGGTAGTTCTGCTGCTTTTGGAATTGTGGGCGATCAATATCGTATTGCGCAGCACCAGTGGCTGGGAGACCAAGGGCTTATGGCTGGTGATCCTGATCTTCGTACCGCTGGTGGGCCTGATTGCGTGGGCTATGTTCGGGCCCAAGCGGGAGATGCCGGAGCAGCGTAAAAGCTGAGTGGCAGGGGTAAAGCAAAACAGGCGCCGAAAGGCGCCTGTTTGCGTTCAACGTTGGCGGTTCAACCAGCGACAGCCTGGGCAATCGACTCGTTGAAAGCAGGCAGATCGTCCGGTGTACGCGAGGTGATCAAGGTCCAGCCATTGGCCTGGCATTGCTTGACTTCGGTATCGACCCACCCGGCCGCGCCAGCGTTTTCCAGGTCGATGCGCACGCTTTTATACGAGGTCAGGGTCTTGCCCTTGATCACGCCGGCGTCGATCAGCGTCCATGGGCCGTGACAGATCGCCGCGATGGTTTTACCGGCTTGGGCAAAGTCCTTGATCAGGCGCAGCGCCGCCGCGTCCTGGCGCAGGGTATCGGCATTGACGGTACCGCCAGGGATCACAAGGGCGTCAAAGTCGCTGCTGGCCACGTCCGACAGTTGCACGTCGGATTCCACGGTTTTGTCCTTTTCGGTGTCGCCGACAAAGGTCTGGGTGGAGCCGCCTTTGCTGGACGCGTGGGTCACCGTGGCGCCATAGCCACGCAGTGCTTCCAGGGGCTTGAGCAGTTCGTCGCGCTCGATGCCGGTGTTGGAGGTGATGACCAGAATCTTCTTGCCGTTGAGTTGCGAACTCATGATCGAATGTCTCCTTGAGTCAGGAATGAATTAATGGTCGTGCTTGGCTTGCAGCTCCTTGGCCATTTTCAAATGGGCTTCAAGGGTTGGCAGCGTCTTGGTGGCGAAGGCTTTCAGCTCGGCATTGTCCGAGGAAGCAGCTTCCTTCTTGAACAGCTCGACGGTTTTTTCATGGGCGTCGACCTGGTTGTTGGCGTAGGCCTTGTCAAATGATTCGTCGCGCAGTTCCAGGATGGCTTTCTTGGCCTTGTCAGTCAGGGCCGCGTCATCCGGCACTTCGATGTCGAGTTTTTTTGCCAGGGCCATCAGTTCCTGATTGGCCTTGGTATGGTCGGTGACCATGTGCTGGGCAAACGTCTTCACGTCGGCCGAGCTGCTTTTTTCGAGGGCCAGTTTGCCGGCTTCCACCTCGGTGATACCGCCTTGGGCTGCGTCATCGACGAAGCTGTTGGAGGTGGCGGCCATGGCGTTGGATATTGCGCCCGCAACCAGTACGAAAGTCAGGCCCATTTGTTTCATCAGCAGAGTGGTCATGATGGAGCTCCTTGAAAGTGGCGGGATGCCGTTACCTGACTGTTGAGCCGAGGCCGGGGCAAAAGGTTTAAATTTTTTTGTTCCTGTTTGTCCGCGGCAATTTCCTTGAACTATCGACATTCACAGGCCTCTGCTGCGTAAGTGCCCGCCGCTTTCGCGAGCCTTCAACTGCCAGGAGATTTCACTGTGACTGCCGATAAAACCCCAGACCCGATCAGTTCCGAACAGGCGCAAAAAGGTACTGATAAAGCCGCCAAGGACCAGCCACTGGAACGCCCGAATCCCAGCACCGAAACCGTCGACAAAGTGCTGACACCCACCTCGATCAAGGACACCGAACGCCAGGCCGACGCCATCAACGAACGGGCGGATGATGCCGAGCGCAAGCTGGGGCACTGAGCATGGCCAAGTCTATTTCAGCGGCTGAACTGGGCATCGATCTCAAGCCTGGGGATGACGCCAGCCTGTTCAAGTGGCTTGTCGCCAGCTTCCTGATGGGCAAGCGCATCCAGGCGCCGATTGCGGCGCAGGCCTACAAGGTGATCGTTGAGGAAGAGGGGCGCGATACGGCGCGCAAGCTGCAACATTGCACCTCCAAGGAATTGGTGGCGATGTTGGGGCGTGGCCACTACGTGCGGTACGACGAAAGCACCGCACAGCGCCTGCTGGACCTGAGTGCCAAGCTGAACGCCGAGTACGCCGGCAAGATCAGCCACATCCGCAGTGCCAGCGAAAACCGCCAGGCGTTCGAACAGCGCCTGGGTGAATTTGACGGCGTGGGGCCCAAGACCATCGAGATTTTCATGCGCGATGCGGCCAAGGTGCTGTCGTGGTGAGCAGGCTTGTTGTGGCTAGTGAGCTTGCTGTGGTGAGCAAGCTTTTTTGGGGTGAGTGAGCTTGTTGTGGTGAGCGGGCTTGCCCCGCGCTGGGCTGCGAAGCGGCCCTAAAACCAGTCACCGCGTTCAGGCAGGCAGGATAATGGCGGTGGCCTTATGAGGGGCCGCTACGCGCCCCAGCGCGGGGCAAGCCCGCTCACCACAAAAAAAGCCTGCCAGCCACACCGCCATTTGATGCCCTGTACCTACTCGACCTCGACCCGCAACACCTCCAACCCTAACTGCTCATACGCCTCCACACTCGGCACATGCCACTCCGTGATCAACGTGTGAATACGGTTGCACGGAGCCACCACAAACGGTTCAACCGCACCCAGTTTGTCGGCCATGGTCACCGCCACCACATGGGAGGCGCTGTCGAGCAGGGCCTGCTTGACCGCCACTTCATCAAAATGCAGCGAGCTGATGCCCACTTGCGGATGCAGTGCGCATACCCCGGTAAACAGCAGGTCGGCCTTGATGCCCTGGATCAGGCGCACCGCCTCGTGACCGCTGGTGGACAAGGTGGCCGGGTTAAGTTGGCCGCCGGCAAGTATCACTTTCACATCGCGGTGGTCGGCCAGGGCGATGGCGATCATCGGTGATGGCGTGACCACCGTGAGGCGGATCGAATGCGGCAATGACTGGGCGATCTGCAAGGTGGTGGAGCCGGAATCGAACAGCACGATCTGGCCGTCTTGCACCTGGTCGGCGGCGAGTTGCGCGAGTTGACGCTTGGCTTCATTGGTCTCGCCGACGCGGGTGAAGAAGTCCTTGCCGGTGTCCTTGGGCCGGGGCAGGGCGCCACCGTGCACGCGCTGCAACAGGCCGGCGGCGGCGAGTTCGCCGAGGTCGCGGCGGATGGTGTCCTGGGACACGGCGAAGTGCTCCACCAGCTCCGAGGCAGTGACTTTGCCGTCGCGTTCCAGCAATAACAGGATCTTTTGTTTTCGCAGGGAAGGCAGGTCGATGGCGTGATGGGTGTTGTGCATGTTTGTGCGCTTTTTTGCGGGTTTGTGCGAGATTAGTCTGCGGTCGATATAAACGCAATGGCTGGTTGCCCACCCGTGGGGCGGTTACTCTCTGCGCTCAGTTCAGGGAGAGGTGACCTAGATGTCGTTGATTACAACCATCGAAGATTTACGCAAGCTGGCGCAAAAGCGGGTGCCACGGATGTTCTACGATTACGCCGATTCCGGGTCCTGGACTGAAAGCACCTACCGCGCCAATGAAAGCGATTTTGCCCGGATCAAATTCCGCCAGCGCGTGGCGCGCAATATCGATGAACGTTCGATCCGCGCCACCATGCTCGGCCAGGACATGGCCATGCCCGTTGCCTTGGCCCCCACCGGTCTGGCGGGCATGCAACATGCCGATGGCGAGATTCTTACCGCCCGGGCCGCCGCCGCGTTTGGCCTGCGCTATACCTTGTCGACCATGAGTATCTGTTCGTTGGAGGACATCGCCGAACAGGTCGGCAAGCCGTTCTGGTTCCAGCTGTATGTGATGCGCGACCGTGGCTTTGTCGAGCAATTGATCGAACGTGCCAAGGCGGCCGGTGTGGACGCACTGGTGCTGACCCTGGACCTGCAGATCCTCGGGCAGCGTCACAAGGATTTGATCAACGGCCTGTCGGCACCGCCCAGGTTGACCTTGCCGAACCTCCTCAACATGGCCACCAGGCCGCGCTGGGTGATGGGTATGCTCGGTACCCGGCGGCGTGGCTTCGGCAATATCGTCGGGCATGTGAAGGGCGTCGCGGACATGGGTTCGCTGTCATCGTGGACCGCCCAGCAATTCGACCCGCGCCTGAGCTGGGACGATGTGGAATGGATCAAGCAGTGCTGGGGCGGCAAGCTGATCATCAAGGGCATCCTCGATGTGGAAGACGCGCGCCTGGCTGCCAATTCCGGGGCGGATGCACTGGTGGTGAGCAACCACGGTGGCCGCCAGTTGGATGGTGCGCCGTCGAGCATCAGCCAGTTGCCGGCGATTGTCGACGCGGTGGGCGAGCGCATTGAGGTGTGGCTGGACGGCGGCATTCGCTCCGGCCAGGACGTGCTCAAGGCGATGGCACTCGGCGCCAAGGGCACCATGATCGGTCGCCCGCATTTGTATGGTCTGGGCGCGATGGGCGAAGCAGGGGTGACCAAGGCGCTCGAGATCATCGCCCGTGAATTGGACGTGTCGATGGCGCTGTGTGGCTATAACGATATACGCGATGTGAATCGCGAGATTCTGCTGCCGGGTACATTTCCAAAAATCGTTTAATCAGCAAAAAAATCGTAAAAAAATAAAAAGAGTTGTCCACGAAAACCGTGGGTATCTCTGTGGATAACTTTGCGAACGCCCGGCAGGGTTGGCGATTTAACCAAAGGTTAATATTTGATCAACTGCCGGCGAGGGCCAGTATGGGCAGGGTTTGCGCTTGACAGCCAAGCGCGAACCCAGTGCCGAAAAACGGATTTATGACTCGTTGTCACGGCCGGTTGCGTGGGTGACAACCTGGGCGGGCATCTTCGCTTGCATCAGGTTGTCGAGTGCCTGGCGATAGCTGCGACCGGCCAGGCTCATGCTGTTGTTGTGGCTGGCACCCGGCACCAATAAGAGGCGTTTGGGTTGCCGGGCCGCTTCAAATAGTTGCTCGCTGAAGCGGGGCGGCACATAGCGATCATCCAGGCCATGCACCACCAGCAATGGCATATGGATATCGGCGATCTTGTCGATGGAGTCGAACTTCTGCGACAGCAACCAACGCACCGGCAGCGAAGTATTGGCCACCGCCGCGGCTACATCGGCCAGGGAGGTGAAGGTGGATTCGATGACCAGCCCACGTACCGGCAGTGGCATTTGCTTGCCCAGTTCGGCGGCCAGGTCGATGGCTACCGCGCCGCCGAGTGAGTGCCCGTAGATCAGGCGCTTGCCGGGGTCCGGTTGCAGCACCTGGAAGCGTTCCCAGGCGATGCGCGCGTCTTCGTAGACCGTGGTTTCCGAGGGCAGCTCGCCGTGGCTCTGGCCAAAACCGCGATAGTCGATGGCCAGCACCGAGTAACCCAGGGCGTGCAATTGCTCGATGCGAAACAGCTGCCCGGTGAGGTTCCAGCGCACGCCATGCAGGTAGAGGATCGCCGGCGCGTCCTTGTTGGCTGCCGGGTACCACCAGCCATGAATGTTCTGCCCCGATTTGAAACTGGCGGGCTTGAGCTCGAATTCCTGCACCGCCTTGGGTAAGCCGCTGTACCAACTGGCGGTGCCGGGCTCGATGCGAAACACCAGCTCGCGCTCCTTGTGTTGCAGCACCGCGCAGCCCACGGGCAGGCCGACGATCAACAGTGCCATGCACAGCAGGGGAAACCAGCGCAGGCTCAGGCGCGATAGAAAACGAGAGGGCATGAAGATTCCAGGGCAAAGGTGAAGTGGGGGTTTTACCAGATGGCCTACACAGGCAGGTATAAATTCGACGGCCGCCCACGGCGATTGCTTGCAAAGTGTTACAGCATTTGACGCCATTGATGCCAGCGCGACATGCTCGCGCTCTTTTGAGCAAAGGACTGACCATGGACAACAGCCCCGTTCGCATCACCGCCGAAGAAACCCTCTCGGACAACTGGTACCTGCTGAAAAAATACAGCTTCGACCTGCGTCGCCGCGACGGCAGTTGGCAAGCCCAGACCCGCGAGGTGTATGACCGCGGCAATGGCGCGACCATCCTGCTGTACAACCGCGAGCAACGCACCGTGTTGCTGATTCGCCAGTTCCGCATGCCCACCTTCGTCAATGACTATCCCGGTTACCTGATTGAAGCGGCGGCGGGGTTGCTGGACAACGCCAGCCCCGAAGAGCGCATTCGCCTGGAGGCGGAGGAGGAAACCGGTTATCGCGTCGGGCATGTGGAGAAGATCTATGCGGCGTTCATGAGCCCCGGGTCGGTCACTGAGCGGATTCACTTTTTCCTCGGCGAGTACCAGCCGGGGGACCGGGTCGGCCATGGCGGCGGCCTGGAAGAGGAGGGCGAGGACATCGAGGTGCTGGAGCTGGGTTTTGAGCGCGCGCTGGCCATGGTGCAGAGCGGCGAGATCGCCGACGGCAAGACCATCATGCTGTTGCAGCACCTGGAGTTGCGCATGCTGAAAGAAGGCTGGTGAGCCCTTTCCAGCCATCCCCCTCAAACAGCACGTACATGCAATTTTCCTGACGCTGTCCTCGGCAAACTCCCCTCATCGCTGAAATTTCAAGGCAGAGGGGCATACCATGGACCCAGCACCACAGACAGGGCCCGACGAAGTCGTCACCCTGGTCGTCAAACACCTGATCAAGGCCGGCCGCGAAGCCGACTACGAAGCCTGGCTACGCCGCACCGTGCGCATCGCCGGCGAGCGTCCCGGCCACCTCGGTGTCGACGTCGTGCGCAGCAAACAGAACGGCCTGGCGCTGTTCACCTGCGTATTGCGCTACCGCTCTACCGATGACCTGGAAACCTGGCTCAATTCCCCTGAGCGCAACACCTTGATCGCCGAAGCCACGCCGATGCTGGCCGACGGCGACAAGACCGAAATCGGTGCACTCAACGAATTCTGGTTCACGCCCCTGGCCGACAGCGCCGCCAAGCCGCCGCGCTGGAAGCAGGCGGTGGTCAGCCTGTTTGTAATTTTGCCGCAGACCTTGCTGTTGCCGTTTATCTGGGGGCCGATCCTGCGTCTGCACCCGTTCCTGTCCAACTACGTGGTCTCCACCTTCCTGGTCACCGTGACCATCGTCCTGCTGGTGGTCTACCTGCTGATGCCGGCCGCCACCCGCCTGTTCGCTCCCTGGCTTGAAGCCTCTGTAAAGGAAACCCTATGAACGCCGATCTGATTCTGTTCAATGGCCAGTTCCACACCGTGGACCGGGAAAACCCGCGGGCAACTGCCGTCGCCATCCGCGAGGGGCGCTTCGTTGCCGTCGGCACCGATGGCGAGGCCATGGCCCTGCGTGGCAGCGGCACCCAGGTCATCGACCTCAAGGGCCGTACCGTGATCCCTGGCCTCAATGACTCGCACCTGCACCTGATCCGTGGCGGGCTGAACTACAACCTCGAGCTGCGCTGGGAAGGCGTGCCGTCCCTGGCCGATGCCCTGCGCATGCTCAAGGAGCAGGCCGACCGAACCCCTACGCCGCAATGGGTGCGGGTGGTCGGTGGCTGGAACGAATTCCAGTTCGCCGAAAAACGCATGCCGACCCTGGAAGAACTCAACCAGGCCGCACCGGATACCCCGGTGTTCGTGCTGCACCTGTATGACCGTGCCTTGCTCAACCGCGCCGCCCTGCGCGTGGCCGGCTACACCAAGGACACGCCGAACCCGCCGGGCGGCGAGATCGTGCGCGACAGCCACGGCAACCCCACCGGCATGCTGGTGGCGCGGCCGAATGCGATGATCCTCTACTCGACCCTGGCCAAAGGCCCGAAACTGCCGCTGGAATACCAGGTCAACTCCACCCGCCAGTTCATGCGTGAACTCAATCGTCTCGGCCTGACCAGCGCCATCGATGCCGGCGGTGGTTTCCAGAACTACCCCGATGACTACGCGGTGATCGAGCAACTGGCCAAGGATGAGCAACTGACGGTACGCATCGCCTACAACCTGTTCACCCAGAAGCCCAAGGAAGAACTCAGCGACTTCAAGAACTGGACCGGCAGCGTCACCCTGCACCAGGGCGATGACTACCTGCGCCACAACGGTGCCGGTGAAATGCTGGTGTTCTCGGCGGCGGACTTTGAAGACTTCCTCGAACCCCGTCCCGACCTGCCGCTGACCATGGAGCAGGAGCTGGAACCGGTGGTGCGCCATCTGGTGGAGCAGCGCTGGCCGTTCCGCCTGCATGCCACCTATGACGAGTCCATCTCGCGCATGCTTGATGTGTTCGAGAAGGTCAACCGCGACATCCCGTTCAATGGCTTGCCGTGGTTCTTCGACCATGCCGAAACCATCACCCCGAAGAATATCGAGCGGGTCCGCGCCCTCGGTGGTGGTATCGCGATCCAGGACCGCATGGCGTTCCAGGGCGAATATTTTGTCGAGCGCTACGGCGCCAAGGCCGCCGAAGCCACGCCACCGATCAAGCGCATGCTGGCCGAAGGCGTGCCGGTAGGGGCGGGCACCGATGCCACGCGGGTCTCGAGCTACAACCCGTGGACTTCGCTGTACTGGATGGTCAGCGGCCGCACCGTCGGTGGCCTGGAGCTGCACGCCGAAGGCCTGCCGCGCCTGACCGCGCTGGAACTGTTCACCCATGGCAGCGCCTGGTTCTCGTCCGAGCAGGGCAAGAAAGGCCAGATCAAGGTCGGCCAATTGGCGGACGTGGCGGCGCTGTCGGCGGACTTTTTCAGCGTCGATGAAGAAGCCATCAAGTGGATCGAATCGGTGCTTACCGTGGTTGGCGGCAAGGTGGTCTACGGCGCCGGCGACTTCGAAGACTTTGCACCGCCGCGGGTGCCCGTGCTGCCGGACTGGTCGCCGGTGGTCAAGGTGCCGGGGCACTGGCGTCCGAGTTCGCCTGTGCAGGCTCAAGTTCACCAATGCAGCGGCCCGTGCGGCGTGCATTCCCACAGCCACGAAAAGGCGCGCCTTTCCAGCGTGCCGGTCAGCGACTTCCAGGGTTTCTGGGGGGCGTTTGGCTGCTCGTGCTTTGCGTTCTGATACCTAAACCCACAAAGGAGTTAACCCATGACTTACAAGCGCTTGAACAAAGATGACGCCGTGGTGCTGTTGGTGGATCACCAGACCGGCCTGATCTCCCTGGTGCAGGATTTCTCCCCCAACGAATTCAAGAACAACGTATTGGCCCTGGCCGATGTGGCGAAGTTCTTCAACCTGCCAACCATCCTGACCACCAGTTTTGAAGGCGGTCCCAACGGCCCACTGGTGCCGGAACTCAAGGCACTGTTCCCGGACGCGCCGTACATTGCCCGTCCTGGCCAGATCAACGCCTGGGACAACGAGGATTTCGTCAAGGCGGTCAAGGCTACCGGTCGTAAGCAGATCATCATTGCCGGTGTGGTGACGGACGTGTGCGTGGCGTTCCCGACCCTGTGCGCCCTCGACGAAGGCTTCGAGGTGTTCGTGGTCACCGACGCCTCCGGTACCTTCAACGAAACCGTGCAACAAGCCGCCTGGGCGCGTATGACCGCCGCCGGTGCGCAACTGGTGAACTGGTTCGCCGTGGCCTGCGAGCTGCAAGTGGACTGGCGCAACGACATGGAAGGCCTGGCCAACCTGCTGTCGCCGCGCATCCCCAACTACCGCAACCTGATGAACAGCTACTCGGCGTTTACGGCCAAGTAAGTTGTTCTCAGCCTCTAGGTGATCAATGTGGGAGGGGGCAAGCCCTAATGCCTAGTCAGTTAAGCGTACATCGCCTCCTGTAGGAGCGAGCTTGCTCGCGAAAAACGTCAACGATAACGCGTGCTTCCTGAATGAACGCGGCGCCTTTGAGTTTTTCGCGAGCAAGCTCGCTCCTACAAAAAGCCTTAACTGACTGGCATTAGGGCAAGCCCCCTTCCACATTTGATTTGTGGTGTTGCGACCATCCAGTTATAAAACAGCCCATCGTCTACCGAGAAGCGACAATGAACCCCTTCGAAGACATGCGCCTGTTCTGCCAGGTCATGGAATCCGGCAGCTTCACCGCCGCCGCCGAACAATTGGGCCTGTCCAAGCAATTCGTCAGCCGCCGCCTGATCCAGCTGGAAGATCGCCTCGGCGTGCGCCTGCTCAACCGCTCCACACGCCGCCTGGATGTCACGCCCCTGGGCCAGAGTTACTACGAGTCCGCCTTGCGCCTGCTCGGCGAAGTCGAGCAAGTGGAGCAGGGCATCGCCGGCCAGAACAGTGAACCGCGCGGCACCATTCGCCTGAGTGCGCCGTTGTCGTTCGCCATGGCGCACCTGGGTTGCCTGTTGCCGGTGTTCTTGCAGCGCCATCCCCAGGTCTCGGTGGAAGTTGACCTCAGCGACCGCCCGGTGGACCTCATCGGTGAGGGCTACGACCTGGTGCTGCGCATCGGCACCCTGGAAGATTCCACCCTCATCGCTCGCCGTATCGCCAGCATCGAGCGCGTGTATTGCGCCAGCCCCGAGTACCTGGCACTGCGCGGTACGCCGCTTAAACCCGAAGACCTCGCCGAACACGACTGCCTGCCCTACGGCCATGGCCGCCAGGTGCAATGGCGCTTCAAAGGCAAGCTGCAAGCACTGAATGTCACCGGCCGTATGCGCGTGAATAACGGCGAGTTGCTGCGCGATACCGCCGTCGCCGGCCTGGGCGTCACCTACCTGCCGACCTTCATCGTCGGCGACGCCTTGAAGGACGGCCGGCTGGTCACGCTCCTCGATGATTTTGCCCCCGAAGCCCTGACCCTGTCGGCGGTGTATCCCCAGCATCGGCAAAGCTCACGGCCGGTGCAGGCGCTGGTGGAGTTTCTGCGCGAACGCCTGGCTAGCGGCTGTTGAACAGCTGGCGGATCAGGTTCGGGGTGCTGCCGGTCCAGCGCTTGAATGAGCGCCGGAAATTCGCCGCATCGTTGAAGTTCAGGTACGCCGCCACTTCATCATTGCTGTAGCCCTTGACCTGGTACAGGTGCAACGCCACCTGCTTGCGCACTCGGTCCACCTGCTGTTGAAAACCGGTGTCGTGCTTGTGCAACTTGCGCTTGAGGGTCGCCGGGCTCATGGCGAAGGCCTGGGCCGCCTGTTCGAGGCTGGGCGGCTGGCGCACCTGGTCGCGCAGGTACTCGTAGAGGCAGTCGAGAAAGCTGCCGGCAAAGCCCAGCTGCTCGATCTGCTCGCGGGCTTGCCGACGTGCAACCTGGCCGGCCGTGGTCGAGGCGCCCGGCCAGGTGCGGGTGAGGTATTCGCGCGGGATCGTCATCATGTCCAGCGGGCGCTCGAAGCGCGTGTCTTCGCCCAGATGCACCCAGTACTGCTCGATATAACGCGGTTCGGCATGGCTGAAACTGCACGCCCACGGCAGGCGTTCGCCGCTGAGCCATTGGCTCATGGCAACCAGCGAGGTCATGCTGGCTTCCAGCAGGAAGCGCCAGTGTTCGCCGGCGCCGCAACTGTCCAGCCAGTACAGGTAGGCGTGGTGCTCATCCAGCTCCAGTTGCAGGGTGGCCAACGGGCTGAGCAGCACCTGTTGCTGGATCAGGATTTCCAGGGCCTGGTGCAGGTTCTGCGCATGCCCAAGGGCGTGGCTGGCGGCGCCGTAATAGCCCGGTAGCAGGCGCTGGCCAAACAGGAAGCTGCTGTCGTCGGCGTCCAGTAACTTGCGGCTGTTGCCGATCAAGCCGAAAAACTGCTGCGGGCTCAGGTGCGCGGTGCCGGCCAGGATGTCCTCGTGAAACAGCCCGGTGCCGCGCAGCAGGCGATGGCTGTCGATGTCGCGGGACAAGGCCAGGTCGATCAGCGTGGCGGGTTGGTAATGCCCTGGGATAAAGCGGCTGTCGGCTTCATACCAGCTGGTTTTCACGGCCATCTCAGGCACTTTTCGCAAGGGGTTGCTTGGCCCTGGCCAATGCCAGGTTCAGGCGCTTGAGCAAGTCCTGGGGCGGTTCTTCAAGGGCCATGACCACGGCGGTGGTCGCCGCCAGTTGCAGGCGTTCGCCCTGTTGCCGGGTCTTGTGGGCCAGGCCGCGCACCGCTTGCTGCAACTCCAGCGCCAGCTCCTTGGCCTGGCGCTCGCCGGTATTGGGCAGCAGCACCACAAAACGGTCGCCGGCCAGGCGGCACAGCAGGTCCTGGCGGCGCAGGTTGAGCAGCAGCAAATGGCTGAGGGCCTGCAACACCGCGTCGCCCTCGGCATGCCCGTAGGCCTGGTTGATCGCGGCGAAGTTGTCCAGGTCCAGGGCCAGCAGCGACAGCGGTTGTTGCTGCTCGCGGCTGTCCTGCAGGCTGTCGGCCAGTTGGCGCTTGAGGTAGTCGGCGCCGGCCAGCGGTGTGAGTTTGTCGAACAGCCGATGCTCACGGAACAGCCGCTCGCGTTTTTCCATCTGAGCGCTGATCGCCAGTTGTTCGCGGTGCCAGTGGTAGATGCCGATGGTCAGCAGGATCATGCCCACCGGCATCGGCCCGGACTCGAGCCAATGGTCCCAGGTGATGCTGTCGGGCAGGCGGATAAATTCGTCGAGGCTGTCGATCCACCAGGAGAAAAAGATGCACGACAGGCCCAGCGCCAGGTAATTGGTGACGCGCCCGGCGGGGCGGCTTTTGAGCACCAGGCCCAGCCATACCAGAGCGAGCAGGGCGGAACCGCCTTCGCCGAAGATATCCAGCCACACCCATTCGCTGACGCTTTTCAACTCGCCGCAGGCCAGGTGCAGGATCAGCCCGAGGTTGGCCGCGATCAGCAGCAACGAGAGTTTCCAGCGGTGGGGCTTGAGCACGGAAAACATGGCCGCAGGTCCTTGGGCAAATGAGTGGTGGGCGCCAGCACAGCAGATGGATGTGACCGTTGGATGACGGTGGAGGAGGGTCGAATCAGCTCAGCTCAAACACACGGGCGATCAAAAAATGTGGGAGGAGCTTGCTGTGGTGAGCGGGCTTGATGTGGTGAGCAGGCTTGCTGTGGTGAGCGGGCTTGCTGTGGTGAGCGGGCTTGCCCCGCGCCGGTCTGCGAAGCAGGCCCCCCGTATCCTCAGTGAACCCGTCGGGGGGATAAGCCTCCTCACCACAGCAAGCCCCCTCCCACAGGGGATCTACACAGGTCATATCAGCTCATTTGCACCTGCAGGACTGCTCTAAACCCGGGTTTACAGGCCTTCGCGCCGACCCCTGTCACAGAACCGTCATCCCCCACCCCTAGCGTGCCCTCCCAGTTGCCGGGCCCCTTGCCTGGCGCCAATGGATTCTTGGGGAGGATTGCATGTACAAGCGCACCGGGCTCGTCAGCTTTACGCTTACCGCCTTGGCCCTGGCGATGGCCAGTGAACGGTTGAGCGCCGCCGAAGCGAGCGCCACCGAGCACGTCGAGGTGGTCGGCCAGGCCGCCGCCATCGACCAGGCGCTCAAGGAGCAACGCAGCGCCGACAGCATCAAGAGCGTGGTGCATGCCGACGGCGTGGCCCAGTTGCCGGATCAGAACGTCGCCGAAGCGGCGCAGCGCCTGCCGGGCATCAGTGTGGAGCGCGACCAGGGCGAAGGGCGTTTTGTCAGCGTGCGCGGCCTGGGCCCGGACCTCAACAGCGTCACCATCAACGGCACCCTGGTGCCCGCCCCGGAAAGCGCGCGCCGCGCCGTGGCCCTCGATGTACTGCCTTCGGAACTGGTGCAATCGCTGTCGGTGATCAAGACCCTCACCCCGGACATGGACGCCAATTCCCTCGGCGGCACCGTCGATGTGCAAAGCCTCTCGGCCTTCGACCATAAAGGTTTGTTCTACACCGGCAGCAGCGAAGCCAGCTACGACAAGAACACCCACCAGACCAGCCCGAAATTCTCCGGCGCCGCCAGTAACCGTTTCAGCCTCGGCGACGGCATCGACAACTTCGGCGTCGCCGCAGCGCTGAGTTGGCAGAAACGCGACTTCGGTTCGGACAACGTCGAAACCGGCGGCGCCTGGGACTTCACCGACGGCGCCCGGCTCAACGAGTTCGAACAGCGCGACTACGACATCAGCCGCGAGCGTGCCGGCGGTGGCCTGAACTTCGACTACAAGCCCGACGACCTCAGCAGCTACTACCTGCGCACCCTCTACAGCCGCTACACCGACACCGAAACCCGCAACTCCACCAGCATCGAGTTTGCCGACCCCCAGGCCCCGGGCCAACTGGGTGATGCCGAGGGCAAGCGCAAGCTGAAAAACCGTGAGGAAACCCAGGAAATCCAATCCTATGTATTCGGCGGCGAACGCATGCTCGGCCTGTGGACCTTAAGCGGCCAGGCCGGCTACAGCCAGTCCAGCGAAGACAGCCCGGCGCATATCGCCGGCGCCACCTTCGACGGCGGCGACTTTGCAGGCAGCGGTTTCTACGACAAGGACAAACCCCGCCCGATCATCGGCAGCGGCTTCTACGACGCCAGCAACTTCAGCCTCGACAAGGTCGACTGGGAAAAACAGAACACCACGGACACCGAGAAAAACCTGCGCCTGGACCTGGCTCGCGACTATGACCTGAGCGGCTATGCGTCCCAGGTCAAGTTCGGCGGCAAGGTCAGCCGCCGCAACAAGGACAACGACCTGGAGGCCTGGGTCTACGAAGACTTCGACACCCTCGGCTTCAGTGCCGACCAACTCAACCTCAGCCGCTTCCAGAAGGGCAGCGTCGACTATCGCCTGGGCAACTACGGCCCCGGCATCAGCCCCGGTGCCATCAAGCAGCTGATTGGCAGCCTCAACCCGGCGGACTTCTATGACGAGACCGAATCGCGGGTCAACGACTTCACCATCCGCGAGGACATCAACGCCGGCTACCTGATGAACACCCTCGACGTTGACGACTGGCGCTTTATCGCCGGGCTGCGCTACGAAGGCACCGAGTTCGAAGCCAAGGGCACGGGTGCCACCGATGGCGTGTTCACGCCCACCGAGACCAAGCGCCGCTATCACCATTGGCTGCCGGGCCTGCATGCGCGCTACAAGATCGACAAGAACACCCAGGTGCGCGCGGCCTGGACCAAGTCGGTGGTGCGCCCGACGTTCGGCCAGCTGGCGCCGGGTTTTGTGATCGACGATGACGAAGCCACCTTCGGCAACCCGGACCTCAAGCCCCTGGAATCGAGCAACCTTGACCTGGGTATCGAGCACTTCATGGGCCGTGCCGGCACCGTGTCGGCGTTCGTGTTCTACAAGGACATCAAGAATTTCGTCTACAACACCGACCTCGCCGGCACCGGCGCCTGGACCAACTTCGCCGAGGCTCACACCTATGCCAACGGCGACAGCGCCAAGCTCTACGGCCTGGAACTGGCCTACTCACAGAAGTTCGACTGGCTGCCCGCACCGTGGAACGGTTTGCTGATCGGCGCCAACAGCACCTTCAGCCGCTCCAGCGCCGATATCGAAGGCTTCGACGCCGCCAGCGGCACGAATCGCAAGCGCAACATCAGCCTGCCCAACCAGTCGGACACCGTCGGCAACCTGATGCTCGGCTGGGAGGACGACAAGCTCAGCCTGCGCCTGTCGGCCAACTACAAGTCGGCCTACCTGTATGAACTGGCCTCGATCAACGACAAGGCCCACGACCTGCACGTCGACGCCCAGACCTTCGTCGACTTCAGCGCGCGCTACTCGCTGACCAAGAACCTGCAAGTCAGCTTCGAAGCCCAGAACCTCACCGATGAGTCGTACTTCGTCTACACCGGCCACCGCAGCTACAACGGCCAATACGAAGAGTACGGCCCGACCTACAAGGTGGGACTGACCTTCACTCATTTCTAACTCACACCTCGATTCCAATGTGGGAGGGGGCTTGCTCTCGATGAGGGGGGCCAGTTGTGCATCCTTCACTGATTGACCGCTATCGGGAGCAAGCCCCCTCCCACATTGGAACTCCATTGTTTTCGAAGGATTTGTTTGTACATGAGAATTTCCAAGCTGTACTTGCTGATATCGGTGTTGACCTGCACTCATGCACTGGCTGCCGATCTGACCCTGACGCCTTGGGCGCCATCCTTGAAGGCTGAAGCCGTGGCCTTCCTGCCCAACACCACCGAGCGCCTGGCCACCAGCACCCGCGACGGCCTGCAACTGCTCGACAGCCAGGGCGCCGAGCTGGCGCGATTCAAGGGTAACTTCAGCAGCCTCGACACCCGCGCCGCAGGTGCCCAGGTGCTGGTCGCCAGCCTCGACAACGAGCGCCAACAGGCGCTGCTGATCAGCCTGGACAGCGCCAGCAAAAGCTGGGGCAAACCGCTGTACCTGCCGACCCGCGACTACCCGGTAAATGGCTTGTGCCTGTACCGCGACGCCGCGGCCAATCTGTTTGTGTTCCTGGTGGGCGAAGAGGGCAAGGGCGAGCAATGGCTGGTGGGCAACGGCGCGACGCTGCTCACCGCCCCCCAGCGTGTACGGGGTCTGCCGCTGCCGCCGTCGGCGCAGTTCTGCCAGGTGGACGATGCCACCCAGCAGTTGCTGGTGAATGAAGAGAATGTCGGCTGGTGGGCCTACCCGGCGCACCCGGAAGCCGAGGTGAAACGCACGCCGGTGGCGCTGTTCGACACTCCCAAACGCGAAGCCGGGGCCATGGCGCTGGTACCCGGTGGTGTGGTTGCCCTGGACCCGAAGACCGCCCGGTTACACCTGTTCCAGCACACCGGCGAGCGCTGGGTGGAGCAACCGAGCCTGGGCCTGCCGGGCCTGAAAGAGCCGGAGCAATTGGCGCTCAATGGCCGCCAGCTGCTGGTGCGCGATGATGACAGCGGCACGCTCTACCAGGCCAGGCTCGACTGGCAGGCCACGCCCGTCGCAGCGGCGCCGGTGCTGCCGGAAGTCGCGGCCTTGCGCCAGAGCGACCCGGTCGGCCGCCAGGGCGATGCGGCGGATGACCCGGCGATCTGGATTCACCCGCAAACCCCGGCCAACAGCCGTGTGCTCGGCACCAACAAGAAACAGGGCCTGCTCGCCTACGACCTCGACGGCAAGCTGTTGCAGGAACTGGCGGTGGGCCGCCTGAATAACGTCGACGTACGCTCCAACTTCAAGCTTGGCGCGCAAACGGTGGACCTGGCGGTGGCGAGCAATCGCGATCACAACAGCCTGAGCCTGTTCAGCATCGACCGCCAGAGCGGCGAGCTGCGAGAGGCCGGTGAAGTGCCCACGCCGCTCAAGGAAATCTATGGCATTTGCCTGTTCCAGCCCGCCAGCGGCGAGATCTACGCGATTGCCAACGGCAAGGACGGCACCTTCCTGCAATACCGCCTCAGTGCGCCGGACGGCCGTGTGCATGGCGAGCTGGTGCGTCAGTTCAAGGTCGACAGCCAACCCGAAGGCTGTGTGGCCGACGACCAGCGCCAGCGCCTGTTTATCGGTGAGGAAGACGTCGGCGTGTGGGCGGTGGATGCGCGCGCCGATCAACCGGCGACGTTGACCAGCGTGATCAAGGTCGGCCCGCAATTGCATGCGGATGTCGAGGGCCTGGCGCTGTACCAAAGCGATAAACATGACTACCTGGTGATCTCCAGCCAAGGCAATGACAGCTACCTGGTGGTGGATGCCGAACCGCCGTTTGCCGTGCACGGCGGCTTTCGCGTCGGCTTGAACGCCGCCGCCGGTATCGACGGTGCGTCGGAAACCGATGGCCTGGAAGTCACCGCCATCAACCTCGGCGGGCCATGGAGCCAAGGCATGCTGGTGGTGCAGGACGGGCGCAAGCGCATGCCCGAGCAAACCCAGAACTTCAAGTTCGTGCCCTGGGCCGAGGTCACCCGTGCATTGAAATTGCCGTGAACCGTCATCAACCGGTCATTACTTTTTAATCGAATGGGAGATTCACCATGCACGCGACGATGGAACATATGACGATCTGGGGTTTGATCAGCGACGCCAGCCTGTTGGTCAAGGCTGTCATGCTCACCTTGCTGTTGGCGTCCTTGCTCAGCTGGTACCTGATTATCCAGCGCGGCAGTGTGCTGCGCCGCCTGGAGCGGCAGTTGAATACGTTTGTGCAGCGCTTTCGCGCCGCGCCGGATCTGCAGGCACTGTGCCGTGAGGTCCAGCTGGCGGGCGAGGGCGGCATTGCGCCGATCTTTATCGCCGGGGTCCAGGAATACCAGCACTTGCATAGCCATGACCCGGCGGTGCTCGAAGGCGTGGAGCGGGCCTTGCAGGTGGCGATCACCGAGCAGGAAATCGAGCTGGAAAAGGGCCTGCAATTTCTGGCGACCGTGGGTTCGGTCAGCCCGTACATCGGCCTGTTCGGCACGGTGTGGGGCATCATGAATTCGTTTATCGGCTTGTCCCAGGTGCAACAGGCGACGTTGTCCACCGTAGCGCCGGGCATTGCCGAAGCCTTGATCGCCACGGCCATCGGCCTGTTCGCGGCGATCCCGGCGGTAATCGCCTACAACCGCTTCGCGGCGCGCGGCCAGACCCTGCTCACCCGTTACTACGCGTTTGGCAATGAGCTGCAGGTACGCCTGCACCGCACCCTGCGCGGTACGTCGATCAACCTGGCCGTCGCCGCCTGAAAGGAGCAACTCCCATGTTAGTCAGGCCGCAACGCAAGCACGGGCCCAAGGCCGAGATGAACGTGGTGCCGTATATCGACGTGATGCTGGTGCTGCTGGTGATCTTCATGGTCACCGCGCCGATGCTGACCCAGGGCGTGAAGATCGACCTGCCCAAGGTCGCCGCCGAGGCGTTGGCCACCGACACCCGCCAGCAGATCCTCACGCTGT
Organism: Pseudomonas sp. 1 R 17; assembly: GCF_900067035.1. Classification (NCBI taxonomy): domain Bacteria; kingdom Pseudomonadati; phylum Pseudomonadota; class Gammaproteobacteria; order Pseudomonadales; family Pseudomonadaceae; genus Pseudomonas; species Pseudomonas sp. 1 R 17. Next base: position 153,454 of record NZ_FKLB01000058.1, read on the forward strand.
CGGTAAAGGCCGACGGTGGCTACTACTGGAACCTCGGCGGCGAACTCGATACCCAGCACCAGACCGACAGCGCCGTGAGCCTGGATGAAATGGGCGCCAAGGTCATGCAGGTGGTGGCGGCGCGCAGCGACACCCAAGTCTATATCCGCGCCGACGACAACGCCGGTTACGGCCGTGTGGTCGCGGCCATGGCGGTGTTGCAGAAGGGTGGTGTCAGCAACCTGGGGCTGGTGACCGAGGCCCCGCAATGACGGCGATGATCATGCACAGTCCCACCCTGACGATGGCGCCCCGGGATGCTTCGGGGTTTTGGAGAAACAGCCTCGCCGCCAGCCTGGCGGTGGCGCTGCACGTCGGCGTGCTGGCCGCGTTGATGCTGGGCTGGTCGACGCAAAAGCCCGTGGTGGATGCCCCTCGGGTGATGCACACGCAGTTGGTCATGCTGCCACCGGCGCCAGCGCCCGAGCCTGAACCGGTGGTGGCTGCCCCCGCACCGCCGGAACCGGTGGTGATACCGGTGCCGGTAAAGCCCGTGGTCGATCCACAGGTCCAGGCGCAAAAACTCGAGAAAGCCGCCTTGGCGCGCAAACGCGTCGAAGACAAGAAGATCGAGCAGCAGCAGGAACGCCTGGCCACCGAACAACGCAACCGCGAGCTGGAACAACAACGCCTCGATCAGCAACGCCTGGCCGCTGAAAAAGCCCGGGCAGCCACCCCCGCGCCAGCCCCTGCACCGGCCTTCGACAGCCGCCAATACCAACCCCTGAGCAAGGAGGCACCGGACTATCCCGAGCGCGCCCTGGACAAGAACATCGAGGGCGACTGCACCTTGGAGTACAGCGTCAACACCCAAGGCCGCGTGGAAAATCCCAAGGTGCTGGACGGCTGCCACCCGTTGTTTATCCGGCCTTCACTGGCGGCGGCGAACACTTTCCGCTACCAGCCGAGGATCGTTGATGGCAAGGCCGTGGCCGTACCGGCGGTGCGCAATACCTTCCATTACCGCATCAAGTAACGCACTCAGAGGTCATAGCGCACCGACAGCAACAGCGTGCGCGGATCGTTGACCGAGTAATAACGGGCGCCGCTGGACGGCACATAGCCCACCGATTGCGGGTAAGCGCGGTCCAGCAGGTTTTTCACCGCCAGGGTGGTGGTCCAGTGGCCGTCGCCGCTGATGTAGCGAGTGTTGGCGTTCCAGAAGGTTTGCTGCGGCACTTCCTGGATGTCGTCGTTCAGCGCGTTGGCGTAGGACTTGGTCTGGAACTGCGCATCCGTGCCCGCCAGCCAGGTGCCCGGCAGGCCTGCGGGAATGGTGTAGTTCAGGCCGACACTGGCGTTCCAGCGCGGCGAGAACACCAGTTGTTTGCCATTGGCATCGACCCCGGCACCGCTGGCGTTCTGGAAGTCGTCGTACTGGCTCTCCAGGTAGCCGAGGTTGGCGCTCAGTTGCAGGTCGCGGCTCAGGGCGGTGAGGGTTTCCAGCTCGACGCCGTAGGTGTGGGCCTGGCCGACGTTGGTGCGCAGGCTCACCCCCAGCGCCGGGTCGTAGGCGTTGGTCTGCAGGTCTTTGTAGTCGTTGTAGAACAGCGCGACGTTGGCCCGCAGGCGCTGGTCGAAGAAGTCGCCCTTGAAGCCGGTTTCCCAGGTGGTCACGTCTTCCGGCGAAAACGCCTGCTCGGCGGCGGCGCGGGTCGGCGCACGGTTGTCGTATCCGCCGGCCTTGAAGCCCTTGGCGACGTAGGCGTACTGGTTGAGGTGCGGCGTCCAGGCATATTCGAAGCCGATTTTCGGGCTGGTGGACTGCCAGGATTTGCTCGACTCGGCCGCGAAGTTGGTGCCGGTAATCTGCCTGTCGGTATTGATCGCGTAATTGGTGAACTCGAAGTTCTTGTGTTCGCGGGTAAAGCGCAGGCCGGCGATCAGCGACAGCTGCGGGGTGATCTTGTAGGTGCCCTGGCCATACAGCGCGTAGCTTTCGGTGTTGGTGGTGCTGTACTGACCCTGGCCGATCACCCGGTTGCGTGCGATGGAGTAGGTGAGGTTGTCGCGGTCGGCATCGAAGCGTTCGCGGTACAGGTACAGGCCGGTGCTGAAGCTGAAGTCGTCATAGTCGCCGTTGAGCTGGAATTCCTGGGTGGCGTAGTTTTGCTTGTAGAGGATCAGGTTGTTCTGGATCAGCGCGGCCTGGCCAGAGTTGTCGTAGTCCACCGGCTGGTTGAAGGACGACCATGCAGTGACCGATTTGACATTCAAGTGATCGTTGATCGCATAGATCGCGCGCAACACCGAACTGCCCTGGTCAAGGCGGTTTTTCGGGTCGAGGCTGCTGTAGCTCTTGAACTTGTCGAAACGGCCATTGGCGTCGAACGGCGAGTAGCTGGTGGTGTCGCCACGGTCAAAAGTGCCGGCCAGGGTCAACTGCACATCCCAAGGTGAATCCTCCGGCTTGTAGCGCAGCTTGCCGCGGTAGGACTGGATATCGACGTTGTTCACATCCTTGCCCCGGGTCGGGTTGGACACCGTGCCGTCGCGGCTCAGGCGGATCGCCGAAAAGCTGCCGAACAACGCGTTGTCCACCAGCGGGCCGCTGATCAGGAAACGGCCGTTCTGCGCATTGTAGTTGCCGGCACCGAGCTCGACGAAACCACGGGTTTCCTGGTTGGGGTCGCGGGTGATCACACGGATCGCCCCCGCGCTGCTGTTGCGCCCGTACAGGGTGCCCTGGGGGCCGCGCAGCACTTCGACGCGCTCGACGTCATTGAAGTCGAGCATCGAGGAAATCGCCCGTGGGATGTACAAGTCGTCGGCGTACACCGCCACGGCGGCTTCCTGGATCGGGTCGGTTTCACCGATGCCGCGAATGCCATAGGTCTGGGCGCTGTAGGAGATCGACTGGCGGCTGAGAGTCAGGTTCGGCACCTGGCCCGACAGGTCGCGCACGCTGCGGATCTGCTTGTCGTCGAGGCTCTTCTCGTCGAAGGCGGAAATCGCCAGCGGGGTTTTCTGCAAGTCTTCACTGCGGTGCTCGGCCGTGACATTGACCACCGGCAGCGCGGCGTCATCGGCGTGGGCGTACGCGCCGAACAGGGCGAGGGAGACAGCAAGGGTGAGGCGATTGGGCGCGGCGATGTGGCTCATGGTAGGACCCTGAGAAAGTGGTGGTTCAGGCAAGGCCTCCACCTGGTCAGGGGTCGGTGCTGGACATAACAATATGGATAGGAAAGGCGTCCGTAAAAGTCCGTTTTGTTATATGTTAATTATTAAAAATATGCAGTTAATATTTGTTTATGATGCGTATATCTGATGATGTTTTTCGCCTGGTCGTATAACCAAATGTGGGAGGGGCGGTGCGACGATTCGACTTGCTCCCGATGGCGGCCTTCGGGCCGACCATGTCGTTGGATTTGACCGAGTACATATCCGTTGCTGCGGTAACGGCTGCTTAGGGTTCCGCTCTTACAGCGGGTCACTTTTGGAAGAGCGCCAAAAGTAACCAAAAACGCTTCGCCCCAACACTCGGCACCTCGCTTAGGCTCGGTGTGCCCTCACTCCGGCTTTGGAGCGTGGGCCGCCGCAATGGGCCATCCATGGCCCAGTGCGGCTAACCCGGCGTCCTGCCGGGTTACCCACGCTCCAAAGCCTGCGTTCGGCCAGCGTGTTTGACGGGGCGATTTGAGATCAAGAGCCAAAGCGCGGCGGCCTTAGAGCCGACCGGAGTTGGGTCTGGTGTACTGGGTTAAAAATGTGGGAGGGGGCTTGCCCCCGATGAGCATGGGTATCTACACAACTTCCAGTGAATACGGAATCTATGGCAATTAGGCTTCTGTGGTGAGCGGGCTTGCCCCGCGCTGGGTTGCGAAGCAGCCCCAAAACCTTCACCTCGATTGATTCTGGCACTCTGCGGTGACCTTATTGGGGCCGCTTCGCAGCCCAGCGCGGGCGGTGCGACGATTCGACAAGCCCGCTCACCACAGAGTTATGTGTCAGCCTTTAAGAGTTGTGCAGATACCTATGCCCCGATGAGGGAGTGTCAGTTGGTGGATTTGGTACTGACCCACTGCAATCGGGAGCAAGTCGAATCGTCGCACCGCCCCTCCCACATTTTTGAACGGCATCAGGCGTTAGCCAGATTCGCCAGTGCGATCCCTGAAACGTAGCGCTCCAGATTCGCCAAAAACGTATCGGCAATCTCGTTGCGGCTATTGGTCGAAATCGCCGACGTATGCGGCGACAACCGCACCCGTGGGTGGCTGTACAGCGGGTGCCCATCCGGCAAGGGCTCCGGCTCGGTCACGTCAAGCGATGCCAGGCCGATCCGGCCGTTATCCAGCGCCTCCAGCAACGCCTCCTGATCGAGCAAGCCGCCGCGCGCGATGTTGATCAGGTGCAGTCCCGGCTTGGCGCTGCCCAGCACATCGCGGTTGATGATATGCCGCGTGGCGTCGGTCAGTGGCGCGGCCACTACCAGATGGTCGGCGCGGGCGAACAGGTCGTGGATGTCGTTGGCGGCCTGCACTCCTGCGCCGAACGGTGCCTGGCTCTGACGCAGGGCCACAACGTTGATGCCCAGGCCCAGGGCTTTTTGCGCCAGGCTTTCACCAATCGCACCAAAGCCGAGGATGCCCAGGGTGATGCCCTTGAGTGGGCGCAGGGCGGTGAAATTCCATTGCGAGTCCTTCACCCAGATGTCCGGTAAATGCTTGGCCGCGGCAAAGATCGCCGCCAGGGCGAACTCGGCGAGGTTGTCGGCGGCGCTGCCCCGGGAGGTGGTCACCGGCGGGCCGTTGAACAGCCATTGCGGGTAGAAGTCGATGCCCGATGAGACCAAATGCACCCATTGCGCGCCGTAGGGCCAGCCCGGTGGCGGGGTGTCCGGGGCGGTGTAGCCGCGCACGTTGATCGGGCGCAGCAGCAGGATATTCGCCTGGGGCGGCAGGTCGCTCGGCACGCCCGCCGGCACGCCGATCACCTGGGCTCCGGGGTGGATCGCAGTGAGGCGTGCGCGGATCACCTCGTTGTAGTCTTCGTCCAACTGGCTGGCAATAATCACCTGAGTCATGTGCGTTCCTTCTGGCGTTGGGCGAACACGGCTTTACCGACACCTTGCAGCACCGCATCGTTCTGCGGGGTATGTACGCGACTGCACAGCACATCGCGGTAGTGGCGTTGCAGCGGGCTATGGCGTGACAGACCGGGGTTGCCGGAGGCCTCGATGGCCAGTTCCACGGCGCGGATCGCGTTGTGGGTGACCAGGTACTTCAACTGCGCGGCGTTGGCGGCCGGGGTGTGGCCGTCGGCGGCGGCGTCGAGCAGGCTGCGGTTGGCGAACAGCAGGGTGTCGATATGGCCGACGGTTTCCTGGAAACGCGGCAATGTCGACAACGCCGCACCGAGGTTGGACGGCGTGCGTTCTTCCAGCCAGTTCACCAGCCAGTCCCGCGCGGCCTGGGCCACGGCGTCATACACCGAGGACAGCAACACTGACATCCACAGGAAGCCGTCGGCATCCAGTTCCGGTTGCGGCGCGCTCCAGGGGCTGACGCTGACGGCGTGGTCCAGCGGCACCAGTACGTTGTCGAGCAGCACTTCATGGCTGCAGGTGGCGCGCATGCCGAGGTGGTCCCAGGTGTCGATGATGCTCACGCCGGGGCTGTCCTTGGGCACCAGCCAGGCGCCCACCAGCGGGTCGGTGTCATCGCTGCGCGCCCATACGCTGAACCAGCTCAGGCCATGGCTGCCGGTGGAGTAGATCTTGCGCCCGCTGATGCGCCAACCCTCGGCAGTGCGCACGGCGGTGGTCGCCGGCAGCCCGCCACGGGCCGGGGTGCCGAGGTCGGGTTCGACGCGCAGGGCGTTGATCAATGCGCCGTTGCGCACCGCGTCCTCGGCCACTTGTGTACGCAGATGGGGCGGCCAGGTCTTGCTGTCTTGCAGGCGGGTATGTTGCAGGTATTGCATCACCAGGATCAGTGCGGTGGACGGTTCGCCCTTGGCAATTGCACTGATCGCCTTGCGCGCCTGCGGCAGGCTGGCACCGCCGCCACCGAGGGCTTTGGGCACGGTGAGGGCGACCAGGCCGTGGTCATGCAGCCGCTGGAAGTTGGCATGGGGGAAGGCGCCGCTCTCGTCATACAGGTGCGCGGTGCCGGCCAGCTCGGTGCTGAGGCGTTCGAGCAGGGCGTCGAAGTTGGCGACTTCCACGGAGCGTAGAGACGGTTGGGTCATGGGGTGATCACCCGTAATTTTGTAGGAGCGAGCTTGCTCGCGAAAAACCGGAGAGCGCCGAGGGGAGTCAGATGTCCCGCGTTATCGTTAACGATCTTCGCGAGCAAGCTCGCTCCTACAGTGAGGGATTCGCTCATGCCAGCGCCTCCTGCGGTTCTTCCACCTCGATGCTGTAACGATTGACCGGTACGGCCAGGCCAAGGTTGTCGCGCAGGGTGTGGCCGGTGTATTCGCTACGGAACAGGCCACGCTGTTGCAGCACCGGCACCACCAGTTCGGTGAAATACTGCAAGCCGTCCGGCAGCACCGAGTTGATGATGAAACCATCGCTGGCACCGCGTTCGAACCAGGTCTGGATCGCGTCGGCGACTTGCTCCGGGGTGCCGACAAAATCACGCTTGGGCCGCGAGAAGCGCAGCGCCACTTCGCGCAGGGTCAGGCCTTCGTCCCTGGCCAGTTGCTTGATGCGGTCGGAGCCGCCTTTCTGGCTGTTGGCGCCCAGGTCGCCGAGTTCCGGGAACGGGGCGTCCAGCGGGTACTGGCTGAAGTCATGGTCGTTGAACGGGCGGCCGAGGGCGACGATGGCGTCTTCCACGGTGACCAGCTCCACGGCCTGCTGGTAGCGGCTTTCCACTTCGGCCTCGTCGCGGCCGACAATCGGGCGGATGCCCGGCAGGATCGACAGGCTGTCGGCGTCACGGCCAAAGCCTTTGGCGCGGCGTTTGAGGTCCTGGGTATACGCCAGGCCTTCTTCGATGCTTTCCACATGCACGAAGATGGCGTCCGAGTTCTGCGCCGCAAAGTTACGCCCGTCTTCGGACGTGCCCGCCTGGAAAATCACCGGTTGGCCCTGGCGCGAGCGCGCAATGTTCAGCGGGCCTTTGACCGAGAAAAACTCGCCTTTGTGGTTCAGCGCATGCAGCTTGCCCGGGGTAAAGAATTCGCCGCTTTGCTTGTTGTAGGCAAAGGCGTCGTCTTCCCAGGAATCCCACAGGCCCTTGACCGTGTTCAGGTGTTCCTTGGCGATGCGGTAGCGCACGGCGTGGGGTGGGTGTTCGGCCTTACCGAAGTTGTCGGCGGTGCCGCTGAGCCACGAGGTCACCACGTTCCAGCCGGCGCGACCGCCGCTGATATGGTCCAGGGACGCGAACTGGCGCGCCACCTGGTAGGGCTCGGTGTAGCTGACGGTCACGGTGGCCACCAGGCCGATATGGCTGGTGAGTGCGGCCAGGGCCGAGAGGATGGTCAGCGGCTCGAAGCGGTTGAGGTAATGCGGGCTGGATTTGGCATGGATGTGCAGGCTGTCGGCGATGAACACGAAGTCGAACTTGGCCGCTTCGGCGAGTTCGGTCTGCTGTTTGTAGAAGCCGAAATTCGTACTGGCATTCGGTTGCGCCTGCGGATGGCGCCATTCGCCCCAGCCGTGTCCGACACCGTGGACCATGGCGCCCAATTTCAAATGGCGGGGTTTCAATTGATGTGGCGTGCTCATGTTCTGCTCCTTCAGCGTGATGCTTGGTTGTTGGGGACGCGCTTGGCGTTAAAGCTCGTGTCGAAGCCCTGGGACACGTCGATGTGCCGGGGCAGCAGGCCTTCTTGCTGGTAGGTGTCGGCGGTGGCCTGCAGGCCACTGATCACGCTGTCGTCAATCAGCACCGGGCTCAGGCGGGTTTCCTTGGCCACGGCCACATGCACGGCCAGCGGCAGCCCGGTGATTTTGGCCTGGGCGGCGGCGTACTCGTCGGGGTGGGTATTGGCCCAGGCGTAGGCGCGGTCGACGCGGGCGACAAAGTCGTCCAGCTGCGTGCGCTTGTCGGCGATGGCCTGGCGGGTGGCGGCGAGGTACAGGTGATTGCTCAACAGCGTGTTGCCGCTGGCCAGGATCCGCGCCTGGCTTTGGGACGTGACGACGGTGGTGTAGGGGTCCCAGGTCGACCAGGCGTCGACAGTGCCGTTATCCAGCACCAGGCGCGACTCGCTGGGCAGCAGGAAAATGAACTGCACATCCTTTGTGGTCAGGCCGGCCGTGGCCAGCGCCTTGATCGCCAGGTAATGGCCGATGGACCCACGCCCGGTGACGATTTTCTTGCCCTTGAGGTCGGCCACCGTCTTGATCGGCGAATCCTTGGGCACCAGCAGGGCGGTGGTGTTACGCCCTTCGGCGTGGATGATGCTGACCACCTTTAGCGAGGCGCCGGCGCCAAGGGCAAACACGTAGGGCGCGTCGCCCAGGGCACCAATGTCCACGGCTCCGGCATTCAAGGCTTCGCCCAGGGGCGAGGCGGACGGGAATTCCGACCACTGGATTTCATAGGGCACGTTTTTCGTTTCGCCGGAGACTTCCAGCAGCGTCTTGATCGTCGATTTCTGATTGGCCACCCGCAGCGGTTGCAGGTCGGCGGCGTGGGCGCAGGTGGCCAGGCCAAGGGCCAGGGCAGTGCCCAGGAGCAGGCGTTTGAACGGAGTGGAAAAGACCATGGGATGCTGGCTCCAGGCAGATCGTGAAAGGGTTCGGCTACCTCCGCCTGGAGAAGGGGTCGGTGAGGAGTTCACGTTATGCTCATAAAAACCTTCTGTGAAGGTCTTTTTGGTTATATGTTAATTATTAAAAATATTAAGATAATTGGTTATCTAATATGCGGTTTATGTATTTTTCGAATAGGTAATTGCGGCTGAGGTGCCTGGGTGTCCAAGGGGGCGGCGCCAATCGCTCTCAGCGCAGGTTTGCATAGAGCGAAGTGGTCTAGGCCACTGTCATTCTTCACAGGTGTTCAGGCGTTGCGCCGGGCAGAAAATGGCAGCACGCAGCCAAGTCAGCTGCGAATAAACGATGGGGGTATTTTTACTCTCTCAGCGAACCAGTGAGGATTCGTCATGTTCAAATTATTGGCAACCACATGCGTCATGTTCAGCCTGCTGTTCGGCACCCAGTTCAGCGTGGCCTCGCAAATAGAGGCGGGTGTCCACGCCATGCAGTCTCAGTTGAGCGGTAGCTCGGAGACGGTTTCTTGCACCGACACAGAAGAAAAAAAGTAACGCAGTACCCCCGCCCCATGCATGGGGCAGCGCCTGTTCCCGCAATGGGGGCAGGCGTGCCTGGGGTCAAATGACGTAAAACCCATGGGTCCCATCGCGGGCCAGTTGCTCCACCAGACCGAACTCCCAATCCAGGTAGGCCTGCATGGCTTCCTTGGGGTTGTCGGTGCCTTCGTACGGCCGGCGGTAGCGGTCGATACGCAGCGAGGCCAGGTGGGTTTCGCCTTCTTCCAGTGGCAGTTGCGCGTTGATCCAGGCGGCGGTGCCGTCTTGCAGCAGGAACACTTGCTTGCCGGTGATCGCTTCGACTTCAGCCACCGCCAGGCGCGCCAGTTGGCTGCTGCCGCAGGTCAGCACATAACGCTGGCCGGCGGGTACCTTGGCCAGGGCCTGGGGCAGTTGTGCGCGCAATACCCACCAGGCGCCGGGGATATGGCGCTTGACGTAGTTGGCGCTGGCGGTGAAATCCAGCACCACGGTGTCACCATGGGTGAGCCATTCGGCGAGGGTGTGCGGGCTGATCAGTTCGGCCTGGGGCGGCGCGGGGACTGGAGCGACCCAGGCGCCTTTTTCGCTGAAGTGCGCCGCTTGCAGGTCATCCAGCACATGCACGTCCCAGCCCAGTTGGGCCAGCCACGACGCAGACATGTTCGCCCGCACGCCATCGTCATCCGCCAGCACCAGGCGCGCACCGCGCACGCTGGCGACATGGTCGGTTTCCTGCACCAGTTGGCCGCCCGGGGTCGAGCGCGCGCCGGGCAGGTGGCCGGCTTCGAATTCTTCCGGGGTGCGCACATCGAACAGGTAGGTGGTGCGGTTGGTTTCCTGCTGCCAGGCGTGCAGGTCGGCGAGGGTGGCGCGACCGACGCGGGCCTTGTCGGCGACGCGGCGTGCATCGACGGCGGCGATCTGGCGATGCTCTTCCGAGGTTGGCGCAAAGCGCCGCGACTGGCCGTGGGCGAGCTTCTGCCCGGCCAGGGTCCAGCCGATGGTGCCATTGCGCAGCGCAGACACCGGGTTGGCCACGCCGGCGTTGATCAGCGACTGGGTGCCGATAATGCTGCGGGTACGCCCGGCGCAGTTGACGATGATGCGGGTGGCCGGGTCGGGCGCCAGTTCCCGCGCACGCAACACCAGCTCGGCACCGGGCACGCTGATGCCGGTGGGGATGCTCATGGTCTGGTATTCGTCGAAACGGCGGGCGTCGAGCACCACCACATCGGCCTGGCTGTCGAGCAGCGCCTGCACTTCTTCAGCGGCGAGGGACGGCGTGTGGCGCTCGCTCTCCACCAACTCGCCAAAGGCCTTGCTCGGCACGTTCACATCGATAAACAGCTCGCCACCGGCCCGGCGCCAACCGTCCAGGCCACCTTCCAGCAGGCTGACCTGGGTGTAGCCCAGCGCAACCAGGCGTTCGGCGGCACGGGCAGCCAGGCCTTCACCGTTGTCGTAGACGGTGACCTGGGTATCGCGGCGTGGAATGCGCGAATACACCTCCAGTTCCAGCTTGGACAGCGGGATATTCGCCGCGAACAGCGGGTGGGATTCGGCAAACGGCGCTTCTTCGCGCACGTCCACCAGGGCGAGTTCTTCACGGTCCAACAGGGCCTGGCGAATCCGGGCAAAGCTACGGGTCGGTACGGTGGTCATAGGGCAGGGCTCTTTTCTTTGGACAAATCCCAGATATTCGGGAGGAAGGCGTTGGAATAACCGGAGATAAACAGTTTCTCGCTGCCGTCGGGCTGGTACACCGCACGGCGCACCGCGCCGATATTGGCGCCGTACACATGAATGCTGATCGACACCTGGTCGCTGTGGGCATTGCTCACCTGATGGATGTCGCCGACCTTGGGCGACACCGCCTCGACCTGGCCCGGCACCAATTGAATCGGCTGGCCTTCGGCGATCAGGCTGCCGTCGGGCGCGCGTTCGAAGCCTTGGGAGAACTCTGCGCCGCGCAGCATGCCGATCAGCCCCCACACCCGATGGTCGTGGATCGGCGTGCTTTGCCCCGGCCCCCAGACAAAGCTGACGATGCTGAAACGCTGGCGCGAATCGGCATGCAGCAAGAACTGCTGGTAGCGCTCGGGATCGGGTTGGGCAAATTCATCGGGGAGCCAGTCGTCATGGCTGACCAGTTGCGCCAGCAGCTTGCCGCCACGGTGCAACAGGTCGCCTTCGCGTGGATTGCCGTCGATCAATTCCGCCAGGGCGCCTATGAAGGCTCTGAGTCTCTCGGGGTGTCGGGCCTGGGTCATGGCACTTCCATCGTGTGGTCGCAGGGATGGGTTTATCTAAGCATAATGTTTATAGTTAATATGCTATTTTTTAATGATTAGCTTATAGCTGAAGGTAATTTAGAACCGGTCTGAATAGCGTTAGACGTTATCGATTGCAGCACGGGCTATTCACGCCACGTTCCTGCAACTATGCTTCACACACATCTTAATGACTGTTCTCTATGTGCGGCCCAAATGAAAATTGACGATATCGATGCCTTTGTCGAAGTGATTCGTTGCCAGTCCATCAGCCATGCCGCCGAGTCGTTGCAATTGACCCAGCCGGCCATTACCCGCCGCGTGCAGAACTTCGAGCAGGCGCTGGGCGTGGAGCTGTTCGACCGCAACACCAAACCCCTCAAGCCGACATTGATCGGCACCCGCGTCTATGAGCAGTGCCGGTTGATCCTGCGCGAGATGGATGCCCTGCGCGAGCTGGTGGCCACCGACGCACCGCCCACCGGCCTGCTGCGCCTGGGTGTGCCGCAGACCATCGGCGACGTGGTGCTGCTGGACGCGCTCAAGCACCTGCGCAGCGAATACCCCGACTTGCGTGCCCAGGTCGCCACCGGCTGGGGCAGCCAGTTGGTGGGCAAGATCGAACGCGGCGAACTGGACGCGGCGGCGGCGCTGTTCCCGGCAGGCAAGATCTTCCCGGACAACATCGTCGGCGAGTCCATCGGCAAGATGGAACTGGTGGTGGTCTGCGCCAAGGCCCAACTGCCGAAGAAACCCTGCAAGCTGGCCGATGTGTACCAGAACGGCTGGGTCCTCAACCCGGACGGCTGCGGCTTCCGTGCCGGGTTGCAGCGCACCTTGTCCGATCAGGGCCTGGCCCTGCGGGTCAACCTGGAGACCTTCGGCACCGAACTGCAACTGGGCCTGGTGGCCGACGGCCTGGGCTTGGGCCTGGTGCCACGGCCGTTGCTGGAACGCAGTGCGCACCGCGAGCAACTGGCGGTGATGCCGCTCAAGGATTTCAAGCCGGTGATGGATTTGTGGCTGATCTATCCGCACTTCCTGGGCAACCTGCAGGGGCCGGTGGATGCGTTTGGCAAGCGGGTGGCGGCGTCGCTGCATAAAGTCCGCGACGCCGCGTAAGCCTGTGGGAGGGGGCTTGCCCCCGATGACGGCCTCTGGGCCGACCATTTTTTTGGATTGGACCGGGTACATATCCATTGCCGCGGTAACGGCGGCTTAGGGTTCCGCCCTGACGGCGGCTCACTTTGGAAAAGCCCCAAAGTAAGCAAAGGGCTCTTGCCCCACCACTCGGCACCTCGCCTAGGCTCGGTGTGCCCGTAATCCGACAGTGATGTGGGGGGCCGCCGCCACGCGCCATCCATGGCGCGGGGCGGCTAAACCGGCATCCCTGCCGGTTTACCCCCCCCAAATCACTATCGGATTCCGGCCAGCGTGGTTAACGGGGCGCCTGAGATCAAGATCTAAAGCAAGATCAAGGGCGGCTCGCTTCGCATCGGTGTTAGCGTTGCGGGAGATACTCATGGCCATCGGGGGCAAGCCCCCTCTTATCAAACTTAAAATAACTGAATGATTTTAGGGGGTTAAAATTTCACCCTGAAGTCTTGAGTCTTGCCTGAACAATTTCAGGCGACCGCATTCTTGTGGCAAGCCCGCTCGCCACAGTTTGCTGCGCGACAGCGCTGCGTCGAAGAGGTTGTGGGATCTCCCACATTTGCCCTGTATTATTGGTACGATTTATATGAAAAAAAATAATAATTAGCTTAGATTAAAATGTGCTTTTTATTATTTTCGGCCATCCCCTAGGCTTGCCTGGAAGTCCTTAAGGCCATCCAGGAAGTTTTGCCATGAGCAGCGTCACCTCGATCACCAATCTCACCAGCAATGTTCGCCAGCGCGTTACCCCGCAAGAGTGGGAGGTGCGCGTCAAACTGGCCGCCGCTTATCGCCTGGCTGCCTTGTACAAGTGGACCGACCACATCTATACCCATTTCTCCGCCCGTGTACCGGGGCCGGAGGAGCATTTCCTGATCAACGCCTTCGGGTTGTTGTTCGATGAAATCAGTGCGTCCAACCTGGTCAAGGTCGACCTCGACGGCACTATCGTCGATGACCCTACCGGCCTGGGCATCAACTACGCCGGCTATGTGATTCACAGCGCGATCCACGGCGCACGTCATGACCTGCAGGCGGTGCTGCACACCCACACCCGCGACGGCATTGCGGTGTCGGCGCAGAAGGACGGCCTGCTGCCGATCTCCCAGCACTCCATTGGTTTTTCCGGACGCGTGGCGTACCACGGGTATGAAGGCGTGGCCCTCGACCTGGACGAACGTGAGCGCCTCGTCGCGGACCTGGGTGACAAGAGCGTGATGATCCTGCGCAACCATGGCTTGTTGACCGCCGGTGTCAGCGTTGAACATGCGTTTGTGCAGCTGCAACAGTTGGAGCGCGCCTGCAATATCCAGGTCGCGGCGCAGGCAGCGGGGAATGCGGAGTTGATCTTCCCGCCGGCCGAAGTGGTGGAGAAAGTCGAACAACAGGCCAAGGTGTTTGCCAGTGGCGAAGGACCGGGGGTGGCGCGGCATTGGAATGCGCTGATTCGGCAGTTGGAGCGGACTGATACGGACTACAAGAACTGATTTCGAGCCAGGTGAAGATCAAAATGTGGGAGAGGGGTTGCCCCCTCCCACATGGGTTTTGTGGTGTTCTTGCTTACGCGACCTGTTTGGCCTGCTCGCGTTCAGCAATCAGCTGCCGGGTCAGGGGGATCAACCGCTTGCCATAGTCGATCGCATCATTGAGCGGATCAAACCCACGGATCAGGAAGGTGGTGATACCGAGGTCGTAATAATCGACCAATGCCTCTGCCACCTGTTCGGCGGTCCCCACCAACGAGGTGGAGTTGCCCTGCGCCCCCAGCAACCCCGCAATCCCCGTCCACAGGCGCTTGTCCAGCCGCGAGCCCTGCTCCGCCGCCGCCAGCAACCGGCGCGAGCCTTCATTCGGCGGTTCACGCCGCACAAAGCCATTCTTCTCTGCCAACTCGGTGGCCTGTTGCAGGATGCTGTCGGCACGCGCCCACGCCAGTTCTTCGGTCTCGGCGAGGATCGGTCGCAGCGACAGGCTGAAGCGAATCGTACGCCCATGCCTGGCCGCTTCGGCGCGCACCTGGGTCACGATCTCGCGTACCTGCTCATAGGTTTCGCCCCACAGCGCGTACACATCGGCATGCTTGCCCGCCACTTCAATCGCGGCCTTGGAAGAGCCGCCAAAATACAGCGGGATATGCGGCTGCTGCGGCGACTTCACCGCGGAGTGCGCGCCTTCGACCTGGTAGTAGGTGCCGGCAAAGTCGAAGGGCTGATCGCTGGTCCATTCCTGGCGGACCACGCTCAGGTATTCATCGGTGCGCGCATAGCGTTCGTCCTTGCCGATATGGCTGCCATCGGCGCGCAGTTCGCGGTCGTCGCCGCCGGTGATGATATGCACGGCGGTGCGCCCGCCATTGAACACATCAAGGGTGGCGAACTGGCGGGCGGCCAGGGTGGGTTGGGCGAAGCCCGGACGGTGGGCGATCAGGAACTGCAGTTTTTTCGTCACGCTGGCGGCATGGGCGGCGATCAGCGTGCTGTCCGGGCTGTTGGAATGGAACGCCACCAGCGCGCGGTCGAAACCGGCGTCTTCGTGGGCGCGGGCCACGGTTTCCACGTAGTCCGGTTGCAGGGCAGGGCCGCTGCGTGGGTGGATCTCGGAAGCGTGGTGACCGCCGATATAGCCGATGAATTCAATGCTCATGGTCTGTCCTTGTCGAGTAGGGAGTGAGTACCTCCGCCGGGCAGGGGGTCGGTCATGCTCGTCCACGGTAGGGGCCGCGACAGCCTGTGTAAAATGCCGTTTGGTTCTAACCTAATTATTAAAATACAGAATCATATCTGTATGTAGTAATCAGTAAATTGCATTTTGCAGGTGTTGCTGACGCTAGATAACGTTGTGTTTTTTTTGGGCCTGAGGTCTGATGAGCGCCGAAAACGGCACCTCGAAGGTTAAGCAGTGATGCGGGCAGAACTTGCGCAATATGGCGGCATTACCGTCATGATTCCGGCCGCACTGATGATTGCTGTCTGGTTAAGGTATTCCACGCCGTGGGCATTGCGGGCCTGGATAATAACGCTGGGTATTACTTATTCGATCGTGGCGGCCAGCAAGTTGCTGTTTAAAGGTTGGGGCTTATCCTTCCAGCACTTGGATATTGCTGTAATAAGTGGCCATGCCATGAACACCTGTTTGATGGTCACGGTGGCAACGAGTTTGCTGGCCCGCCAGTTCAACCTGGCCTGGCGCTGGCCGGCGGCGTTGGTGGGGTTAGTGATAAGTATCGGGTTCAGTGCTTATTGTGTCGCGCCTTATATACATCCGCTGAATGAAGCCCTGGCCGGTGCCGCACTGGGTGCGACAGCGGCCAGTGTGTTCCTGTGGCGTATTGATGCCGCGCCCATCAAGGTATCCCCCGTGTTCATCGGCGGCGGGCTGGTGTTTTTGCTGGTCTGTGGGCTGGTGCCCAAGTACAACGCGGAGTGGCTGCTCAACCGCGTCGCAGTGACCCTCTCAGGTGCCGACCAGGCCCATCAGGAGCCTGCCTGGCGCCTGGAAACCGCGCACAGGAAGGCCGAGTAGGTCGCCAGGTCCAGCGCCAGGTTGCTTTCCACCATCAGCGCCAGCAGGGTGGTCTGCGCGTTGAACCGTTGCGCATTGCCACGGCGCCGCGCGCGTTTCATCTGCTGGAACAGCGCATGGGTGATCTGCTGGGGGGAGCTGCCGCGCAACAGGTCCAGCCAATGGCCGATGGCCCGGGTGTTGCGCTGGTACTGCGCGCCCTGCACCGGTTCGGCAAACCCCTCGAACATCCCCGTCAGCCTGCGCAACGCATAGCCGCGTCTCAAGCCCGCCCACAGGCTCATGGCCGCTCCTCGGTGCCGCAGATATTGGCCAGCAGTTCGGCCGTCTTGACCTGCATGAACTGGCTGTCGCCGCGACTTTCCACGCACAGGCACACCGACAACGGGTCACTGACCTGCAACTTGAAGCGCCAGTCGGCGAACACCATGGAAAACCCGGCGCCGGACGCGTCGCTGTCCAGTGAGTTATCCGCATACAGCACCTGCAGGCGTTCGACGACATGGGTTGAATCATGCACTTCCACATGAATATTTCCCGAAGAAGGAAATAGGCCAATACGCTCTACCAATAACTTTGACGTGTTCATGGCCGTCCCCTGTCTGGTGCATTCAAATCGCACTTTATTATGGGGCGGTGCAAAAATACCGGAATGTTAGTTTTAGTCGGTCAATACCGGGATTGTTATTTTTTGTCTTGCGCGATAGATGGTCTCGGTTTGTAGGCTGTGGTCATAATTACTCGGTCGTTAGTTGCAGCTCATTAAATAAGGTCGTCCCTTTTGCCGAAGAATAAGTGTGCGGTGCGTGGGAGGTTGCCTTGTTCAAAAAGATATTGATTGTGTGCATCGGCAACATCTGCCGCAGCCCCACGGCGGAACACTTGCTGGGTGCTGCGCTTGCACCTTCCGGGATCCAGGTGAGTTCGGCGGGCCTGGCGGCCTTGCGTGACCATCCGCTGGAGCCCCTGGCCGGGCAGGTGCTGGCGGAGCACGGGCATGTGCCCCAGGTGCACAGGGCCCGGCAACTCGACGCCGGCGCCGTGAGTGAGGCCGACCTGATCCTGGTGATGGAACAACGGCACATCGACGGCGTGCTCGACCTCGCCCCCGAGGCACGGGGCAAGGTGTTCCTGTTGGGCAAGTGGCAGCACGATCGCGAGATCACCGACCCCTATCGCCAGGGCAAGCCCGCCTTTGTGCAGGCCTATGCCTTGATCGAACAGGCCGCACAGGCCTGGGCCCAGCGCCTGGCGCGCTGACGCTCCCTCTTTAAACGATTGCAAGGACGAAGACGCGATTTATGTATTCACCCCAGAACGCTTCCCCTGAAAGCCCTCACCGTGACGAGATCGATGTGCTCGGCATGCTCGGCAACCTGATCGATCACAAATGGCTGATCGCCGGGATCACCGGCACCTGCATGCTGATCGGTGCCGCCTACGCCATTCTGTCGGCGCCGGTGTTCCAGGCGAATGCGTTGATCCAGGTGGAGCCGAAGAAGAACGACATGCTCGGTTTCTCCGACGTCAGCAGCCTGCTGGGCAAGGAATCGCCGGCGGTGACCGAGATCGAGCTGATCAAGTCGCGCACCATCATTGGCAAGACCGTCGATACCCTGGCGTTGGACATCACTGTCACGCCGCAGCATTTTCCGTTGATCGGTGGCTTCCTCGCGCGGCGTTATGCGCCTGAACACAAGGGCGATATTGCGCCGCCGCTGTTCGGTTTCAGCCGCTGGTCGGCAGGGGGCGAGGCCCTGGTGCTGAGCCGCTTGAACCTGCCGACGGCGTTGCTCGGGACCACCCTGGTACTGGTGGCCGGCGAGGCCCAGGCCTACACGTTATTTGATGAGGACGGCGTCGAGATCGCCGCAGGAAGCGTCGGCGTGCCGTTTGCCGCCGAGGGCGTCGAGGTGCTGGTCAAGGAGCTGCGGGCCAATCCGGGCGCGCATTTCAAGATCGTGCGCAAGCCGCGCCTGGACGCGGTGGCCGACTATCAGGACCTGCTGACGGTCATTGAGCGCGGCAAGGAGTCGGGCATCATCAGCCTGTCCCTGGAGAGCACGCGCCCGGCCCTGGCGGTGCGGACGCTGAATGAAATCGCCAACCTGTATGTGAAGCAGAACGTCGACCGCACCTCGGCCGAAGCGGCGCAGAGCCTGTCGTTCCTCAATGACCAGTTGCCCCAGGTGCGGCGCGACCTGGAGAAGGCTGAGAACGCCTTGAACCGCTTCCAGACCCGCAGCAAATCCATCGACATCAGCCTCGAAGCCAAGGCCGTGCTCGACCAGGTGGTGGCCCTGGATACCGGCATCTCCGAACTCAAGCTGCAACAGGCTGAGATGGACCGTAAGTTCACCCCCCAGCACCCGGCTTATCGTGCCTTGATCGCCAAGTTGGCGGAACTCAACGCCAAGCAGGCGCAGATGACCAAGCGCGTCGAAGGCTTGCCCACGACCCAGCAGGAATTACTCAGCCTGACTCGCGACGTGCAAGTGGGCACCGAGATCTACACCCAGTTGCTCAACCGCTCCCAGGAACTCGACGTGATGCGCGCCGGCACCGTGGGCAACGTGCGCCTGATCGACAGTGCCGACGTCAACCTGGCCAAGCCTGTGGCGCCGCGCAAGGTCATCGTGGTGCTGCTGGCGATGCTGCTCGGCGGCATGCTCTCGGTAGGCATCGTGCTGGTACGCAGCCTGCTCAACCGTGGCCTGGAAAGCCCGGATGAGATCGAGAAACTCGGCCTGCCGGTGTACGCCTCGATCCCCTTCAGCCTGTTGCAAAAGGCCGAGGAAACCAACGCGGCCAAGGGGCGTTCCGTCGCGCCGTCGCTGCTGGCGGTCAATCACCCCCATGACCTGGTGATGGAAGCCATGCGCAGCCTGCGCACCAGCCTGCACTTCGCCATACTCGAGGCCAGGAACAACCGCCTGATGATCACCGGCCCGAGCCCCGAGGTGGGCAAGACGTTTGTCTCGGCCAACCTGGCGGCGATTGTCGCGCAGTCGGGCCAGCGCGTGCTGCTGATCGATGCCGACATGCGCAAGGGCTACTTGCACAAGATGCTCGGCAAGGCGGTGGAGGCGGGGTTGTCCGACCTGCTCGCCAAGCGCTGTGATCTGCAGGAAGCGATTCACCCGACCGCCGTGGAGCGCTTCGATTTCATAGGCCGTGGGCAGATCCCGCCCAACCCGTCTGAACTGCTGATGCACCCCAACTTCGCCGCGTTGCTGGCCGAAGTCAGCGAGCGCTATGACCTGGTGATCATCGACACGCCGCCATTGCTGGCGGTGACCGACGCCGCGATTGTCGGGCGCCAGGCCGGCACCAGCCTGATGGTCACCCGTTTTGGCGTGAACTCGGCGAAGGAGATCGAGTTGACCCTGCGCCGCTTCCATCAGAACGGCATCGAGCTCAAGGGTGCGATCTTCAATGGTGTGGAAAAACGCCGGTCCGCCAGCTACGGCTATGGCGACTACGGCTACTACAGCTACGCCTATCAGTCCGACAAGGCCTGATGACCATGAGCAAAGTGCTTGAAATGCCGCGCTCGTTGTCGCGACGGTTTCGCCTCAACGTGCTGAGCTACGGCTACACCCAACTGGTGACGCTGGCGGCGCAACTGGTGTTGGTGCCGTTCTTCCTGCACGCCTGGGGCACCGGGCGCTATGCCGATTGGCTGGTGCTCACCGGCATTCCGTCGATGCTCAGCCTGCTGGACCTGGGGGTGGCCCAGGCGTCGGCCACCAGCGCCACGCTGCGTGCGAGCCAGGGCGATGTGCCGGGGGCGCGACGCAGTGTGCAGACCGCGCTGGCCTTTACCCTGGCGGTGGTGGCGCTGGTGCTGGTATTCGCCCTGACATTGGGCCAGTGGCTCGACTGGGTGTCACTGCTCGGGCTCAAGACCTTGACCGCCGAGCAAGCCGGCCTGGTGGTGTTGTTCATGTCCGGCTACCTGTGCACGCGCTTGCTGGGTGGGCCGATCGACGCCTGGTTTCGCACCATCGACAGAACCGTCGGCGGCGTCTTCATCATGGCCAACCGCAGGACCCTGGACATTGTGCTGTCCATCGTCGTACTGCTGCTGGGTGGCTCCGAACTGCAATTGGCCCAGGGCATGTTTTTCAGCCAGGTGCTGTTCCTGGTGCTGGTGACCCTGTTTGTGCGGCGGATTTCACCCTGGCCGCTGCTGGGGCTGGCGTCGGCGTCCTGGGCCGAGTTCCGTGGTATCTGGAAACCGGCGCTGGGCAGCGCGGCGATCCCGCTGGCGCAGGCGATCACCCTGCAAGGCGGCCTGCAAGTGCTCAACCAGATCGCCGGCCCGGCGGTGGTGGTGGGTTACACCATGGCGCGCACCTTGATGCGGCTGATCATCCAGTTGGGCATCACCTGCAGCAACGCCCTGACCCCGGAGATCTCACGGCTGGCCGGGCGCGGCGAGTTCGAACAGGCACGACGCTTTACCCAGCGCGCCAGCTCCCTGGTACTGGGCCTGTGCCTGCTGGTGTATGTCGCCGGGATCTGGGCCGGGCCGCAGGTCATCCTGCTGTGGAGCCATGGCCTGGTGCAGGTCGATCGCCTGTCATTGGCGCTGATCGGCTCCCATACGATTTTGAATGTGGCCTGGTTCATCCTCGCGGCGATGCTGATTTCCACCAATCGCCACACCCTCACCTCAGTGATCTATGCCGTAAGCAGCGTGATGGCCTTGCTGCTGTGGCTGGCATGCAAGGAGCGCATCGATCCGCTGCTGGGCGCGTCGCTGTTGCTGTCGCTGCCGGAACTGGTGGTGTTGGTGTACCTGCGGGTGATTCGCGTGGGGGAGGTCGGCCCATGATGCTGTCCCAGGCGCGCCTGACCCTCTACCTGCCGCTGACGTTCTTCGCCTTGCCCCTGGCGCTGAGCAACAACCTCTCGCAACCGGTGGCGCTGCTGCTGTTGCTGCCGTTCGTGGTGTACGCGGCGCGTGGCTTTACCCGCGCGCTGCCATTGCTGGCGCTGGTGGTCGCGTCCAGTGTGTTGCAGGTATTGGTTAGCAGTGGGGCGAAGATCTCGCTGTACCAGTTCCTGCGTTCCGGCATTCCGTTTTTCTATTTTGTGCTGCTGCTGGCCGGGTACAGCTATGTGTTGGCCAATGTGGAAAAAATCGCGCTGGCCCATAGCGTCAACTACCGGCGCATCCTCGAACGCATCATCTACATCTTCGCCCTTGGCCAGTTGCTGCAGGTCAGCCTGTATGGCGTGGGCATCGACCTGACCAACGCCGCGTCCAAGTCCAGCGACGAAGTCGGGCGGATCATGTTGTTTCCCACCAGCTCGGCGGTGCTGCTGTTTTTCTATGCCTGTTGCCAGCGCAGGGTCGGCTTGATGCTGATCCTCGCGGTCACGTTGCTGGCGGCCGGGTCCAAGACCATCCTCGCGGCGATGGCGGTGATGATCCTGTTGTCGGCGATTACCCAGCGCAAGCTCAAGTCGTTGGCGGTGCTGGTGGTGGCCATCGGCGCGCTGGGCACGCTGACGTTCTATGCCAGCCCCTTGGCGGTGTCGCGCTTTGCCACTTACCTGTTCGAGGAGAAGGGCGAGGACGTAACCCGTGCGTTCGAGATCGCGCATGCCAAGGAGTCGTTTCTCGACAACCCGGCCACGGTGTTCCTGGGCAATGGCCTGGCCAAGCAATTGACCCCCGGCGTGCCCACCAATGACGAGCGCTGGTTCGAGAACTCCAAGTTCGATATCGAGAACGGCTACTGGGGCGTGACCGCCAAGCTGGGGGTGCTCGGCGTGGCGCTGTTTTGCCTGCTGTTCAGCGGTTTGCCGCGCAGCCCGGTATCCCTGGCCATGGTGGCGATCCTGCTGATTTTCTCGTTCAAGACCAGCTACCAGTTCTTCACCACGTTCGATGGCAGCTACCTGCTGGTGTGGTCGATGTTCATCGGCCTGCTCAACAAGGCTGCGCCTGCACGCCAGGCGGTTTACCCCAATTACTTACTGAAACAGGCTGGATCATGAACGCACCTGCTAGCCCCATCAGGGCCGGGATACTGACGTACCACTTCAGCGAAAACTTCGGCGCGGTGCTGCAAGCCTATGCCTTGCAGCGCTGGTTGCAGCAACAGGGCTTGCAGGTAAGCCTGATCAACTACCACCCGGCCTACGTGGAGGATGGCAGCGAGATCCGCCAGCTGTTCAACCCGCGCCAGCTCAAGGCCAACCTCAAGGCCCTGTACCTCAAGGCCCTGGCGTTGAAAACCCGGGTGCTGGGGCCGAATGCCCAGTCGCGCCAGTTCCACGCGTTCAAGACGCGCTTCCTGAATATCCAGGCGCCGCGCTACGCCCACGCCCACCAGCTCAACCAGGCGGTGGCCGGCCAGCAGTTGCTGGTGGCCGGCAGTGACCAGATCTGGAACCCCTCGGGCCAGACCGGCCTCGACCCGGCGTACTTCCTGGCCTTCGACTGCGACAAGGCGATCCGGCGCATTTCCTACGCCGCGAGTTTCGGCAAGGAATACCTGGAGCCGCAGTACCACGCCGAAGCCGAGGGCCTGCTCAAGCAACTGTCGGCGATCAGTGTGCGCGAGGAGAGCGGGGTGAGCATCGTGCACCAGGTCTCGGGGCTGGCTGCCCACTGCGTGCCGGACCCGACGCTGCTGCACCGCGACTATTCGGCGCTGCTCGCCACGTCCACCCAGACCCGCACCGGCCACGTGTTCTGCTATGCGCTGCGCACCGGCGTGGGCGTGCGCGAAGTGGCCCAGGCGCTGTCGCGTCAGGTGGCCGGGCCGATTGTCTCGCCGTATAACGCGCACCGGCGCTGGCGGCAGATCGGCGAGACCGTGCAGGTGGGCCCACAGGATTGGCTCAAGTTGCTCAAGGAGAGCGCCTACGTGGTGACCAACTCCTTCCACGCCACGGTGTTCGCGATCATTTTCGAGAAGCCGTTTATCGCCGTGGGGTTACCGGGCAACAAGGCCTCGCTGAACGCCCGTGTGCGCAACCTGCTGGAGAAGCTGGAGCTGTCGCAACGCTTCCTGCCGGCAGACGATGCCGACCAGGTGCACGCCTTGATCGCGGCGCCCATCGACTGGTTGGCGGTGCGGGCCCGGCGCCAGGCCCTGCAACAGGTGGGCGAGCGCTACCTGTTGGAACAACTGGCGGCGATCCGGCCATGAGCGACTTCGCGCAACTCAAGTACGTCGACACCCTGCCGCGGAGCAACAAGGCGCGCCGGCTGTTGTGGGGCATGGTCTATCAGTTGCTGTTTCGTCCTACGCCGCGCTGGATGCTGCACAACTGGCGGCGTTGGTTGCTGCGCTGCTTTGGCGCCAAGGTCGGCGTGGGCTGCCGCATCGC
The DNA here is from genome assembly GCF_900067035.1 of Pseudomonas sp. 1 R 17. NCBI lineage: Bacteria > Pseudomonadati > Pseudomonadota > Gammaproteobacteria > Pseudomonadales > Pseudomonadaceae > Pseudomonas > Pseudomonas sp. 1 R 17. The sequence continues at coordinate 177,006 of NZ_FKLB01000058.1, forward strand.
GCCCACGTGCAGCATCTGGGCGCCGTGGAACCTGGAGATCGGCGACTACACCGCCATCGGCGATGGGGTCGATGTGTACGCCATGGCCAAAATCACGCTGGGCTCCAAAGTCACCATCAGCCAACGCAGCTTCCTGTGCACCGGCAGCCACGACACCCGCAGCCTGCTGCGGCCCTTGGTGACTCGCGAGATCGTGATCAAGGACCACGTGTGGGTCGCCGCCGAGGCCTTTATCCACCCCGGTTGTGTGTTGGAGGAGGGCTGCGTGGTCGGCGCGCGCTCGGTGGTCACGGCCAGCCAGCCGGCCTGGATGATTTGCGTCGGTGCGCCGTGCCGCCCCCTCAAAACGAGAGACATCGCACTATGAAACAGGTGAAACCCATGATGGATAAGGCATGGAAGTTGATGTATTTCGTCAGCGAGTTCTTTCGCGACATGCTCACGTTTATTCGCCACAACGGTTACTCGCCGTTGGAAAGCCGCAACAAGAAGCTGTTCTACAAAATCCTCATCGAAACCCACACCGTGGAAAAGGGCCTGTCCCTCAAGGAACCCAAGCCGCTGTTCGGCAAGGACAAGATCAACGGCATCATCCATATGCTCAACGAATACGACCGCACGTATTCGGCGCTGCCGGTGGAGATGGCCCTCGGCGCGTTCCAGGGTTACCTCGAGCTGCACCGCACCCTCGGCATCAGCGACGACTTCGTGTTTTACCTGGATGCTTATGTGGAGCACCTCAAGCGCGACGGCACCGCCGGCAGCGGTGGTATCAAGCGTGCAGCGCCGTGGCTGGGCAATGGCGGGCTGGATGCCAAGGCGTTCCTGCAATCGCGCTCCAGTTGCCGCATGTTCCAGGCCGGCAAGATCGACAGTGGCCTGCTGACGTCCCTGGTGGAGCTGGCGCAGTCGTCACCCTCGCAATGCAACCGGCAGTCGTCGCGGGTGCATGTGTATCAGGACCGCGCGGTGATCGCGCAGCTGCTGGAGCTGCAAGGCGGCTCGCGCGGGTTTGCGCAGTCGGTGGACAACCTGTTTGTGGTCACGTCCGAAGTCACCGCCTGGGGCGGCGCGGGGCAGCGCAACCAGCTTTACGTCGACGGTGCGTTGTTTTCCATGGGCCTGCTGCTGGCCTGCCACGCCAATGGCCTGGGCGCGTGCCCGCTGAACCTGGCGATCCTCAATTCGGTGGAAAAGAAGATCCGTGGCATCGGCGCCATCCCGGCCAGCGAGCGGTTGATCATGATGATCGCCGTGGGGCTGCCCCTGGAAAGCCACTTCCGGGCCGCGCGTTCACCGCGCCGGCTCACCACCGAAGTCCTGCAGATGCACGGTGGCTGATATGAAGCGCGAAACCGTCAGTGTGATCATCCTCACCTACAACGAAAGCCTGCATATCGCCCGGGCCATCGAGTCGGTACGGGCCTTCAGCGACGAAGTGCTGGTGGTCGATTCGTTTTCCACCGACGACACCTGCGACATCGCCCGGCGCCATGGCGCGCTGGTGGTGCAGCACGCCTTCGTCAACCAGGCCAAGCAGTTCCAGTGGGCGCTGGATCACCTGCCGATTACCGGCAACTGGACGATGCGCCTGGACGCCGACGAAATCATCGAGGCCGACCTTGCCGCCGCGATCAATACCCGGCTGCCGACCCTGGCCCGCGACATCACCGGCATCAACTTCAAGCGCAAGCATATCTTCATGGGGCGCTGGGTGCGCCATGGTGGCCGCTACCCGTTGAAGATGCTGCGGCTGTGGCGCACCGGCCAGGGGCGCATGGAGGACCGTTGGATGGACGAGCACATCTCGGTCGCCGAGGGCCGCACCATCACCCTCGACGGCGGGTTTGCCGACCATAACCTGCATGACTTGACCTTCTTCACCCACAAGCACAACCAGTACGCCACCCGCGAAGCGATTGAAGTGCTTAACGCGCGGCTGGGGCTGTTTGCGATACGCGATGAACTGCATGCCGGGCAGAGTTCGTTCCAGGCCAAGGCCAAGCGCCTGGTCAAGAACCGCGTGTACAACCGCGTGCCGTTCACCCTCAGTTCCACCGCGTATTTCCTGTGGCGCTACATCATCCAGCTGGGGTTTCTCGATGGCCGCAGTGGCCTGGTCTATCACCTGCTCCAGGGCTATTGGTACCGCTTTCTGGTGGGCGCCAAAGTGCTCGAACTGGAAACCGCGATTGCGCACTTAAACGATAAGGAAGCCATTGTCCGGGAACTCTCAAAGTTGACCGGCCATAACTTGAACCTGCCCACACCGAAGTAACTGAGCGTTTTTAACAAACACCCAAGTTTGGGTGTCGGCCTTCGCTCGCCTATCAATTGGGAGACAGACATGAATAAAGTCGCGCTTATTACCGGGATCACCGGTCAGGATGGCTCGTACCTGGCCGAGCTGCTGCTGGAAAAAGGCTATACCGTGCACGGCCTCAAGCGACGTTCTTCGTCGTTCAATACCCAGCGTATCGATCATATTTACCAAGACCCGCAGGCCCTGCGTAAAAACCTGGTCCTGCACTATGGCGACCTGGCGGATTCGTCGAACCTGACACGTATCATCCAGCAGATCCAGCCCGATGAAATCTACAACCTCGGCGCCCAATCCCATGTGGCGGTGAGCTTCGATTCGCCGGAATACACCGCCGATGTGGATGCCCTCGGTACCTTGCGCATCCTCGAGGCGATCCGCCTGCTGGGCCTGGAAAAGAAGACCCGCTTCTACCAGGCCTCGACCTCCGAGCTGTACGGGCTGGTGCAGGAAACCCCGCAGAAGGAAACCACGCCGTTCTACCCGCGCTCGCCCTATGCGGTGGCCAAGCTGTACGCCTACTGGATCACCGTGAACTTCCGCGAAGCCTATGGGCTGTATGCGTGCAACGGCATCCTGTTCAACCACGAGTCGCCGCGTCGCGGTGAAACCTTCGTGACCCGCAAGATCACCCGCGCTCTGAGCAACATCGCCCTGGGCCTGGAACAGTGCCTGTACATGGGCAACATGGATGCACTGCGCGACTGGGGCCACGCCAAGGACTACGTCCGCATGCAGTGGATGATGCTGCAACAGGAACACCCCGAGGACTTTGTCATCGCCACCGGTGTGCAGTATTCGGTGCGCGACTTTATTCGCTGGTCGGCGGCGGAACTGGGGCTGCATCTGCGCTTTGTCGGCGAGGGCGTGGAAGAGGTGGCGGTGGTCGAGCGGATCGACGGCGACCTGGCGCCGGGCATCCTGGTGGGCGATGTGATTGTGCGCGTCGACCCACGTTACTTCCGCCCGGCCGAAGTCGAGACGCTGTTGGGCGACCCGTCCAAGGCCAAGCGCCTGCTCGGCTGGGTGCCGGAAATCAGCGCCCAGGAAATGTGCGCGGAGATGGTTCGCGAAGACCTCAAGGTCGCCCAGCGCCACGCCTTGTTGCGCCTGCACGGGCATGACGCACCGATTGCCGTGGAGAACTGAGCATGGCACGTGACTTCGATGCGCGAATCTTCGTGGCCGGCCATCGCGGCATGGTCGGCTCGGCCATCGTGCGGCGCCTGTGGGCCTTGGGCTACACACAGTTGCTTACGGCCGGCCGTGACGAGCTCGACCTACTCGACCCGGCGGCGGTGCAGGCGTACTTCGCCAGGCACCGTGTGGACCAGGTGTACCTGGCGGCCGCCAAGGTCGGCGGGATTCACGCCAACGCAACGTACCCGGCCGATTTCATCTACCAGAACCTGATGATCCAGGCCAACGTGATCCACGCCGCCCACAGCCATGGCGTGGAGAAGCTGTTGTTCCTCGGCTCGTCATGCATCTACCCGGTGCATGCCCCGCAACCGATGATCGAAGCGGTGTTGCTCGACGGCGCGCTGGAACCCACCAACGAACCCTACGCGGTGGCCAAGATCGCCGGGATCAAGCTGTGCGAAAGCTACAACCGCCAGCATGGCCGCGATTACCGCAGCGTGATGCCCACCAACCTGTACGGGCCGGGCGACAACTACCACCCGCAGAACAGCCATGTGATCGCCGCCTTGCTGCGGCGCTTCCATGAGGCGACGCAGCGCGGCGATGAGGAAGTGGTGATCTGGGGCAGTGGCAAACCACGGCGCGAGTTCCTGCATGTGGATGACATGGCGGCGGCCAGCGTGCATGTGATGGAGCTCAGCCAGGAACGCTACCGCGAGCAGACCCAGCCGATGCGTTCGCATTTGAACGTCGGTACCGGGGTGGATTGCACCATCGCCGAACTGGCCCAGGCGCTGGTGCGGGTCACCGGCTTCAAGGGGCAGTTGCGCTTCGACGCCAGCAAGCCCGACGGCGCACCGCGCAAGCTGCTGGATGTGAGCCGGATCAACGCCCTCGGCTGGGAAGCCTATGTGCCGCTGGAAGAGGGGCTGCGTGACGCCTACAACGCCTATCTCGCGGCCCTCGAACAGCCTCGGGGCCACTGATGAAGATCCTCCTGTACGGCATCAACTACAGCCCGGAGCTCACCGGCATCGGCAAGTACAGCGGTGAACAGGCGCGCTGGCTGGCAGGCCAGGGCCATGAGGTGCGAGTGGTGACGGCGCCGCCGTATTACCCGCAGTGGCAGGTGGGCGAGGGCTATTCGCCGTGGCGCTTTCGCACCGAGCAGGACGACGGCGTGACGGTGATTCGCTGCCCGCTGTATGTGCCACGCCAGCCCACGGCGTTGACGCGCCTGCTGCACCTGATGAGCTTTTCCGCCAGTTCGTTTTTGGCGGTCATGGGGCAGTGGCGCTGGAAACCGGACCTGGTGATCCTGGTGGTGCCCACGCTGTTTTGTGCGCCCCAGGCACTGTTGTTGGCCAAGCTCAGTGGCGCGCGCTCGGTGCTGCATATCCAGGATTACGAAGTGGACGCGATGTTCGGCCTCGGCATCGGTGGCGGCTCCCTTGTGCGGCGCCTGGCGTTTGGGCTTGAACGCTGGCTGTTGCGGCGTTTTGACCGGGTCTCGACGATTTCCAGCGGCATGCTCGACAAGGCCCGGGGCAAAGGCGTGAACGGCAAGCGCCTGCTGTTCTTTCCCAATTGGTCGGAAACCGCCCGCTTTCGCCAGGTGCCCCGCAGCCCCGGGCTGCTGCAGCGCCTGGGTGTGGCGCCAGGCCAAAGGGTGTTGTTGTACGCCGGCAATATCGGCGAGAAGCAGGGCCTGGAACTGATCCTTGACGCCGCCCAGGCCTATGCCGATCGCCCGGAGCTGGTGTTCCTGATCGTCGGCCAGGGCACCGGCAAGGCCCGCTTGTTCGAGCGTGTGCAGCGCGATGGCCTGCGCAACGTGCTGTTTGCGCCGTTGCAGCCCTACGAGGATTTGCCGGTGCTGCTGGCCTCGGCCGACGTGCACCTGGTGATCCAGAAGCGCGGGGTGGCGGACGCGGTGCTGCCTTCCAAGTTGACCAATATCCTGGCGGTGGGCGGCCACGCCATCATCACCGCCGACCCCGGCACCACCCTCGGCCGCCTGTGCGAGGAACACCCGGGCATTGCGGTGCTGGCTGAACCGGAGTCCGTCGCCGCGCTGAACATAGGGATCGAGCGGGCACTGGCATTGCCCGCGCACAATGAGGTGGCGCTGAACTACGCCAAGGAGTTCCTCGACAAGGAACGTATTCTGCAACGCTTTATGGCACAGGTCTGATGGGTATGTGGCTTGATTTACCGACCTTCAATACGGTCGTGGCATCGACGCCGCTGGTGGCGATCGACCTGGTGGTGAGAAACACCCGTGGCGAGGTCCTGCTGGGCCTGCGCGTCAATCGGCCGGCTTATGGTTTCTGGTTCGTGCCCGGCGGGCGTATCCAGAAAAACGAACACCTCGACAACGCCTTCCGGCGCATCACCCGCGACGAACTGGGACACCCGTTCGAGCGCGCCCAGGCGCGGCTGCTGGGGGTGTACGAGCACTTCTACGACGACAGCGTGTTCGCCAACGCCGGGGCCGGGCCGAACACCCATTATGTGGTGCTCGGCTATTGCCTGGACCTGGCGGAAGGCCAGACCCTTCAGCCGCCCACGGAGCAACACCAGCATTACCGCTGGTGGCCCGAGGACGAACTGCGCATCAGCCCGCGGGTGCATGAACACACTCGCGCCTATTTCTGACTCTCTCTCCCGAGGACGCTCTCATGTTGTTACCGGTGATCATGGCAGGCGGTTCGGGGTCGCGCCTGTGGCCGCTTTCGCGGCAACTGAACCCCAAGCAGTTCCTGCGCCTGACCGACGCGCACCTGTCGATGCTGCAGCAGACCATCACGCGGCTGGAAGGCGCCAACGTCGCGCTGCCGCAGTTGATCTGCAATGAGCAGCATCGCTTCCTGGTGGCCGAGCAATTGCGCCAGTTGGGCCTGGAACAGGCCAGCATCCTGTTGGAACCGGTGGGGCGCAACACGGCGCCGGCCATCGCGCTGGCGGCGTGCAAGGCGCTGGCCGAGCACCAGGACCCGATCCTGCTGGTGCTGGCGGCGGACCATTTGATCGAAGACGTCCCGGCGTTTCATGCCAGCCTGGAAGTGGCGCTGCCGCTGGCCCGCGACGGCAAGCTGGTGACCTTCGGTATCACGCCCACTTGCGCCCATACCGGCTACGGCTATATCGAACAAGGCGCGGCGGCGGGCGAGGGCGGTTATCGGGTCAAGCGCTTTGTCGAGAAGCCCGACGCCGTCACCGCTGCGGCGTATGTGGCCGACGGTGGGTATTACTGGAACAGCGGCATGTTCATGTTCCGCGCCAGTCGTTACCTGGAGGAGCTGGAACGCTTCCAGCCGGCTATCCTCGAGGCTTGTCGCGTGGCGCTGGAAGGCGGCAGCCAGGATCAACCCTTCACCCGCGTGCATGCCGCGACCTTTGCCGCGTGCCCGGACGACTCCATCGACTACGCGGTGATGGAAAACACCCATGACGCGGTGATGGTGCCGTTGCAGGCCGGCTGGAGTGATATCGGCTCGTGGTCGGCGTTGTGGGAGGCCAGCGAAAAAGATGCCAGCGGCAATGTGATACGCGGCGACGGGCTGAGCCTGGACACCCGTGACACCTACGTCCACGCCGACAGTCGGCTGGTGGCCACGGTGGGGGTGCAGGACCTGATCATTGTCGAGACCAAGGACGCGGTATTGGTGGCCCACAAGGACCAGGTGCAGCAGGTCAAGGCCATCGTCGACCTGCTCAAGCAGGCCGGGCGCCATGAGCATCTCAACCACCGCGAGGTGTATCGGCCATGGGGCATGTACGACTCGGTGGACAACGGCCAGCGCTATCAGGTCAAGCGCATCACGGTGAAGCCGGGGGCCAAGTTGTCGGTGCAGATGCACCACCATCGCGCCGAGCACTGGATCGTGGTCAGCGGTACGGCGCGGGTGACCAATGGCGAACAGACTTACCTGGTGTCGGAAAACCAGTCGACCTATATCCCCATCGGCCAGGTGCACGCCCTGGAAAACCCGGGGGTGATTCCGCTGGAGTTGATCGAAGTGCAGTCGGGCTCTTATCTGGGCGAGGACGATATTGTGCGCTTCGAAGACAAGTACGGCAGGGCCTGAGGTTTTCCGACAATTAATAACGTTTTTAATAACTTCGCCGGGCGCAATGCATTGAAGGCCGGGGCTTGCCGGGAAAACGTTATTTTCAACTAGGTCGGCTGAATATTATCTGTCTGGTGTGCTGTTTAGTTGAATGGCACTATCGGTTTGCCTGCTCACTGATGATAAGGAGTCTGAAATGAGAAAATCACTGGCTATTCTGGTACTCAGTGTCTTGAGTACTTCGGCGATGGCCGACGAGTTACCGTTGGGGCTTGATACCACAGTGGCCGGAACCGTTACGGTGGGGCAAACGTTGTTGGTCGGCACTGCCCTGGTTGCCGGTGTTGCCGCTGTTTCCAACAGCGGCGGCAGCTCCAATGGCGGCACCACCACGGGTACTACCGGCACCACCGGCACTACGGGTACCAGCAACTAGTCGTACACCTTCCGCTTTTAAGACCGCTTGGAATCCCCGCCCAAGTGGTCTTTTTTTCTTGTCGTCTATCGCGAGTGTCCTAGCACTATGATGCGTATTTTTTCTATTGCAGCCGTGGCCGCTGCATTATTGCAAGGCTGCATGTTTTCCCCGGGTCAATATATGGATACGGCCGCCCTGACCGAAGAGGGCGGGCCTGAAAACAGTCGCGTGGATTTAATTCCGATTACGCCAAAGTTATTGGCCATGGACGCGGCAAGTCATGTGCCTTATTCCATTCCAGCAGAACTCTTGAGTTATAAACCCGGGCCGTATTTGATCGGCGCCAATGACGCGCTGTATATCACGGTGTGGGATCACCCTGAACTTACCGCGCCGTCCGGCCCGCAGCAGCAGATCGATGCCAACGGTCGCTTGGTCAGCCCCGAGGGCAACCTGTTTTATCCCTACGTCGGCGAGGTGGTTGCCAAGGGTCGCAGCATTGAAGCGCTGCGCAGCGAGATCACCGACAAGCTGCGCCAGTACATCGACAGCCCCCAGGTGGATGTCAGCGTGTTGCGTTTTGCCAGCCAGAAAGTGGTGATCAGCGGCGCGGTGATCAAGGCCGGGCCGGTGCCCCTCACCACGATTGCGATGAACGTCAGCGAGGCCCTCGGCGCCGCCGGGATCGACCCGATCAACGCCGACCTGTCGAACCTCACCCTCACCCGTGGCGGCAAGCGCTACACCCTGGACCTCGACACGCTCAACCTTGAGCAGTCGCGCCTGAATGACATCTACCTCAAGGACGGCGACCAGCTGTACCTGGCCTACAACGATCGCAAGCGCATCTACGTGATGGGCGAGGTGATGCAACCCCGCGCGCTGAGTTTCAAGACCCGCAGCATGAACCTCTCCGACGTGCTGGGTTCAGTGGGCGGGGTCAACCAGAACACCTCCAACGCCGATGCCATCTACGTGATTCGCGGCGCGCAGAACATCGATGTGGAACCGGCCAAGGTGTTCCAGCTGGAAGCCGGCTCCCCCTCGGCCATGGCCCTGGCCACGCGTTTTGATGTGCAGCCCCAGGACGTGGTGTTTGTCGGCCCGGCGAATATCACGCGCTGGAACCGCTTTATCAGCCAACTGGTGCCGTCCGCGTCGATCATCGGCATTGGTGCATCCACCCAGAACAACCTGAGCGAAGCCAGCAGCCGATAGGGTGGTACCTGCGTGAACAATCTGAAAATCGGTACGTACGCAGGGTTGGCGTGGCTGTTGGCTGGCTGCAATCCGCTGATGCAGGCCTCGCTGGATACCTTCAAGGCTGCCGTCGGCGGCCCGCCGCCGTTGGTGTTGAGCCAGGCCCAGGTGGATGCGGTGCCGTTCCCCCAGATCAAGGTCACCACGGTGTCCGGCGCTGGGGTGATGGCGTTGATTCGCCAGCGTGACGACCTGCAGTTCTGGGTGGCGTCCGGCAAACAGGTGCTGCTGCTGCGCGATGGTCTGGTGGTGCGCACGGTGGGCCTGGGCACTGACCTGGATGGCACGCGCTGGCAGGGTCGGTCACCGTTCCAGCAAGGGTTGCATCGTGTCCCGGACGGCTATCGCAGCACGCGCCAGATCGACATGGTGGACGGCTATCGCCTGGGCATTACGGTCAACAGCCGCATGACGCGCCAGGGACTGGAGAGCGTCGAGATTCTCGACAAATCCTATGCCTTGCTGCGGGTGGATGAAGACATCGAGGCCGCCGGCTTTCACGCGCGTAACCGTTACTGGGTCGACCCCGGCGACGGTTTTATCGTGCAGAGCGAGCAGCACCTGACGCCCGACCTGACGCTCACCATTACCCAACTGCAACCGACTCGCAAGGATGCCCCATGATGCTGCGAAAATTGGCCGCGCTGGTGCTGTTGTGCAGTGGCGCCAGTGTGTCCCAGGCGGCGATGACCGTCAGCGGCGAGGTGCGCAATCCGGGGCCGATCCCCTTGGCGCCCGAGGCGCGCTTGCTGGATGTGATCACGGCGTCGCAACCGGATGCCCAGGGCTATTGGCTCGGTGCGGCCTGGCTGCGCCAACCCTTGCTGGCACAGCAGGCACGGCTCAAGGCCGGTGTGCTGTTTGACCTGCAAACCCTGCAGCGTGCGGCGTTGGCGGCCGGTCGCGAAGGTCGCGCGCATGCGGCGGCTCGGCTCTATCAACAGGTGCAGGCCTTGCCGGTGACCGGCCGCCAACAGGCGATGCTGGATCCGGTGGCGGTGGAAGTCGGCTTTGCGCCGAACCCGCTGGTCAGTGAGGGCGACAGCCTGGTTTATCCGCCGAGGCCGGACAGCGTGCGTGTCGTGGGTGCCGTCGCCGTGGCCTGCACGTTGGCATTCCAGCCGATGCAGCGGCCCCTCGATTACCTCCACGCCTGTCCGGCCCTGGCGGAAGCGGACCGCGATTACCTGTGGCTGATCCAGCCCGACGGCCATGTCACCCGCCTGGGTATCGCGGCATGGAATCGCGAGGAGGGCACGCCTCCCGCGCCGGGCAGCACGTTGCTGGTGCCGATCCGCAGCGACGACCTGGACCCGCTCACCCCCGAACTCAATCAGCAACTGGCCGAGTTTCTTGCCACCCAACCCCTGGCCGAGGTCACGCCTTGAAATTATGTATTGCAGCCGTGCTGCTGGTGCCCTGTGGCGTCGCCCATGGCGATCCCCGTTACACCCAAAGCGATTTCGGTGGCGTCGGGCTGCTGCAAACCCCCACCGCCCGCATGGCGCCCGCCGGCGAACTCAGCGTGAATGCCAACCGCACCGAACCCTACAGCCGCTACAGTTTTTCGGCGCAACCCCTGGACTGGCTGGAGGGCACCTTTCGCTACACCGCGATCACCAACCGCCCCTATGGCGCCGAGTCCTTCAGCGGCGGCCAGAGCTATAAGGACAAGGCCGTCGACGCCAAAGTGCGCCTGTATCAGGAAAGCCACTGGCTGCCCGAGGTGGCGCTGGGGTTCATGGACCTGGGTGGCACCGGGTTGTTTTCCAGCGAGTACCTGGTGGCCAACAAGCGCTACGGTGATGTGGATTTCAGTGCCGGCATCGCCTGGGGGTACCTGGGCAGTCGCGGTGATTTCGGCAACCCGTTGGGCGCCTTGGATGATCGTTTCAACCAGCGGCCCACCGCCGAAGGCTCCGGCAGTTTTTCCAACGGCTACTTTCGCGGCCGGCCGGCGTTGTTCGGCGGGATTGCCTATCAGACACCCTGGGCACCGCTGAGCCTCAAGCTGGAATACGAGGGCAACGACTATCAGAACGAACCCCGCGACAACAACCAGCGCCAGGACTCGCCCATCAACCTGGGCCTGGTCTACAAGCTGGCCGACTCCATCGATGTGAGTGCCGCCTGGGAACGTGGCAACACCGCCATGTTCGGCATCACCCTGCACACCAATTTCGTCAGCCGCAAGGCCCCGGTAAAAACCTACGACCCGCCGGCCCCCAAGTTGCCTGCCAAGGCCCCGACCACGCCGATGGACCAGGTGGATTGGGCCGCCGTCTCCCGGCGCCTGCACGATAATGCCGGCTACAACGTGCAGCGCATTACCCAGCGCGGGCCGGAGTTGTTGGTGTACGGCGAACAGCAGCGCTATTTCTACAGCGCCAAGGCGGTGGGCCGCGCCAGTCGGATTCTGGATGGCAGCGTGAATGACCAGATCGATTGGTTCACCCTGGTGAGCGAGCGTTATGCGCTGCCGATCGAAGAAACCAGCGTGCCGCGCGAGACCTTTCGCGAGGTGGTCAACCACCGCGAGGACCTGCAGAACCTGCATCGCCAGGTCGAGGTCAATCGTGCCAGCAACCGCAGCCAGACAGTGCTGTACACCCAGCCGCCCAAACCCTTCACCTATGGGGTGGGGCTGGGCTACAAGCAGAACGTCGGCGGGCCGGATGGCTTGCTCTACCAGGTGTCCGCCGACCTCGACGGCGAGTATCGTTTCACCCGCAATACCTGGTGGAGCGGCCTGCTCAGCGTCAACCTGCTGAACAACTACGACGGGTTTACCTACGATGCGCCCAGTGGCTTGCCCCGGGTGCGGACCGACCTGCGCCGGTACATGACCACCTCCGATGTGACCCTGCCGACCTTCCAGCTCAACCATGCGCAGCAGTTGGACCAGGACCTCTACGGTATGGTCTACGGTGGTTTGCTGGAGTCGATGTACGCCGGTGTCGGCAGCGAAGTGCTGTACCGCCCGATGGGCCAACGCTGGGCATTGGGGGCCGACCTGAACTACGTGCGTCAGCGTGGTTTCGAGCAGGATTTCAGCTTGCGCGATTACCGCACCCTCACCGGACATATCACCGGCTACACCGATCTGCCGTTCAACATTCAGGGCGCCTTGAGTGTCGGCCGCTACCTGGCCAGGGACTGGGGCGCGACCCTGGACCTGTCGCGGGAATTCAACAATGGCGTGCGGATTGGCGCGTGGATCACCCGCACCACCGCATCCAGTGAACAGTACGGCGAAGGCAGCTTCGACAAAGGCCTGTACCTGTCCATTCCGTTCGATGAGTTGATGAGCCTGTCGACGATGCGTCGCGCCAACCTGGTATGGGCGCCACTGACCCGCGATGGCGGCGCTCGCTTGAACCGCGCCTACTCACTGCATTCGATGACCGATGGGCGCGACAGTGAGCTGTTCTACAAGAACATCGACAAGATCACCGAATAAATGCACCCACACAGATATTGTCTCATCCAACACCGCTCAAATCCGTAGCAGCTGCCGAGCCCCGGCGAGGCAGCGTTTACGGTCGTCCTGGCACACCGCTGACGCAGCCTCGCTTGCGCTACGGGGGTGAGGTGGTGATGGGGATTGGCACTCGTAGCAGCTGTCGAGCCCCGGCGAGGCTGCGTTTACGGTCTGCCAGGCACACCGCTGACGCAGCCTCGCTTGCGCTCGGCAGCTGCTACGGGGGTGAGGTGGTGATGGGGATTGGCACTCGTAGCAGCTGTCGAGCCCCGGCGAGGCTGCGTTTACGGCCTGCCAGGCACACCGCTGACGCAGCCTTGCTACGCAGGGGGTCAGTAGATGTCCTTGGACAGCAGCGTAAACGGCGTCTTCAACAGGATCTTGATGTCCAGCCACAGCGACCAGGTATTGATGTAGCGCAGGTCGATATCGACGCGCTGTTGCATCTTCTCCAGGGTCTCGGTCTCGCCCCGGCAGCCATTGACCTGCGCCAGGCCGGTGATGCCGGGTTTGATCCGATGGCGGGCCATGTAGGCGCGGATTTTCCCCGAGTAGTAGTCGTTGTGTGCAATCGCATGGGGGCGTGGGCCGACCAGGGCCATGTGCCCTTGCAGCACGTTGAACAGCTGCGGCAATTCATCGATGGAGGTACGCCGGATAAACCGGCCCACCGGCGTAATGCGTGAATCGTTGCGACTGGCCTGGCGTACCTCATGGTCGTCATGCACACGCATGGAGCGGAATTTCCACACCTTGATCACCTCGCCATTCCAGCCGTGGCGGTCCTGCTTGAAGATCACCGGGCCGGGGGAGGTGAGCTTGATCAGCAGGGCGACCAGCAACAGCAGCGGGCTCAGCACGATGATCGCCAGAGCAGCCAGGCTCTTGTCCAGCAGCGACTTGCTCAGTGCAGCGGTGGGGCGGCTGGTCAGCGGGCTTTCGTTGAGGTAGATCGCCGGCAGCCCATCCACTTCGGCCACGCAATGGTTGAGCAGCAGCATGTTATTGAGGTCGGGCACCCAGATCACATCCACGCTGATCTCCAGCAGGTTGAGGTACAACGCCTCAATGTGGGTGGCGTCCTGCAATGAATGGGTGATGTAGAGCCGGCGGATGCCGTGTTGCCGGATCAATTGGGGCAGTTGCGGCAACTCGCCGAGGATCTGCGCTTGCGCATCCTCGGTCGCCTCGGCACGGCTGCCGACCAGACCCACCAGAGGCGAGCGTTTTTGCCGTGAGAGGGTCCTGGCCAGGTCCACCGCAAGCTTGCCAGTGCCCACGATCAATGATTTTTGGCGTTCGTGAAGTTGGCGGTGGTAATACCGGGACAGGCTGTGCAGCGGTATGTAACACAGTGCCAATAACGGGTAACTGACCGCCGCCCAGAGTAATAAGGTTTCCACAGGGAACAGTGCGCTGGCATGACAGGCTACGCCCACGGCAAACAATATACCCATGGTTAACAGCCAGCCCATGAACAAGCGTCCAAGGCCCACGGCATAATCATCTTTCTTGCTGTAGACATCGCACAAGGTATACGCCGGGAGAGAGGCCAATATCGTAAAGGCGGCTAGGACGCGGTAGTAATACTCCAGTTGGCCAGTCTTCAAGATAACCAGCGTAAATAACAGTGCAACAACTAAGCTCGATGCGAGTGTCCATTGTCCCCAGAACGTCAAACCCCTGGGGGTCAGGTTGCGATGCATTCTAGTGTTATTAAGCATAGTTCTGCTCCCGGTGATGACCGCGCACGTGGTGGCAGGCGTTAAGGGTTAACGGTTAACTTTTATAAACGACAGGCACGCGCAGGCGTGTGCCCATTGATAGTAATGAACGGCAGGGGGCGGTGGCTGACGACTTATAACAAGGTCAGGAGGGTCTGGCGAAGTGGATGTTATAAAAGGGCAGGTAGAAGAGTTTTTAATAGGCAGGGTGAATTAAAAAGTCTGGGTTGTTTTTATTTTTGTTAACGGCGTGGCTGACTAAGCTCGAGCGGCTTTTTGATTTTTTGCGTCAGGCAATAACCACGGTTTCTTACCGCACGAAACAAGCGTTCACCGTCGTTGACCCGCTTGAACTTTTCCTGCAAACGACTCAGGCACATTTCCAATCCGCGGTATAAATCGGGTTCACGACCTATATTACGGATCAACTCTTCTTTGCTGACCACGCGTTCTTCATGGTGCAGCATCTTTTTAATCAGCGCCGATTCAATAGTGGTCAATGAAATGCGCAGGCCGCCCTTGACCAGTGCTCGATCATGTTGGGTGAGCAGCCAGAAATCCTGTGGATACAGTGGCGTTCGTTCGGCGCTGATCTCTTGAGTACGCGTATGGTTATTCGGTGCGCTGTCAGGGGCCTTGGCGGTTGGCATTCTGGATTCTTGCCGCTTGGGGTTAAACGATTGTGAGGGCAAGTTGAGGGTGTGGGTAATAATGTAGGTATTAAAATGCGGGGTGATCTGTGGTTGGGAAAACGCCGGATTTGTATCGGCGGGGTCCGTGGTCGCCGGGGCGTTTACATCGTAATAGAAGAACTCTGCGTTGGGCGTGAAGTCCTGCAGTGCGATAGACGCAAGTGTTGGAGCGAAGGCGTGTTTCTTGAAAGAACTCATAGGGTCCACCCATATCAGGAAGATGCAGTTGTTAAAGGCAGTCAGCGGGGGAGTAATAGCCGCCCTGAAAGTATTCGAACGGCAAGTTTTTAGCCAGCATGGCGCTGTCGGCAAACTCGACCTGATCGGCGATGAAGCAGACCCTGCAGGCACTGATCAGTTCCAGCATGTGATCGTAAAGCCGGTCGAACAGGTCCGAACGCGTATTGAGGCTGAGCCTGAGGGCAGAATCCGGAAAGGGCATTTTTATATAGTCGTAGAGCTCTAGGTCGACCAGCAGGTCTGCCGGCTTTGTATCGAGTCTGTAGTTGTTGTAGGCCAACGTGATACCGCTATGGTCTTTCAACTTATACAACTGACGCACCATCGCCCGGCGTTCTACCGGACCGGGCAGGGCGTCCAGTGGGTTGTCGAGACTGAGGGTGAAGGGGTGTTTGTGGTATTCCAATGCCTGCGCGGCCTGAATGATCGCCTTGAGGATGTCCTCGTTCATCAGGGCCGATTGACCCATGCGCAGAAGCGTATGACTCGTCGCCGGGCTGACCGCCTTAGGCGTTTTGCGCGGTGGGTGGATATGGCGCAAGGCCTCAGTGCAGGCACTTTCAAGTTGTTCGGGATCAACGCCATCCGCTACGCTGATTTCGCTGCCCCACCAGGCATGACCGCGATCAACGATGGCTTGCCTGATGATCTTGAAGTGCGGGGTATGTACAGGGGGCGTTTTTTCACTATTCACGGCTCGGCCCCTCCTTAGTGGGGTGGAAATGGCTGGCGCAAATAAGACCCCGGCTGAGTTTATAACCATAACCGCGAATATTTTGGATGATGTTTTCACCGTAGTGCGCCTTGATTTTACTGCGCAAACGGCTGATGGATTTTTCCAGTGCGCGGGAGTCGTAGTACTTGGTATTAAGTCCCATGACACGGGCGATCTCATTATGACTGAGCAGTCGGTTCTGAATAAGCGCTTCCAGTACTTTCATTTCGACGAAGGATATTTCCAACTTTTTCCCGTCGCCATACAGGCACATGCGGTCCTGGTCGAGAATCAGGTCGCACTGATTGAGTCGAGCGCTTTCACTGAGAAAAGCATCAAACAGATTCAACTTTTTTTCGGGTGAAGTTTCGATCGCCTTGATGCAGTAATCGGCGCCAGCCAGATAGTATTTTGTTTTGCTCAGGGTCGACGCAAAGGTGATCACGACGAATATCGTGCAGTCGGGGTTTTCAGTTCGCGCTTTTTTTATTATGTCCAGGCTCAGATTGCTGGCGGAGGGTGTATCAATTTCTATAATGATGGCACGGTAATGTACGTGGCTTTCCTGGGTGTCAATTAGTTGACCGTAGCAACGTGTATCGACTTTTAAATTATTCGCTACAGTGCGAACTAAAAGCGCCCGAAAGTCCTCTGATTTCGATTGAGTCCGTGCAATAGCGAGGACGTTGGAAAAATGCATCACCTACTCCCTTTTCCGGCATGCAAGGCCGTCAGTTCAATCGCTGCTAGCGTTTAGATACTAATCGAATTGATTCCGCTAAAACGTGACAAATTTTAACATTCACCACTTGGTTTTTACGAGCGCAGGGGGTAATAGGGGGATATTTCATGGGAGGTTGTACCGACTTACACATATCCTAGTGCAAACTCTTAATGCTCGATAAGTATTTTAGTTCCAACGATTTTTTTGACGGGTGCAGGTTTAAGCGTTGACCTTCTCAGACCGGAAAAACGCCTGCAGAGCGCCCCGAAGGTTGGCGGCCGGCCCCTCGGATGGGCTCAACGGCGCAACTGCACTTCGGCCTCGATGCACGCCACCAGAAACTCCATGACCACCTTCACGGACGGCGAGCGGCGCATGTCGGGGTACACCGTGAGCCAGATATCACGTAAAGGGCCTTCGACCGCAGTGGGCAGCCTGACCAGCAGCGGGTCGTGATCGCCCACCAGGGTCGGCAACACCACCGCGCCGACCTGGGCCCTGGCCGCCATTTGCTGGGTGGCCAGGTCGCTTGCGGCAAACGCGATCTCACGGCCGCCGCGCAGTTGGTGCATCCAGGCTTGCTGGGGCAGGTGGTCACGGCTGCTGTCGTAGGCGATGAACGTCCACTGCGCAGCCGGCAATTGCTGGAACGTCGGCGGGCCATACAGCCCGAAGCGCACCACGCCGACTTTCCTGCGTACCAGGGCTTCCTCATCGGGACGCACCGTGCGCAGGGCAATATCCGCTTCACCTTTGTCCAGCGCGGCCAGTTGGGTTGACGGCATCAGCACCAGGTTCAACTGCGGGTATTGGGCGCGCAGCCGCGCTATATGGGGCGCAATGCAATAGTGGGCGATAGACGGCGGGCAACTGACCCGCACCGTGCCGGCCATTTCGATCGACGCGACCCGCGACAGGCGCATCACCTGCGTCGCCATTTCGTCCATGCCCGCCGCCAACTCCGCCAATGCCAGGCCTTGCGCGGTCAGCGGGCGGCTGCGCGGCAGGCGGTCCACCAGTTTGACGCCGAGGGCTTTTTCCAGCGCATCGACGCGGCGCCCGACGGTGGCGTGCTCCACCTGCAACTCGCGGGCGGCCGCCGACAACGACTGGCTACGTGCCAGTACCGTGAAGTAATACAGGTCCTGCCAATCGAACATCGGGTTATTTCCGCACGGAGGTTGGGAAGCTTTGGGGAATTTTCCTACTGAGAGCGTCCTTTTACCATGGCCGCTTCCCAGTGCACACGGAGTTGTCCCCGATGAAAGCCATTACCTTGCAAACCTACGGCGGCCCTGAAGTCGCCCAATTGCGCCATGACGTCCCCAAACCCCAGGTGTTGGCCGGGCATGTGCTGGTCAAGGTGGCGTGCGCCGGGATCAACTTCATGGATATCCATACCCGCCAGGGCAAATATGCGCAGTCGTCGACCTATCCGGTGCGCCTGCCCTGTACCTTGGGTATGGAGGGCGCCGGCGTGGTGGTGGAAGTCGGCGCAGGCATCAGCCATTTGGCCGTCGGCGACCGGGTGGCGTGGTGCATTGCCTGGGGCGCCTTCGCCGAGTACGCCCTGGTGCCCGCAGCCAGGGTGGCGCAGATTCCCGGTGCCATCGCCTTCGATCAGGCGGCTGCGGCGATGTTTCAAGGCTGTACCGCCCACTACTTGATCGAGGATGTCGCCAGGTTGCAGGCCGGCAGCACCTGCCTGGTCCACGCTGCGTGCGGCAGCATCGGCCAGTTGCTGGTACAGATGGCCCGGCGCTCAGGCGCCACGGTGTTCGCCACCGGCAGCACCGCTGAACGATGCGCCATTGCTCACGAGCGCGGGGCCCACCAGGCCTGGGTCTATGACGGCGGCCGATTTGCCGAGCGGGTGTTGGAGGCCACAGGCGGGGAGGGGGTGGATGTGGTCTTCGATTCGCTCGGCAAAAGCACCCTGCGTAACAGCTTCCGCGCCTGCCGCACGCGCGGCCTGATCGTGAACTACGGCAATGTCTCGGGTTCGTTGACCGATCTCGACCCGATGGAACTGGGAGAGGCGGGCTCGCTGTTTTTGACGCGCCCCCGGCTGGCCGACCATATGGCCGACGGCGCGACCGTACAACGGCGTGCCAACGCGGTATTTGCGGCGATGCTCGAAGGTACGTTGACGGTGGCTATCGAAGGGCATTACACGCTGGAAACGCTGCATCAGGTACATGAGCGCATCGAAGCGCGGCAACAGATCGGCAAGGCTGTGGTGTGGGTGGACCGCGACCTGCATTAATCGAAGACGAAAAAAAACCGGCTGATCAGGCCGGTTTGGGGTGCCCCGCGAACAGTGCGGGATTAAGCGTGGTTGTCCAGCAGGCGATCGGCACCGCCTTCAACAATACCGCGTTGCTGCAAACGATCGGCACCGCCTTCGGCCAGGCCACGTTCCTGCAAGCGATCAGCGCCACCTTCGGCAGCGCGGTTGCCTTGCAGGCGATCGGCACCATCTTCGGCAACGCGGTTGCCTTGCAGGCGGTCGGCGCCATCTTCGGCGACGCGGTTGCCTTGCAGGCGATCAGCGCCACCTTCAACAATACCGCGTTGCTGCAAGCGATCAGCACCACCTTCGGCAACACGACGTTCCAGCAAGCGATCCGAGCCACCTTCGGCAACACGACGTTCCAGCAGGCGATCCGAGCCACCTTCAGCAACACGGCTTTCGATCAGGCGATCCGCGCCGCCTTCAGCAACAACAGGGTGGGCAAATGCGTTTGCAGCGAGTACCGAGAAAGCGAGGCTAAGCAAGATTTGGCGTTTCATGAGGGTGTGCTCCGAGTGTTTTAGTTGGGTGTTGCCTGGTATGGGTTTGATGTTACGCGTTGCATTTTTTAAGAGAACTTCATTGGGCTGATGGTGACTATCGATGCCAGCGATGGCCCGTTTCAAAGGGCCATCGCCGAGCCGGTCACGGCATCTGTGGCCGTTCCTGGGGGCGCAGGTCGAACACCAGCACCTCGGCATCCTGGCCCTGGCTCAGGCGGATTTGCCGCTCATCGCGCACTCGGGCACCGTCGCCTTCCTGCAAGCGCTGGCCGTTGATGTCCACGCTGCCCCGAGCCACATGGATGTACACGTGGCGATCCGGCGGCAGGTCGAGGGTCGCGGCTTCGTCGCCGTTGAACAGCCCGGCGTACACCCTGGCGTCCTGGCGCACGGTCAGGGAGCCGTCGCTGCCGTCCGGCGAGATGATCAGTTGCAGGCGCCCTTGTTTCTGCGCCGCGCTGAAGTGCTCCTGTTGATAGCGCGGCTCGGCACCGGCCACGGCGGGCACGATCCAGATTTGCAGGAAGTGCACGCCACGGGTCTGGCTGTGGTTGAACTCGCTGTGGGCCACGCCGCTGCCGGCGCTCATCAGTTGCACATCGCCGGGGCGAATCACCGAGCCGGTGCCCAGGGTGTCCTTGTGTTCCAGGGCGCCTTCAAGCACATAGGAGAAAATCTCCATGTCGCGGTGCGGGTGTTGGCCGAAGCCTTTGCCGGCCGCGACGCGGTCGTCGTTGATCACCAGCAGGTCGGAAAAACCCTGTTCATCGGGGTTCCAATAGTTGGCGAACGAGAAGGTGTGGAACGACTTCAACCAACCGTGATTGGCGGCGCCGCGTTCGGAAGCTTTGCGAAGGGTCAGCATGGTCTTGTCCTCAAGTGAGCGCGGGCTGCGAGATGCAGGGCGCTTGCGTTGAGAAGAAGGTTACTGGCAACCTGAAAATTCATTAAGAAGCTGAAATTTGAATAACTGTCTCCTTGAGATTGACAGTAAAAGCCATGCCATAATGCCTTTCGCTTTCTTCCCCTCGATGGATGCTTCCCGTATGAAAACCGTGGCCATGGCGCTGTTCCCGGACTTCCTCCTGCTTGACATGGCCGGGCCGCTCGAAGTGTTTTCCATTGCCAACCGCTACCTGCCGGCGGCGGAGCATTACCAGATCCTCACCCTGGGTACCGAGCCCGGTCCGTTGCGCGCCTCCAATGGGGTGCTGGTCCAGACTGACCTGCTGCTGGACCAGGCCCGGGCGGCTTATGACCTGCTGCTGGTGCCCGGCGGCCCGGGTGCCTATAACGAATGCCATCCGGCGCTGCTGCCCTGGCTCAAGGCGGCGGCGCCACGGGCGCGGCGCTTCGGCTCGATCTGCACCGGCGCCTTTGTGCTGGGCCACGCCGGGCTGCTCGACGAACGCCGCGTGACCACCCACTGGCACTACACCGAGCGCCTGATCAAGGCCTTCCCCAAGGCCATCGTCGAGACGGATCGCATCTACCTGCAGGACGGGCGGTTGATTACCTCGGGCGGGGTCACCGCCGGTATCGACCTGGCGCTGTCGATCGTCGCCCAGGACCATGGCAAGCAAGTAGCGGTGGATGTGGCCAAGGTGCTGCTGGTGGTGATGAAGCGCCAGGGCGGCCAGGCCCAGTTCAGCCCGATGACCGCGTCCGTGGCACCCCAGGAAACCGCGATCACCCGGGTGCAGAACCATGTGCTCGCCCATCTGGACCAGCCCTTTACCATCGAGTCCATGGCCGAGCTGGCCGGCATGAGCCCGCGCCACTTTGCCCGGTTGTTCGCCAAGGACGTGCAGATGACGCCCATGGCCTTCCTGCAGGGCGCGCGCATCGACCGCGCCCGGCAACTGCTGGAAACCACCGACCTGCCGCTCAAGACCGTGGCGTTCCACGCAGGCTTCGGCAGCGTGCGGCACATGCGCTTTCTATTCAGTGAAAAACTCGGCCTCAACCCGACCCAATATCGCCAGCAGTTCAGTTAACGACAGGATGTCCGTCTCGCGCACCCGATTGTCCGTATCGCTCCCTGTGCCAGCATTGCCCTGTTACAGGTAGCTGGCAAGATAAGGTCGAGCCCATGGAAAAGGATGCGCGGAAGCCCAAGATCGGGCGTTTCAGCGCGATTGCAGACATGAATATGCCTCAGGCGATTGACGCGGATAGCACGGTGCGCTTCGGTGACTATGCCTTTCATCGGCAGCAGCGGCTGGTGAGCAAGGCGGGTTGGCCGGTGCCGTTGGGCGGGCGGGCTTTGGATATTCTGGCGGTGCTGCTGGAGTCGCCAGGGCAATTTATCAGCAAGGCCACCCTGATCGAGCGGGTCTGGCCGTGCAGCGTGGTGGAAGAGAACAACCTGCGGGTGCACATCGCCGCACTGCGCCGTGCCCTTGACGGGCAACGCTTGATTATCAACGACCCCCAGCGCGGTTACTGCTTCGCCGCCCCCGTGCGGGTCGCGGCTGCCGCGGTGCTGCCCCGGCATAACCTTGCCCCCCGGCTCAGCCCGCTGATCGGTCGCGATGAACTGCTGGGCGTGCTGGTGCGGCGGGTGTCCGGGCAGCGCCTGATGACCCTGACCGGGTGCGCCGGCGTGGGCAAGAGCACCTTGGCCCTGGCCCTGGCCGAGCGCGTGTTGCCGCGCTACCGCGACGGTGTGTGGTGGGTCGACCTGGCCACGGTGGAGGCGCCGCTGATGATGCTGCGCCACCTGGCCACGATCCTGCATCTGGAACCCGACGGCAGTGTCACGCAGTTGTGCCGCCAGTTGGTCTCCCGGCAATTGCTGCTGGTACTCGACGGCGCCGACCTGCTGCTCGGTGCCTGTCGACATCTTTTGCGGGCGCTGCGCGAAAATGCGCCCCAGGTCAGCGTGCTGGTCAGCAGTCGCGAAGCGTTGCAGGCCCCAGGCGAATGGGTGCTGCGCGTGCCCCCGCTGGGCGTGCTGGCGCCGTCGGCGCTGGGCAGTGTTGAACAGGCCATGGCGTTCCCCGCCGTGCAACTGTTCGTCGCCCGGGCGTGTGCCGGCCAACAGGGCTTTGTGTTGCGCCGACAGGACCTGGCGCCGTTGCGGGACATCTGCCGGCGCCTCGACGGTATTCCCCTGGCCCTTGAACTGGCGGCCGCCCAAGTGGACGCGCTGGGCGTGCGCGGTCTACAGGCGCAGTTGCACAGTGGATTGCACGTACTGACCCGGGGCCGCCGCACAGCGGTGGAGCGCCACCAATCCCTGACCGCCGCCCTGGACTGGACCTACGAGCGCCTGAGCCTGCCGGAGCGCTGGCTGTTCCTGCAACTGAGCCTGTTCAAGATGGCTGTGACCTTGCCCACCCTGGGTAAGCTGGTGGCCGGCACCGAGCTGGAACACGCCGATTTGTCGTACCTGCTCGGGCGGCTGGTCGGCACCTCGCTGCTGAGCCTCGAACCCGGTCCGGGTTATCCGCGCTATCGTCTGCTCAACAGCGTGCGCAGCTATGGCCTGGCACTCCTGCGTAACCCGCAGCAGGTGGCGCGTTTGCAGCAGGGTTATGGGCATTACCTGGGAGCGTTTTCAGGCCGGCCGTTTGTCCTGCAACTCGTCGAGCAGGCGGCGTACGCGGACTAGGTCCTGGGTGGCGAAGCCTTCGCTGAATCGCGCGTAGACCGAACCCAGCAGGTCGCGAGCAGCCTGCACACGACCCTGCTGTTGCCACAGCCGCGCCAAGGAGTCCGCACAGCGCAGTTCCCAGGCCAACGCGCCTTGCTGGTGTGCCAGGCCCAGGGCTTCGAGCAGCAGCGCCTCGGCCCCGTGGGGATCGGCCATGGCCTCGGCGCGCACGCGCAGGATCTCCGGGCTGCACCAGCCGGCCGCACCGCTCCGGGCGCGTTCGAACAAGGCCTCATCCACTGCACGGGCGTTGAAGGTCACCAGGATGTCTGCGACCAGCCCCAATCCCTGCACATCGGCGATCTGCGCCGTGCCTTCGTAGCATTGCGCCCAGGTGTGGAACAACTGCACTGAATGCTTTTGCGCCTGTTGCAGGAGGAGGTCCAAGCGGTCGCGGGCTGCAAGGGTGTCGCCGTTGCAATGGGCGATGACCACCCCGGCCAGGGCCAGGGTGTAGCAAATCGACGTGCCGTGGTTGATCTGCAACGCCAGCTCCAGCGCCTGGCTGGCGGTGCGCCACGCACGTTCGGGAAAACCGCGCAGCCACAGGATGCGCGCGAGGATGGTCAACGAGGCCACGCTCTGGTCGTACTGCACGCCAAAGCCGTGGGTAAACCGATTGAGATGGCCGCTCTGGGCCATGCGCTGGATCACCTGTTCGGCATTCTGCTGCGCCAGTATCTGATTGCCGGCGAAGTGCTGCGCCAGCACCCTCAGGCGTTGGGCGCTGAGGGCCAGCAACGGTTCTGCCTGTGGCCCCAACCGGTCGAAATGCAGGCTTTGCTCCAGGGCCTCGCGGTAGTTGCCGCCACACAGGCTGACCGCCATTTGCCCCGACACCGCGCGCAGTTGGCCGACCAGGTTGCTGTCGGCTTCGGCCAGGCGCCGTGCATGGGCAAAGGCTTCGATGGTCTGCGGCGTACCGCCCTGGGTGTGGTAGGAAAAACTGCCGAAGGCCAACTGCAGGGCCATGTTCAAGTGCGGGCTCGGCGTGCTCGATTGCCCCAGCCGCGCCAGTGCCTTGCCCACATACAGGCCGTGTTCGCGCAGCAGCGACAGCTCCTGCCACAACGGCATGGCGCTGACGGTGAGACGAATGCCCAGCAGGTGCACGCCCTGGTCGCCCAGGCCCCAGTCGAGGGCGGCACGAATGTCTTCGCGCAGCGGCGCATAGCGGTCGATCCAGGTTTGGGTGGCGGTCTGTTCCCAATCGTCCTGCGCCTGGTTCATCAGCACCAGGCAGCGCCTGGCGTGGTGTTCACGGGTGGCGTCGAGTTCATTGGCAACGCTGAGTTTTTCCAGGGCATAGGTGCGGGTGATGTCCAGCAGGCGATAGATCACCTCGTCATCCCCGGCCTCCACATTGAGCAAGGATTTCGCCACCAACTGGGTGATCGAACCCAGCACCTCGGCCGGTGCAACCTGTTGCCCGGCGATTACCGCCGCCGCACTGGCCAGGCTGAAACCACCGCGGAACACCGCGAGGCGACGCAGACAGATCTGCTCGCAGCCGGTGAGCAATTCGAAGCTCCAGTCCAGGGTGGCACGCAAGGTTTGATGGCGGGGCAGGGCGCTGCGTCGGCCACGGGTGAGCAGGCGAAAGTTGTCTTCCATCTGCACCAGCAGGCCGGGCAGGCCGAAGCGCTCGATCTGCGCGGCCACCAACTCGATTGCCAGGGGAATGCCGTCCAGGCGTTGGCAGATATCAATGGCCAGGGGCAGTTCGGCTTCGCTCAGTTCAAAGCTGTCCTGATGGGACATGGCCCGCTCGATCAGCAGTTGCAGGGCTGGATAACCCAGGGCCTGAGCGCGGTTACCGGTGGCGGGCGGGCAGGCCAGGGGTTCCAGGCGCTGCACCGACTCGCCCTCGGCGCGCAAGGCCTCGCGGCTGGTGGCGAGGATGTGCAATTGGGGCGCGTGGCGCAGCAGGGCCTCGCTGATCAGCGCGATGTCGTCCAGCAGGTGTTCGCAGTTGTCGATCACCAGCAGCAACTGGTGCTCCTGCAGGCGGCGTGCAAACACGGGCAACGGTTCGTGCTCGGTGTGGGTGAGGTCGAGGAGCGCGGCGAGATTGGGCAGGATCATCGACGGCGCGCTGAGAGGCGCCAGGTCCAGCAGGCGAATACCGTCGCGGTAATGGCCGATCAACAATTCCGCCACGCGCAAGGCGACGGTGGTCTTGCCGATGCCGCCAGCGCCGGTCAGGGTGATAAAGCGCTGCTCGGGCAGCTGCTGTACCAGGCTGTCGATCAGGGCCTGGCGGCCAAGCATGCGCGTGCGTCGCAGCGGCAGGTTGTGGCTCGGGCGTTGGGGGGCGCCTTCGGTCGGTAGGCTCATCGGCTCGATGCTCAGTGGCGCCACAAAACTGTAGCCACGTTGGGCCACCGTAACGATATAGCGCTGCCCGGCCTGGCCATCGCCCAGGGCCTTGCGCAGCGCCGCCATGTGCACCCGCAGGTTGCCGTCTTCCACCACGCTTTTGGGCCAGACCCGGGCGATCAGTTCCTGCTTGCTCACCACCGTGCCGGCCTGCTCCAGCAGGATCAGCAGGATGTCCACGGCCCGCCGTCCCAAGCGCAATGGGCGACCGGCCTCCAGCACCAGGCGCTGGTGCGGGTGGATACGGTAAGGGCCGAAATGCACGGCCTGGTCGCGTGGGGCACTCATGGGTGGCCATGCTCTGGGAAAAGTAAGCGGCCAGCATATTCCAGGTGCATGCAGACCACTAGGCAGCGATCTCTTGAGGCTTGTGACGCAGTTGGTGATTTCGCCAGGTCATCGGGTTGACGCCCTCGCTGCGCGTGAACATATGGCAGAAATGCGCCTGGTCGCAAAACCCGCACTCCAGGCTGATTTGCGTGAGGCTCAAGGAGGAGCCGGTGATCAGTTCCTTGGCCCGCTGGATGCGTTGCTGGCGTATCCATTCCTGGGGCGACAGCCCGGTGGTGCACTTGAATGCGCGGGAAAAATGGCTGCGCGACAGGGCGCAGGCCTGGGCCAGGTCGGCAATCGCCAGGCTTTCCCCGAGGTTGGCGAGGATCAATTGCTTGGCGATCCGCTCGCGCCGGGGGCACAGGCCGCCGGTGGCGGATAAGCGAGGAGTACAGTACGCAGGTCGGGCCATGACGAATATCCGCAGTCGATGGGAGCGTTCCCGGTGAATGGATGCAGTGTAGACCGGCTCATTTTTGGCGCCCCACCGTCTGGCTGGCGAGTTAATCGTTGTTAATTTCGCCAGGTTCGGTCACGAAAAAGACAGCACAGGCATGCAATCCAGGCAGTGTTTTTCCTGCTTAGCTGGCAGCCTGCTAACCGTTTGGATACCGCCATGAACCGCAACGACCTGCGCCGCGTCGACATGAACCTGTTGGTGATTTTCGAAGCGCTGATGTTCGAGAAGAACCTGACTCGGGTCGCCGAAAAGCTCTTCATGGGCCAACCGGCGGTGAGTGCGGCATTGGGCCGGCTGCGAGATTTGTTCGACGACCCGTTGCTGCTGCGCAACGGCCGGGGCATGGAGCCCACGCCACGCGCCGTGGCGATACTCAAGGAGCTGCAACCGGCCATGGACACCATTTCAGGCGCAGTCAGCCGCGCCAAGGATTTCGACCCTTCCACCAGCTGTGCGGTGTTCCGCATCGGCCTGTCCGACGACGCCGAGTTCGGCCTGTTCCCGCCGTTGCTCAGCCAACTGCGCGAAGAAGCGCCGGGCATTATCGTGGTGGTACGCCGCGCCAATTACCTGCTGATGTCCGCATTACTGGCCAGTGGCGAGATCTCGGTGGGCGTGAGCTACACCACTGAACTGCCGGCGAATGCCAAGCGCAGGAAACTGCGGGACATTCCCTGCAAGGTGCTGCGCGGGGATGACGGCGTCGAACCGCTGACCCTCGACGATTATTGCGCACGGCCCCATGCGATGGTGTCGTTCTCGGGGGACTTGAGCGGCAATATCGACCTGGACCTGGCCCGTATCGGCCGTGCCCGGCGGGTGGTGCTGGCGGTACCGCAGTTCAGTGGCTTGCGGGCGCTGCTGGCCGGTACGCAGATTATTGCCACGGTGCCGGACTATGCGGCGTGTGCGTTGACCGAGGGCACGGCGCTGCGGGCAGAGGATCCGCCGTTTGCGATCGATGCGGCGGAGTTGTCGATGGTGTGGAGTGGGGTGCATGACAATGACCCGGCGGAGCGGTGGTTGAGGGGCAGGATTGCGCAGCATATGGCGGGAGGGGGGTGAGCTTGGTGGCCTCTGGACCGACCGGAGTTGTTCCGGGTGTACTCGGTAGAAATGTGGAAGGGGCTTGCCCCCGATGAGCATAAGTATCTACACAACTTCTTTCAGCGGTCTGTGGCGAGGGAGGCCGCCCAGCCTGTAAACAGGCTGCGCTTTCGCGCAGAGAACATGCCGATAAATCGGCAAATAATTTATTTTTAAAATTAATGAGATAAATTTTGTTCTATAAGAGCTTGCTCCCGTGGCGGCCTTCGGGCCGACCGTTTTTTTGGAGTTTTAGCGAGTACATATCCGTTGCTGCGGTAACGGCGGCTTAGGGTTCCGCCCTTACGGCGGCTCACTTTTGGAGGGACCCAAAAGTAAAAAGGTCCTCGCCCCACCACTCGGCACCTCGCCTAGGCTCGGTGTGCCCTCACTCCGGCTTTGGAGCGTGGGCCGCCACGACGGGCCATCCCTGGCCCAGCGCGGCTAACCCGGCGTCCTGCCGGGTTACCCACGCTCCAAAGCCTGCGTTCGGCCAGCGTGTTTGACGGGGCGATTTGAGATCAAAAGCCAAAGCGCGGCGGCCTTAGAGCCGACCGGAGTTGGGTCTGGTGTACTGGGTTAAAAATGTGGGAGGGGCGGTGCGACGATTCGACTTGCCCCCGATTGCAGTGGGTCAGTACCAAATCCATCAACTGACACTCCCTCATCGGGGGCAAGCCCCCTCCCACATTTGGATCTCCATCCAGCAGGTAGACCTCAGCCTGCTTTTGCTCTGCTTTTGCTCTGGCTTTTGATCTTG